>NZ_CP063397.1:3697952-4063937 GCF_021729845.1 Rhizobium sp. SL42
AAAAAGTGGCATCACCGAGCGCACGTATCGCCAGGCCTTTGCCGGCGTGACCGCTCCGGATGAATTTGTCTTGGAAAAAGCCGCCTACCAGCCCGAATTCAAGTCGCAGATCTGGGATTACCTGGATAGCCGCGTCAATCCCTATACCGTTAAGGTCGGTCAGGAAATGATCGCCAAACACGGCCGCACGCTGGCGGCCCTGGAAAAGCACTTCGGCGTCGACAAGCATATCATCGTCGCCATCTGGTCGATGGAATCGAACTACGGTGCCGCCCTTGAGCGCCCTGACCGCCTGCACAACGTCCCGCGCTCGCTGGCAACCCTTGCCTATGCCGACAAGAAACGCGCCAAATATGCCCGCACTCAGCTCATCGCGGCCCTGAAGATGTTGCAGAACGGCGACGTCAGCAACAAGAACCTGATGGGTTCCTGGGCCGGCGCCATGGGCCATACCCAGTTCATTCCGTCCAGCTATCTGCTGTATGGCGTCGATGCCGATGGCAATGGCGAAAAGGACATCTGGCACTCCATCCCAGATGCGCTGGCCACCGCCGCGAACCTGCTTGCGAAGAACAACTGGCAGACCGGCAAGACCTGGGGCTATGAGACCGTGGTGCCGAAGGGCGGCAGCACCTATGCCGGCCAGACGAAAACGCTGGCCCAGTGGCAGGCCCTGGGTTTTGTCCGGCCAACTGGCAAGGGCTTCAAGAATGGCGCAGAGCGCGCAGAATTGAAGCTGCTCGGCGGCGCCAACGGGCCCGGCTTCCTGATGACCAAGAATTACTTCGTCCTCAAGCGCTACAATGCCGCCGACAGCTATGCGCTCGGCGTCGGTCTGCTGGCTGACGAACTGGCCGGTTATGGCGGCATGAAGCAAAGCTGGCCGCGCCCGCAGGGCACGCTCGACATCAAGGAAAAGTTCGAGCTTCAGACCCGGATGCAGGCGCTCGGCTACTACGATGGCAAGATCGACGGCAATTTCGGCTCCGGTTCGAAAGCCGCGATCTCCGCCATCCAGGGACGTCTCGGCATGTCCGTCGATGGCCAGCCATCGCGTCCGCTTCTGGACGCCTTGAGAAACTGATCCGAGGGCGGCCAGACCCGCCGTTGACTTGGTCACTGACTTGGCCATTGACTTGAAAAGCCGCGCGATCCACATACGGTCATCGCGCGGCTTATAGTCCGCATATCAAGGCGAGTGACATGGCATCGAGACGACACCGTCTTATCCTCAGCCGTATCGGCGCGCTGGTCCTATCGGCAGTGCTGATTGCGGCCACCCTCCTCACGACGTCCGCCGAAGCCCAACAATATGAGCGCCGACGAAACCTGTTCGACATGCTTTTCGGGGCGCGCGAGCCGGTCTATGTACCGCCGCGTGAAGTGCAGAAGCCGATCCGCGAAGTCCGCCCGCGCAAGAAAACGGCGGGCAGTGTCACCAAGATCAAGACGAAAAAACCTGCGACCGGTGCAGCAGTCGTGGCGCCGCCGCCCGACAAGCTTGAAAACGCCAAGACCGTTCTGGTTATCGGCGACTTTGTTGCCGGAGGCCTGGGCGATGGTTTGAAGACCGCGTTCGAGGAGGCTCCCGGCGTCAAGGTCGAGACGCGGTCCAATGGCTCGTCCGGTCTCGTGCGCGTCGACTACTATGACTGGATCGGCGAACTCCCGGCACTGATTGAAACCATGAAACCAAGCGTGGTCGTGATCCAGATCGGCGCCAACGACCGCCAGCAGATCATTGCGCCGGACGCCAAGCTCGATTTCCGCACCGAAGGCTGGTTCACCGCCTATGAGGCGCGGGTGAACCGACTGGCAGAGGTGGTGACGCGCAGCAAGACGCCATTGATTTGGGTCGGCCTGCCCGCGTTCAGACCGCAGAACATGACAGCGGATGCCCTCAGACTGAATACGCTCTATCGCGCCTCCGTCGAGCGCCAGAAGGGCGAATTCATCGATGTCTGGGATGGCTTCGTCGACCAGGACGGTCGCTTCATCATCACCGGCTCGGATATCAACGGACAACCCGTTCGCTTGCGCGGCACCGACGGCATCGGCTTCACGCCCCCCGGCAAGCGCAAGCTAGCCTTCTATGTGGAAAAGTCAGTCCGCCGCCATCTCGGCGACATGACCAGCCCCGACCTGGTGCGTCTTGATGCCAGCAACCTGCCGGAACTGGTCAACATGCCGCCATCCGAGACGAAGAGCATCGTTTCGACACCGCCGATGGACCTCTTCGATCCGGAGCTGGACGGCGCGAGCGAATTGCTCGGCGGCCAACCGGTTCCTGCCTCGTCCGTGGTCACCGTCCGCGAGCAGCTGGTGCAGAATGGCCTGTTGCCGGACCCGCCTGCCGGACGCGTCGATGACGTGCGCTTGCCGCTATCGGCCACCCCCGCGACCATCACCCGCTAACCCCGATCATCCGACAGATCCGGACACAGAAAAGGGCCGCCCGCAAAGGCGACCATTTTCGTACAAGTATCCTGACCCCTTACCTTGGCAGAACGCTTGATCCCATCAGCGCCTCGTCGATGGCGCGCGCGGCCTGGCGGCCTTCGCGGATTGCCCAGACGACCAGCGACTGGCCACGGCGAACGTCGCCTGCTGCCCAGAGCTTGTCGACCGAGGTCCTGTAGTCCTTGTCATCGGCCACCACATTGGTCGAGCCGCGACGATCGGTATTGAGCGTCAGCTGGCCGTTCATTTCCTTCAGCACGCTGTCGGTGAACGGACCCGAGAAACCGATGGCGATAAAACCGAGATCGGCCTTGATGATGAACTCGGTGCCCGGGATCGGCTTGCGCTTCTCGTCCACCTGGCAGCACTTCACGCCGGTCAGCACCCCGTCTTCACCGACGAACTCGAGCGTTGCCACCTGGAACTCGCGCACCGCGCCTTCTGCCTGGCTTGAGGACGTGCGCATCTTGGTCGCCCAGAACGGCCAGATCGCCAGCTTGTCCTCGGTCTGCGGCGGACGCGGGCGGATGTCGAGCTGGGTCACCTTGACCGCACCCTGGCGGAAGGCCGTGCCGACGCAGTCGGACGCGGTATCGCCACCGCCGACGACCACAACATGTTTGCCGCCGGCGAGGATCGGATCGGACGGCCAGCCGTTGCTGTCGATGTTTTCGCGGCCGACGCGGCGGTTCTGCTGCACCAGATACGGCATGGCATCATGCACGCCATGCAGTTCGACGCCTGGAATGCCGGCTTCGCGCGGCGTTTCCGAGCCACCACAGTAGAGCACCGCATCGTAGTCGGCGCGCAGCTGTTCGACCGTCACATCGACACCGACATTGACGCCGTAGTGGAAGGTGACATTTTCACCCTTCATCTGCTCGACGCGACGATCGATGAAGTTCTTCTCCATCTTGAAATCCGGAATACCGTAGCGCAGCAGGCCACCGGCCTTGGTTTCGCGCTCATAGACATGCACTTCATGGCCGGCGCGGCCAAGCTGCTGGGCAGCGGCCAGACCCGACGGGCCGGAACCGATGATCGCTACCTTCTTTCCGGTATGGATCGTCGCCGGCTGCGGCACGATGAAACCGAGCTCGTAGGCCTTGTCGGCAATCGCCTGCTCGACCGTCTTGATCGCCACCGGCGCATCCTCGAGGTTCAGCGTACAGGCTTCCTCGCAAGGCGCAGGACAGACGCGGCCGGTGAATTCCGGGAAGTTATTGGTGGAATGGAGGTTGCGGATCGCCTCTTCCCACTTGTTGTTGTAGACGAGATCGTTCCAGTCCGGGATCTGGTTATGCACCGGGCAGCCGGTCGGGCCATGGCAATAGGGAATGCCGCAATCCATGCAGCGTGCTGCCTGTTTGGTGACTTCAGGATCCGACATCGGGATGGTGAATTCGCGGAAATGGCGAATGCGATCGGAGGCCGGCTGATACTTCGCCACCTGCCGGTCGATTTCCATGAAACCTGTAACCTTGCCCATTTTAAAGTCCTGCTAATCTGAGCTTCAACTGCACGGCCGGGCCGTGGGCGGCGACATCCCGGCACATCCGGGATGTCGAGGTGGCAATCATTCGGCGGCAACGCCCATGCGCATGCGTTCCATTTCCTCCAGCGCACGGCGGTACTCGACCGGCATGACCTTGCGGAACTTCGGACGGAACTCGGCCCAGCTGTCGAGGATTTGCTTGGCGCGGTTCGAGCCCGTGTAGTGCAGATGGTTCGAGATCAGCTGGTAGAGGCGCTCCTCGTCGTGGCGGGTCATATCGCCGGACACGTCGACCAGGCCCTTGTGCATCAGGTCGCCACCGTGATGGTGCAGCTTCTCGAGCATGTCGTCCTCTTCCGGAACCGGTTCGAGCTCGACCATCGCCATATTGCAGCGCTTGGCGAAATCACCCGTTTCATCGAGCACGTAGGCCACGCCACCCGACATGCCCGCCGCAAAGTTACGACCGGTCTGGCCAAGCACGACGACGACACCGCCGGTCATGTATTCGCAGCCATGGTCGCCCACGCCCTCGACAACCGCGATCGAGCCCGAGTTGCGCACGGCGAACCGTTCACCGGCCACGCCGCGGAAATAGCACTCGCCGGCGATGGCGCCGTAGAGAACCGTATTGCCGACAATGATCGACTCCTCGGCGACGATCCGGGTGTTTTCCGGTGGGCGCACGATGATGCGGCCGCCCGAAAGCCCCTTGCCGACATAGTCATTGCCGTCTCCGACGAGATCAAACGTGATGCCACGCGCGAGAAATGCACCAAAGGACTGACCCGCCGTGCCGGTCAGCGTGACGTGGATCGTGTCGTCCTTCAGACCCTTGTGGCCAAATCGCTTGGCAAGTTCGCCGGACAGCATGGCGCCGGCCGAGCGGTCGACATTCTTGATATCGACGTCGAAGACCACCGGCTGCTTGGCCTCGAGAGCCGGCATCGCCTTCTCGATCAGCTTGCGATCGAGGATGTCGTCGATCGGGTGCTTCTGCCGCTCCGTCCAGTAAGTGGCTTCCTTCGGTGCGTCCACCTTATGGAAGATCTTCGAGAAATCGAGACCCTTGGCCTTCCAGTGGGCAAGCATCTCGTCCTTTTCCAGTAGTTCGGAAGCGCCGATGATCTCGTCCAGCTTGGTCAAGCCAAGCGAGGCGAGGATTTCGCGCACTTCTTCGGCAACGAAGAAGAAGTAGTTGATGACATGCTCAGGTGTACCCTTGAAACGCTTGCGCAGGACCGGATCCTGGGTGGCAACGCCGACCGGGCAGGTGTTCAGATGGCACTTGCGCATCATGATGCAGCCGGCCGCGATCAGCGGAGCCGTCGCAAAGCCGAACTCGTCGGCACCCAAAAGCGCACCGATGATCACGTCGCGGCCGGTCTTCAACCCGCCATCGACCTGCAGCGCGATACGCGAACGAAGACCGTTCAGCACCAGCGTCTGCTGTGTCTCGGCAAGACCGATTTCCCACGGCGAACCGGCATGCTTCAGCGAAGTCAGCGGCGAGGCACCGGTGCCGCCGTCGAAACCGGAAACGGTGATATGGTCGGCGCGTGCCTTGGCAACACCGGCGGCAACCGTGCCGACGCCGACTTCCGACACCAGCTTGACCGAGACATCGGCGTCAGGGTTGACGTTCTTCAAATCGTAGATCAGCTGTGCCAGATCTTCGATCGAATAGATGTCGTGATGCGGCGGTGGCGAGATCAGGCCGACACCCGGCGTCGAGTGACGGGTCTTGGCCACCGTCGCGTCGACCTTGTGGCCGGGCAACTGGCCGCCTTCGCCGGGCTTGGCACCCTGCGCGACCTTGATCTGCAGCATATCGGCATTGACCAGATATTCAGTCGTGACACCGAAGCGGCCGGACGCGATCTGCTTGATCGCCGAACGCTCTGGGTTGGCAGCACCATTCAGCAGCGGCAGGTAGCGATCGCTTTCCTCGCCGCCTTCGCCGGTGTTGGACTTGCCACCGATCTTGTTCATCGCGATCGCCAGCGTCGTATGCGCCTCCCTGGAGATCGAGCCGAAGGACATGGCACCGGTCGAGAATCGCTTGACGATCTCGGCAGCCGGCTCGACCGCGTCGATCGACACCGGCTTGCGACCGAGATCTTCCGCCGTCTTGATCTTGAACAGGCCGCGAATGGTGTTCATCCGCAGATTGCTGTCGTTCACCATCTCGGCGAATTCGCGGTAGCGCTCCTGACTGTTGCCGCGAACGGCATGCTGTAGCGAGGCGATCGAGTCCGGGCTCCAGGCATGGTTTTCACCACGCATGCGGTAGGCATATTCGCCACCGATCTCGAGCGTCGAGGCCAGAATGGGATCCTTGCCGAAGGCAGCAGCGTGACGGCTGGCGGTTTCCTCTGCGATCTCGGTAAGGCCGATACCCTCAATGGTCGTTGCCGTGCCGAAGAAATACTTCTCCACCAGTTCCGACGACAGGCCGATGGCATCGAAGATCTGCGCACCGCAATAGGACTGATAGGTCGAGATGCCCATCTTCGACATGACCTTCAGGATACCCTTGCCGACCGCCTTGATATAGCGATAGACGACCTCGTCCTCCGACACTTCCTTTGGAAACTCGTTGTGCTTGTGCATGTCGAGCAGCGTGTCGAAGGCGAGATAGGGGTTGATCGCCTCGGCGCCGTAGCCGGCGAGACAGCAGAAGTGATGCACTTCGCGCGGCTCGCCCGATTCCACAACGATGCCGACCGAAGTGCGAAGCCCCTTGCGGATCAGGTGATGGTGAACCGCAGCGGTTGCCAGAAGCGCCGGGATCGCGATCCGGTCGGGACCGACCTGGCGGTCGGACAGGACGATGATGTTGTAACCGCCGCGCACGGCAGCCTCAGCCCGCTCGCAAAGACGGTCGAGCATGTCCGGCATGCCTTCGGCGCCGCGTTCGACATCATAGGTGAAGTCGAGCGTCTTGGTGTCGAAGCGATCCTCCGTGTGACCGATCGAGCGGATCTTTTCCAGATCGCCATTCGTCAGGATCGGCTGGCGCACTTCCAGCCGCTTGGCGTTGGCCGCACCCTCGTGGTCGAGGATGTTCGGACGCGGACCAATGAACGACACAAGGCTCATCACCAGCTCTTCGCGGATCGGATCGATCGGCGGGTTGGTCACCTGGGCGAAGTTCTGCTTGAAATAGGTGTAGAGCATCTTCGACTTCGACGACATCGCCGAGATCGGTGTATCGGTGCCCATCGAGCCGATCGCTTCCTGACCGGTGGTCGCCATCGGCGACATCAGGAGCTTGGTGTCTTCGGTCGTGTAGCCGAAGGCCTGCTGACGATCGAGCAGTGACACGTCGCGGCGCAGCGCCCGCGGCTCCACCGGCTTCAGTTCTTCCAGGATCAACTGGGTGCGATCCAGCCAGTTGCGATAGGGATGGCTGCCGGCGAGATTGGACTTCACTTCCTCATCGGAAATGATGCGGCCCTCTTCCATGTCGATCAGCAGCATCTTGCCCGGCTGCAGGCGCCACTTCTTCACGATGCTTTCTTCCGGCACCGGCAGCGTGCCGGCTTCCGAAGCGAGAATGACGCGGTCGTCATTGGTGACGAGGTAGCGGGCCGGACGCAGGCCGTTGCGGTCGAGCGTCGCGCCGATCTGGCGGCCGTCGGTGAAACAGACGGCAGCAGGGCCGTCCCACGGCTCCATCAGGGCGGCGTGATATTCGTAGAAGGCCTTGCGCTCGGGGCTCATCGACTGGTTGCCGGCCCAGGCTTCCGGGATCAGCATCATCACCGCATGCGCCAGCGAATAGCCGCCGCGCTGCAGGAATTCGAGCGCGTTGTCGAAGCAGGCCGTGTCCGACTGGCCTTCGTAAGAGATCGGCCAGAGCTTGGAAATGTCGTCGCCGAACAGCGGCGAGGAGACCGACGCCTGGCGCGCTGCCATCCAGTTGACATTGCCGCGCAGCGTGTTGATTTCGCCGTTATGGGCGACCATGCGGTACGGATGTGCCAGCTTCCACGACGGGAAGGTGTTGGTCGAGAAGCGCTGGTGCACGAGGGCAACGGCCGACTCGAAGCGCGGATCGGCGAGATCCTTGTAATAGGCGCCAACCTGGTAGGCGAGGAACATGCCCTTGTACACGATCGTCGAGGACGACAGCGACACCGGGTAGAAGCCGGTCTCCTCGCCGCCATACTGATCGTAGATCCGGTTGGAGATCACCTTGCGCAGCAGGAACAAGCGACGCTCGAACTGCTGCTGGGTCGCGGCATCGCGGCCGGCGCCGATGAAGACCTGGATCTGGCGCGGCTCAGTCGCGGCAATCTCCGGCGCCTTGGACAGCGAAGAATTGTCGACCGGCACGTCGCGGTAGCCAATCAGATGCTGGCCTTCGGCGGAACAGACTTCCGCGATGACCTTCTTGAAATGGGTGATTTGCTCTTCGTCCTGCGGGAAGAAGAAATGACCGACGGCATATTCGCCGGCCTTCGGCAGGACGATACCCTGACTTGCCATTTCCTCGCGGAAGAAGCGGTCCGGAATCTGGACGAGAATGCCGGCACCATCGCCCATCAGCGGATCTGCGCCAACGGCGCCGCGATGGGTGAGGTTTTCCAGGATGAACAAACCGTCCTTGACGATCTGGTGCGACTTGACGCCCTTCATATGGGCTATGAAGCCGACGCCGCAGGCATCGTGTTCGTTCTTCGGATCGTAGAGGCCCTGTTTAGCCGGAAGGCCATACGTGTTCTGCCGGATGCCTCGGACCTCGGACGAGCGCTCGGCAGCACCCTGAACGATCTCGTCGGATGGCGTCATCTTCGTCATTGCCTTCCCTCCAAATAGGCCCGATCCACTCGGGCTCGCCTGCCTGGAACCATCGGCCGGATGCATCCCTTTGGCGATCCGCGACCCTAGCGGGACCGCATCACCGGGCGATGACACCCAAATCCTTCACCTCAGAAACCAGAATTAGGTCAACTAGTCTGACCTAATTTCGAGATTTCTATGACAGAAAGTAAACGCTCACGCAAGATCACGCCAGGAAAATTAACCGGCCTTCCGACGCTAAGTTGCCACCGATACGCCGAATGCGCAATTTTCTTTCCCGCCTGAATAGGTCAGTGATGCACTTCTTGCGGACTGCACGAAAGCGACAGCTTCCGCCGCGGACCGGATTGATAGCGAGACGGAAATGCCTAAGCTCGCGACTACTCCTTCCAACCCCGGGAAACTCATCATGTTCTTCGCTTCAGACAACTGGTCCGGCGCCCACCCCAAGATCGCAGAAAGCCTCACAAAGCAGGCCGCCGGCTTTGCCAGTGCCTATGGCTCAAGCGAGCTCGACAAGCGGATCGAGGCACAGTTCAACGATATCTTCGAGCGCGAGGTCGCCGTCTTTTTCGTCGCGACAGGCACGGCGGCCAATTCGCTGGCGCTTGCCAGCGTCGCAAAGGCCGGCGGTGTGACCTTCTGCCACTCGGACGCGCATGTAAATGCAGACGAAGGCGGCGCTCCCGAATTCCTGACCAGCGCCTGTCGGCTTTTCCCTGTTGAAGGCGACAACGGCAAGATGGACCGCGAAGCGCTCCACACCGCCGTGTCCCGCTTTGACGTGCCCTCCGTGCACCAGGGCCGGCCTATGGCGATCACCGTCACCCAGGCAACCGAGGCCGGTACAGTCTATACGCTCGACGAACTGGATGCGATCGCCGCCATCGCCAAGGCGAAATCGCTGCCCCTGCACATGGATGGCGCCCGCTTCGCCAATGCGCTCGTTGCCCTGGGCGCGACACCCGCCGAAATGACCTGGAAGCGCGGTGTCGACATCCTGTCCTTCGGCGGCACCAAGAATGGCTGCTGGTGCGCGGAGGCGATCGTCTTCATGAAGCCGGAAATGGCCGAGGAAATGCCTTATATCCGCAAGCGCTCCGCCCAGCTCTTCTCCAAGACGCGCTTCATCTCGGCCCAGCTGGAAGCCTATCTCGAAGACGATCTTTGGCTCGACCTCGCCCGCCATTCCAACGCCATGGCCGACCGGCTGCGCGCTGGCCTGACGGCCAAGAACAATGCGCGGCTTGCCTGGGAGACCCAGGCGAACGAAGTCTTTGCCGTGATCGACAAGTCCGCCGCCGATCGCGCACAATCGAAAGGTGCGAAATTCTATGACTGGCTGGCACCCCGCGACATGCCGCACATGATCAGTGAAAACGAACGGCTCGTTCGTCTTGTAACAAGCTTCTCGACGACGCAGGCAGAAGTGGATCAATTCATAGAAGTCGTCTGAGATTCCGATTTCTTACAAACAAAACGCTCGCGAAAACTACAATAATCATTGATTTCCAATGTTCAGCGCGCCTCGCCATGATGCCTCTATCAGCCCCGATCGGGCTGGTTTCGAGGAACAGCTTCACGCTCCAAGGAGAAGCATCATGAGTAGCTATACCATCAATTCCGCAGCACTCGCCGCGGCCATTACCATGGCAGTCACCGGCGTCAGCCTGCTGTCAGGCCCAGCCGTCGCCCAGGAAAAGGAAAAATGCTTCGGCATTTCCATGGCCGGCAAGAATGATTGCGCCGCCGGTCCCGGCACCACCTGCGCCGGCACGTCCAAGGTCGATTATCAGGGCAATGCCTGGAAATATGTGGCCGCCGGCACCTGCCTGACCATGACCGCACCGGACGGCCGTATGGGGGCGCTAGAAGCCCTGGAACGCGACATGCCCAAGGCCTGATCGCCTGATGGCCTGATGGCATCCCCAATTGACCGGAGATGCCATCAAGCCCTTCCGCCTTCTCAGCCCCATCGCGCGAAGGAGACCCGTCATGCTGAACACGGCAGCCGTTTCACGCCATACTATTTCCCCAACGACGCCAGCGATGCCCGCACGCACCGGTGCCGGTTTCAAGGCACAGCATGCCGATGCCATCTTGTCTGATGATTATCGCATCGGCTTTCTGGAGGTGCATGCCGAAAACTATATGGGTGACGGCGGACATCCGCACCGGATCCTGACACGCATGCGTACGGACTTTCCGCTATCCGTTCATGGCGTGGGCCTGTCAATCGGCAGCCCGGCAGGACTCGACCTGCAACATCTCGACCGCCTCAAGGCTATCGTCGATCGCTACGAGCCTGCATTCGTGTCGGAACATCTTGCCTGGTCGACCCACGACGATCACTTCTTCAACGACCTCCTGCCGGTTCCCTATGACGAGGAAACCCTTGCAAGGGTCTGCGACCATATCGATCTGGTGCAGGACAGGCTCGCCCGCCGCATTCTTCTCGAAAATCCCTCGACCTATGTCGCCTTCGAGGCGACCACCATGCGCGAAACGGATTTCATCCGTGCGATTGCCTGCCGTACCGGCTGTGGCCTCCTGCTGGACATCAACAATGTCCATGTCTCGGCGACCAACCACGGCTACGCACCCCTGGACTACCTGGCCGACTTCCCCACCGAACTGGTCGAGGAGATCCACCTTGCCGGTCATGCCGAAGATCGGGACGACGCCGGCCAGCCCTTGCTGATCGACAGCCATGACAGACCGGTCGATAGACTTGTCTGGGATCTTTACGACCACGTTCTGGCCGCAACAGGACCCCGTCCAACACTGATCGAGTGGGACAATGACGTCCCGGATTGGCCGATCCTGAAGCGCGAGGCGATTCGGGCCGATGCCATTCTCGCCCACCACAAGCAGACCACCGGAGGCCTGCGCCATGGCGGCTGAACCGGTTGCAAGCGGCGCCTTTGCCGCAGCCCTGCTCGATCCCGCGCAGAGGGTGCCGGACGGGCTCATCGCAGGAAGTGGCAGCGCGGTTGGCCGACGCTTCGCGGTCTATCGCAACAATGTCATGGTCTCGCTCGTCGACGCGCTGGCCTCGATTTTCCCGACTGTGCAAAACCTTGTCGGCGAAGAGTTCTTCCGTGCCGTGGCGCAGCTGCATGTTCGCGCCCATCCACCGTGTTCGCCATTGATATTCACCTATGGCAATGATTTTGCCCGGTTCATCCAATCCTTTCCCCCGGCCCGCGACCTGCCTTTTCTCGCCGATGTCGCTCAGCTGGAACGGCTCTGGCTCGACAGTTTTCACAGCGCAGACAGCCCATCTCTCGATCCGATGAGCCTGGCCTCCATCCCGCCCGATGATCTTGGCCACCTACGTTTTACTGCGCATCCGGCAACACGGATATTACGCTGCCGCCACGCGGCGGCAACGATCGTCATTCGCGATCGTGCCGGATCCGCGCTCAGCGACGTTAATCCGATGCAGGCGGAAAATGCCCTTGTGACGCGGCCGGCCTTCGACGTGAAGATTCAGCCCCTGCCACCGGGCGGATATGCGTTTCTCACGGCGCTGATCGAACGGCAGACCTTAGCCGAAGCCTGCGAAGCGGCCTACGCCGAGACGGCTGCATCCGATCTCGCCACCCTTCTTGGCATAGCCCTGTCCAGCGGCGCATTCAGCAGCCTGGACTGTGTCAGCGCAGACAACGGAGCCGCATCATGAGCACGCTGCCGACCTCTTTCATCGACAGGTACCAAATTCTTACGGGCCGGTTCGAAGCCATGCTTTCGCCCTGGCTGCTCGGACTGGCAGCCCGCCTCGTCTTTCTGGCGGTACTGCTGCCCTACTATCTGAATTCCGCTTGCACGAAGTTCGATGGATTGTTCCGGATCAGCGACAACGCCTACTACCAGATCGCCCTGCCGGCGGTGGATGCCGCCGGTGGCGATGTCTCGGCGATTTCTTTCCTGCCATGGGGGGCGATGGTTTTGTTCGGCAGCTATGGCGAGTTGCTCTTGCCGGTCCTGATCGTCGTCGGCCTGTTTACCCGCATCGCAGCGCTCGGCATGATCGCCTTCATTGCCGTGCAGACACTGACCGACATCTATGTGCACAACGTCGATGCAACGACAATCGGCGCCCTGTTTGATCGCTTCCCCGACAGCGTCATCGCCGACCAGCGCCTGCTCTGGCTCTTTCCGCTGATTGTCCTGGTCGTCAAAGGCGCAGGCCTGGTGTCGCTAGACCATGTTCTCAGCATGCGCTGGGTCGGTCGCCACTGATCGCGCCTGACAAAAAAAGGCGACGGACCAATGTCCGTCGCCTCATATTCATCGCAGGGCAAACGCCCGGCTCAGACGGTCAGTTGACGCGGGCTTCGATGGCCTTCGGCAGCGCGGCAGCAGATTCGGCGCTGATCGAAATCCGGCGCGGCTTCATTGCCTCGGGAATGTTGCGCAACAGATCGATGTGCAAAAGTCCGTTCTTCAGCGAAGCGGCAGTCACTTCAACATGATCTGCGAGCTGGAACCGGCGCTCGAAGGCGCGCTTGGCAATGCCGCGATACAGGAATTCGGTCGGCTCGCCACTATCCTCCTCGGCCTTCTCACCCTTGACCGTCAGGACATGGGCATGGGCCTCGATCGATAGCTCGGCCTCATCGAAGCCTGCCACCGCCATGGTGATCCGATACAGGTTTTCACCGGTGCGCTCGATGTTGTAGGGCGGGTAGCTCTGCGCCTGATCAGGCTGCGCAAGCGTGTCCAGCATGGTGAACAGACGATCGAAACCGACCGTGGAACGATAGAGCGGGGAAAAATCGACGTGACGCATAATGTCCTCCTTGGAAGCGACGTTGGCGTGTTCTCAATCTGCCAGCATCCCCTTCGGGCCATGCCGGCAGCGTGTTTCGGACCCTTGCGGCGTCCGTGATGACGATGTGGGAAATGGCCTGCAAAAATTCAAGATCAGCCGTGTTTGTGTCGATGAATTGCATGTGAACGCCAGGTTCAAGGCCGGTTCAGGCCCGCCGCCCTAAAACAGCATCATCGGTTGTCTCGAACCCGATGCCGGGAATATCGCCCCTTCCATCCCGGCGGATCTCGCCGGAACCGCGCTCTCCCCTGAAGCGGTTCCGGCTTTTTTCTTTGACCTTTTCCGATCGTCATCCTATCCCGATGGAAACGACGAAGTGCGCCCCGAACGGTCAGGCATTTGCAAGCATGGACGCCATTCTTCACGCCACCCCAGGCAATCCCGTTCCCGGCCGCCCGACGGTCGGCTTTTTCAAAGGTCATCGCGGCATCCAGCTGCGCTATGCCGTCTTTCGCAGCGACAGCGCCGAGATCAAGGGCACTGTGGTCCTGCTGCATGGTCGCAATGAAACTATCGAGAAATATTTCGAAACGATCGATGACCTGACATCACGCGGCTTCTGGGTCGCGACATACGACTTTCGCGGCCAGGGCGGTTCGGAGCGGCTGATCAAGGATCCGCGCAAAGGTCACGTCAACCGCTTCAATGACTATGTCCGCGACCTGGAAATTTTCCTCGAACAGGTCGTCTTGCCCGATACCCGCCTGCCCTTTTTTGTCCTCGCCCATTCGACCGGCGGACTGATCGCGCTGAAGGCGGCGCCGCGCCTGTCCAATCGCATCGAGCGCATGGTGCTGACAGCGCCATTCGTCGGCCTCGGCGGCCAGAAGGCCTCGCCGGAAACCATCTATCGCCTCTCGCGCCTGGCAAGCTGGACCGGTTTCGGCAACATCTGCCTGAACAGGGATGAACCGCGCAAGGATTTCGACGAAAACCCCCTGACCACTGATCCCGCACGTTTTGCCCGCAACCAGCGGCTCGTCATCGACCATCCGGAACTGTTTCTCGGACCGCCCACGGCGCGCTGGCTGTATGAGGCACACAAGACGATCGACCAGGTCCGCGACCCACGCCATCTCGCCTCGATCACGGTGCCGACGGTCATCATCGCGCCCGGCAACGATCCGATCGTGCCCTTCATGTATCAGGAGAAACTGTCGCAATATTTCCGCGCCGGCCAACTGGTGCCGGTGCCCGGCAGTCGCCACGAGGTCCTGCAGGAACACGACCGCTACCGCACCCAGGCACTGGCCGCCTTCTACGCCTTTGTACCCGGCGGCGAGCCGGACGAAGTGCGCGAAACGCCTCGCCTGACGGACGCAGACATCGAGGATTGACGCGAAAGGGAAAGGCGCTCAGCGCGCCTTGAGCATGGCCATCGCCTCTGCATGCACCTTGGCGGAACCCGCCGCAATGATCGAGCCGCCGTTTTCCGGCCGTCCGCCATCCCAGGTGGTGATCACACCGCCGGCCTGCTCGATTATCGGGATCAGCGCACCGACGTCATAGGGCTTCAGCACCGTCTCGATGACCAGATCGACATGGCCCGCAGCCAGCAGCGCATAGGCGTAGCAATCGACGCCATAGCGGAACAGCTTGACCGTGTCCTGCACGGCCTGGAAGCGCTCGACCTCCCAACCCTTGAACAGGTGCGGCGAGGTAGTGAACAGGATGGCGTTTTCCAGCGCACCGCAATCGCGCACGGTGATCTGTCGTTCGCCATCCGGACCGCGATACCAGGATCGATCGCCATCGGCATAGTAGCGCTCGCCGGTGAACGGCTGGTCCATCAGCCCCATCACCGACCGGCCGTTTTCCTGGAAGCCGATCAGCGTTCCCCACACCGGCACGCCGGAGATAAACGCCCGCGTTCCGTCAATCGGATCGATCACCCAGAGCTGATCGCTGTCCATACGGATATTCTCATGCTCTTCGCCGAGAATGCCATGCGTCGGAAACTCCGCTTCGATCAGCCGCCGGATCGCCGCTTCCGCCGCTTGGTCACCTTCGGTTACCGGATCGAACCCACCCGCTTCCTTGTTGACCACCGAAAGACCCGAGCGGAAACGCGGAAGGGTTTCAGCCTTGGCAGCATCAGCAAGGCGGTCGAAAAACAGACGATCAGGGCGCATGGAAAAATCCGTCGAATGAGGAATTACGGCGCCAGTCATAAAGCGAGTTGCCGAGAAAGAAAACCGCCAACTCTGGCCCCGGAGCGGCATCCCTGTGGCGAGGCACTCGCGACAATTTGCGTATTTTTTGATCCTGCTTAAAAATGAGCCACAATTATCTTGACAATGGTGCACTGCAACACGTATCGTTCAGCTACAGTCTTTGACTGTAAATACCCTCCTTGGGTGTTTCCTCCCTAGACTTAGCCGCGCCCTTGGCGCGGTTTTTTTTGGCTAACGCTTTGGGATTATTCGGCCGCCAGAGCGGTATCCCCGGCATAATCGGCGACATAGTCAGCCATTTGCCCCATGAACAGGGCGAGAGAACCGGCAAGCGCATCAAAATCGGGCTGCTTCAGCAGCGTTGCCTCGTCTATGTAGAGGGAGCGATTGATTTCGATCTGCAGCGCATGCAGCCCACGTGCCGGGCGCCCATAATGCTCGGTGATGAACCCACCGGCATATGGCTTGTTGCGCACAGCCGCAAAGCCAAGACCTCCCAGAAACTCGAGCGCCGCCTGGGAGAGTTCCGCCGACGCACTGGTGCCGTAGCGATCGCCGACGATGAAATCAGGCCGCATCCCGCTGCCGGCAACACGGATATTGCCCGGCATCGAGTGACAATCGATCAGCACACCGAAGCCGAAGCGCGCATGGGTGCGCGCAATCAGCCGGCGCAGGCAGGCGTGATACGGCTTGTAACAGGCCTCGATTCGTTCAAGGGCCGTAGCCAGCGGCATGCGCCGCTCATAGATTTCCATGTTCTCCGCCACGATGCGCGGAATGGTGCCGAGCCCGCCTGCCACGCGCGCCGAATTGCTGTTGGCGAACGGCGGCAACGGATCGGAAAACATCCGCGGATCGAGCTCGTAGGGCTCACGATTGACGTCGACATAGGCACGCGGGAAATGCGCCAGCAAGAGCGGCGCGCCGAAGCTCGGCGCCGCGGCAAACAGTTCGTCGACATAGTGGTCCTCGGACCGGCGAATCGCCAGATCGTCGAGTCGCGTCTCGTCCAGAAATGAAACCGGGTATTTGCGCCCACTATGCGGAGAGTTATACACAAAGGGAATGGACTGAACCTGGGGCTCGCGAACCTCGAACAGCTCGAAATCGCTTGTCATTCCGTCCCCAGCGCCTCTTCTTTACCAAGTCACAAACTTGTTGCGTTCACCATGTTGCCAGTTGGCAGCTGCGAAGTCCATACTGCTGACAACGGCGCTACCGGCCCTCTTTTCGTTGTTCACGGGATCTTTACTCGGCACGACCTAATGTCAGGGGCTGCGAGCCTTCCATGCAATTCCAGTGTAAGCGGTCCATAAATGACTCAGAAAATCCTTCTCGCCGAAGATGACAACGACATGCGCCGGTTCCTGGTCAAGGCGTTGGAAAAGGCGGGTTACAAAGTATCCTCCTTCGACAACGGTGCCAGCGCCTATGACCGGCTGCGCGAAGAGCCCTTTTCGCTTCTCCTGACCGATATCGTGATGCCGGAAATGGACGGAATCGAACTCGCGCGCCGCGCCACCGAACTCGATCCTGACCTCAAGGTGATGTTCATCACCGGGTTTGCAGCCGTCGCGCTGAACGCCGATTCGAAGGCTCCGAAGGACGCCAAGGTTCTTTCCAAGCCTTTCCACCTTCGCGACCTCGTCGACGAAGTCAACAAACTCCTTGCTGCGTAAGGCCTCTCGAAGAGCTTGTAAAAAACTCTTCATAAAACTCCAAAAAGCCTATTGACGGGCGCCGGGGTTTTGTGGTCTTAAGCCGCCATCGGATGGGCGTGTAGCTCAGCGGGAGAGCACTACGTTGACATCGTAGGGGTCACAGGTTCAATCCCTGTCACGCCCACCATTCGAATTCAGAGAAATCAAGGGCTTGTCGGAAACGACGAGCCCTTTTTCTTTGGCGCGCACGGCCTCCCCGCACTGCCTTCCCATGCATCGGCGCAGCGCGCTCCGACACCATCAGAATTTGATATTGTTTTTGCGAGACGGATGAGGATCAGGCCTTAGGCAAGGTAAGTTCGCGCTGCCAATCGCAAGCGTCTGACGGCGTCCATGGCAAGGATGCTATACCGTTGCCAGGCATACATCGCTCAAGCACGCCTTGCTGCAGACGCCCGGGGATGGCACTTGCGGGGCGAACTACCCGCAAGACAACAAAAAAGGCCGGGGCGAAACCGCACCGACCTTCCTCATTATCGCCTACTCACCAGTGCCAGTACATCCGTGGTCAAAAGCCTAAGGCGACATCCAGATTGCGAGCGACAGAAACTTCCAGCGCTCATAAGCAATCCTGATATGCTCTATGTAGAAAGGCATTGTGTCGGAAACAAGGTCGGGTCGCACAATCGTCGCGAGATTCTTTCCGGCTACCCTTTCCTTGTTCCAATCGCGCCATAGTTACTGCTGTAGAGCGCAATTGTGCGCCAGTTCAAGGAGTTGGGGAATTGGGAACATCTGTTCTGATCAGCATCTTAATTACATTTCTGGTTATCGTGCTGGTCCTTTATTTGATCGGCATGCTGCCCGTCGATGGCCGTGCGAAACAGATCGCCCGCATCGTCGTGATCATCATCGGCATTATCTCGTTGCTGAAGTATCTGGCCGTGTTCTGACGCCGGACTTCGCGCCTGCCGCCGCGGCATTGACGGGACACAAGTGCTCTACGGTGAAAATGGGCGGGACGGCTTAAGCCAAGAACATGAAAAGGCTTGCTGGAAACGGCAGGCCTTTTCGTTTCGGTCCCGGCGCGGCAGGCGCGCCGATCCTCGACATGACGGGGACCGGGAGCACCATGCCGTTCAGTCGACGAGCGTCACCTCATCACCCACATAGACGATCAGATAACCCCCGTTGCGCTTCGCCTCCGCCGCCCGCTGGCGCAGTTCGCCAAAATAGGGCTCGCGTTGCCAGATGGCAGGATGCGCAGGATCGACCAGCACCGTCGTTTGCCGCCCCTGGACGTAGATCATCATGTGGCTCGCGGCCGGATCCCAATGCGCCGCCAACCCCGGTTCGGTCCGCCAGAGGCAGAGAAAATCACGACAGGTCTGCGGCCGCACCGCATAGCTCAGGCAGCCGCCGCCGGGCACGCAATGGCGACAGACGACATTCGCCGGTTTGTCCAATTCGTCGATATCGGGCAGGATGCAGCAGAGCGAACAGGGACCGCAGGCGCGCCCGGGAACAGGCACGCCGCCCTTGTCCTCACCGCCGCCCACGGGTCGGTCGCCTCATGGGCGCCTCACTCGGCCGCACCAATCGTAACCTTGAGTGTCTCCAGCCCCTCGACCTCGCCCACCAGAACGTCACCTGCAGCAATCGGCCCAACGCCGGATGGCGTGCCGGTGTAGATAAGATCGCCCGGCGTCAGATGGTAGTAGCGCGACAGGTGGCTGATCATCTCCGCAACCGACCAGATCAGGTCGCTGAGATGTCCCACCTGTTTCGTTTCGCCATTAACGGCCAGGGCAATGCGCTGGCTTTCCGGCGTGAAATCGACCGCTTTGGTAATCGCCCCGATAATCGCCGAATTCTCGAAACCCTTGGCCATGTCCCACGGGCGCCCCTTGTCCTTGGCAACCTGTTGCAAGTCGCGACGGGTCATGTCGAGTCCGACCGCGTAACCGTAGACAATGCGCTCGGCGGCGTCCTCGGCGATCCGGAACGCCGGAGCCCCGATCGCGATCACCAGTTCGATTTCGTGATGGCAGTCACTGGTGCCCGGCGGATACGGCATGGTCGAGCCATTCAGCAGCAGGCCGGTTGGCGGCTTGTTGAAATAGAACGGTGCCGTGCGGTCCACCGCATTGCCCATTTCGGCCGCATGGGCTGCATAATTGCGACCGACGCAAAAGATCCTGTGAACGGGGAACCCCTTGCTTTCGCCCAGAACGGGAATGACGGGAGCAACGGGGACGTCAAAAAGCGGTGCTGGATGGGTCACAAACGGGCGCCTTGGAAGCTTGTTTCATCAACGGCCGGCGGCGGAAGCATCCGGCAACTCTGCCCGTGGAATTGATCACAGGAAGACCCGGGCGGCAATGCCAACCATACGACATGGCTTCACTTTCACCCGAATGGAGGAAGGCAGGGTCACTTGGAAAAAGGGAACAAAAAATGTAACAAACCGGGTGTTGCCGCGTTCCACGATTGCGCGGTGCACAATGCGATGCCTCATCCGAGGTCGAAACGGACGCGCGATTACGCACCAGGGCAGCGCTCTGCCCGCCCAGAGACTGAAAGGCAAGACAACATGAGCAGCAAGATCGTTCCGGTCATCATGGCCGGCGGCAAGGGAACCCGGCTTTGGCCTCTCTCACGCGCTACGGCCGCCAAACAGTTCATTCGCTTCCTTGGCGACGAAACCCTGCTACAGAAAACCATGTTGCGTGTGGCCGACAGCAACATCTACGATGCGCCCCTGGTGATCACCAATGAGGACTTTCGCTTTCTCGTGGCGGAACAGGCGCGCGAGTTGAATACCCGCCTCGATGCGATCATCCTCGAACCCGAGGCCCGCAACACGGCAGCGGCTGTTGCAGCGGCCGCTTTGGTGGTCCGAGAGCGTCATGGCGCGGATACCTTGATCCAGATCCTGCCGTCTGACCATGAAATCACCATCGACGATACCTATCGACGTTGTATTGCGGAGGCTGCCGATGCCGCCCGCGCCGGCAAAATTGTCACCTTCGGCATCACTCCGACCGAACCCGCCACCGGCTACGGTTATATCGAGATTGGCGAAGCCCTCGGCAACGGCGCCTCGACCGTGAAACGCTTCGTGGAAAAACCTGACGCCGAGACCGCCGGCCAGATGCTAGCCAGCGGCAATTATGCCTGGAACTCCGGCATGTTCGTCTTTTCCGCCGGACAGATGATCTCGGAATTGCAGACGCACGCGCCGGCCGTCCTGGCAGCCGTCGAAACCTCCATCGAGAAGGCCAAGGGCGATCTCGATTTCACCCGTCTTGATGCCGAAAGCTTTGCCCAGGCACCAAGCATTTCTATCGACTACGCCGTCATGGAAAAGACCTCGAACGCGGCCGTTGTCCCAGCCCCGATCGTCTGGTCCGACCTCGGCTCGTGGGACGCCATCTGGAAGCTCGACGGTGGCGATGAGAACGGCAATGTCGTGACCGGCAACGCGACCGTCGTCGGCACCACGAACTCGCTGGTCATGTCGCGGCACAACCATATCGCGGTCCAGGGCATGGAAGGCGTCGCCGTGATCGCGTCGGAAGACGCAGTCTATGTCGGCCGTCTTGACGACAGCCAGAGCGTCGGTTCGCTGGTCAAGCTGTTGGCCGCGAATGAAAAGACGGCTTATCTGACGGAAAATCACCCGACCTCGCTGCGCCCCTGGGGCGGCTATACCTCGATCCTCAATGGCGAGCGCTTCCAGGTGAAGCGCCTCTTCGTCAATCCGGACAAGAAGCTATCATTGCAGAAGCACCACCACCGTGCCGAACACTGGGTCTGCGTCCGCGGCACGGCCGAAGTGACGATCGACGACAAGGTCACCATCCTGCACGAGAACCAGTCGATCTACATTCCGCAGGGCTCGGTGCATCGCCTCGGCAATCCGGGCAAGATCCAGCTGGAGATCATCGAGATCCAGACAGGCTCCTATCTCGGCGAAGACGATATTATTCGCCTGGTGGATGAATTCGGCCGCAGCTGATCCTTATCCGGAACGCATGAATATCGGGCCCTGCGATACCAGTCGTCAGGGCCCGCTTGCTTTATGCCGCTGCATTGCACAAGATCATCGTTCAGCCGTGTAATCGGCAATGACAAGGGCGAACAGGGCAAGCGGACCGTATGTCGATCAAGGCAAGCATCTACCACCTCACCCATTACAAATACGACAATCCGATCAAGCTTGGGCCGCAGATCATAAGGCTGAAACCGGCTGCCCATTCAAGAACCAAGGTGATCAGCCACTCGCTGAAGGTCACGCCGGAAAACCACTTCGTCAATCTGCAGCAGGATCCCTACGGCAACTATCTTGCCCGATTCGTGTTTCCCGACCCGGTGACCGAGTTCAAGATCGAGGTCGATCTCGTCGCAGACATGAGCGTCTACAATCCTTTCGACTTCTTCACCGAGGAAGAGGCATCGAAATGGCCCTTCGACTATCCGGCGGAAATACGCGACGACTTGGCGATCTACATGACGCAGGAACCGGAAACCCCGGCGCTCGCAGCCTTCATGAAAACGATCGACATGACGCCCGGCCAGGGCACGGTCGACATGATCGTTGCGCTCAATGCCCGGCTTCAGCAGGAAATCGGCTATGTCATCCGCATGGAAGCCGGCGTCCAGACACCGGACGAGACGCTGAATTCGGCCAGAGGCTCCTGTCGCGACACAAGCTGGCTGCTGGTGCAGATTCTCCGTCGTCTCGGGCTCGCCGCGCGGTTCGTCTCCGGCTACCTGATCCAGCTCACCCCGGACCTGAAGGCGCTCGACGGTCCGTCCGGGACCGAAGTCGATTTCACCGATCTGCACGCCTGGTGCGAAGCCTATATTCCAGGCGCCGGCTGGATCGGCTTCGACCCGACCTCCGGCCTTCTGACCGGTGAGAGCCATATTCCCCTCGCAGCCACGCCGCATTTCAGCAATGCGGCACCGATCTCCGGTGGCTATTTCGGCGAGGCAAAAACCGAATTTGCCTTCGACATGCAGGTGAAACGTGTTTCCGAGCATCCGCGCATCACCAAGCCGTTCTCCGACGAAAGCTGGGATTCGCTGAATGAACTTGGTCGCAAGGTCGATGCCGAGCTGAAGGCCGGTGACGTGCGCCTGACCATGGGTGGCGAGCCGACCTTCGTGTCGATCGACGATTTTCAGTCCGAGGAATGGAACACCGAAGCCGTCGGGCCGACCAAGCGCGAAAAGGCCGACATCCTGATCCGCCGCCTGCGCGAACGTTTCGCGCCAGGTGGCTTCCTGCATTATGGCCAGGGCAAATGGTATCCGGGCGAGAGCCTGCCGCGCTGGACTTTCTCGCTCTATTGGCGCCGCGACGGCCTGCCGGTCTGGAACAATCCAGACCTGATCGCGCTGGAAAACAAGGACCACAAGGTCGACCAGGCCGATGCCGGTCGCCTGCTGGAAGCGATCGCGGTCGAACTCGACATTCCGCCCGAAAATGTCGCCCCGGCCTATGAGGATCCGGCCGAATGGATCGTCAAGGAAGGCAATCTTCCGGAAAATGTCGATCCGTCCAATTCGAAGCTCAAGGATCCGGAGGAACGCAACCGCATCGCCAGGGTATTCGGCAACGGCCTGACCAATCCGGCCGGCTATGTCCTGCCCGTACAGGCCTGGCAGAGCCGGGCATCGGGCCGGACCTGGGTCAGCGAGAAATGGCGCACCCGTCGTGGCCAGCTTTATCTCATCCCCGGCGACAGCCCCGTCGGCTTCCGCCTGCCGCTCAATGCCCTGCCCTATGTGTCGCCGTCCTGGTATCCCTATATCAATCCGGACGACCCGACGGTGGAAAAGCCGCCGCTGCCCGACTTCTCCACCGAGAAGGGTCGCGTCATGCCCGAGCATTCGCTGAAAACCGATACCGGCCAGCAACAGCAGATGGGACAGTCCTACGAGGAAATCGGCGGACGCGTGCGCACGGCGATATCCGTCGAGGTGCGCGATGGCCGGCTGTGCATCTTCATGCCGCCGACGGCGGCGCTGGAGGACTATCTCGACCTCGTCGCCTCGGCCGAGCGCGCAGCCGCGTCCCTGAACCTGCCCGTCCATATCGAAGGCTACACGCCACCGCATGACGAGCGGCTGAATGTCATCCGCGTGGCACCGGACCCCGGCGTCATCGAAGTCAACATCCACCCGGCCTACAATTGGGAAGACTGCGTCGAGACCACGACGGCGATCTACGAAGAGGCACGCCTCTGCCGGCTGGGCGCCGACAAGTTCATGATCGACGGCCGCCACACCGGCACCGGCGGTGGCAACCATGTCGTGGTTGGCGGCGCCAGCACCAATGACAGCCCCTTCCTGCGCCGCCCCGACCTGTTGAAGAGCCTGGTGCTGCACTGGCAGCGCCATCCCTCGCTGTCCTACATGTTTTCCGGCCTGTTCATCGGCCCGACCAGCCAGGCGCCGCGCATCGACGAGGCCCGCCATGACAGCCTCTACGAACTCGAAATCGCCATGGCGCAGATCCCGATGCCGGATACGGGCGACGTCCCGCCTCTGCCCTGGCTCGTCGACCGGCTGTTCCGCAACCTGCTGATCGACGTCACCGGCAATACTCATCGCTCCGAAATCTGCATCGACAAGCTGTTTTCTCCGGATGGCCCGACCGGACGCCTGGGCCTTGTCGAATTCCGCGGTTTCGAAATGCCGCCGAATGCCCGCATGTCGCTGGCCCAGCAATTGCTGATTCGCGCGCTGATCACCCGTTTCTGGAAAAATCCGATCGGCGGCAATTTCGTCCGCTGGGGCACCTCGCTGCACGATCGCTTCATGCTGCCGCATTATATCTGGCAGGATTTCCTCGAAGTGCTGGCCGATCTTCGCCACCACGGTTTCGACTTCAAGCCCGAGTGGTTTGCCGCCCAGCTCGAATTCCGCTTTCCCTTCGCCGGCGAGGTGGAATACGAGGGCTCAAAGCTGGAATTGCGCCAGGCACTGGAGCCCTGGCATGTCATGGGCGAACAGGGCGCGATCGGCGGCACGGTCCGTTATGTCGATTCGTCCGTCGAGCGCCTGCAGGTGAAGCTGGAAACGGCAAATCCCGAGAGATACGCCGTTGCCTGCAACGGCCGGCGCGTGCCGCTGCGAAAGAGCGGGATCAATGAAGTCGCCGTGGCTGGTGTGCGCTACAAGGCCTGGCAGCCGGCGTCAGGCCTGCATCCGGTCCTGCCCGTCAACACACCGCTAACATTCGACATATATGATATATGGTCCGGACGCTCGATCGGTGGCTGCGTGTATCACGTGGCCCATCCCGGCGGACGGAACTATGACACTTTCCCTGTGAATGGGAATGAAGCGGAAGCCCGACGGCTTGCACGTTTCGAGCCATGGGGCCATACAGCCGGCTCCTATCCCCTTTGGCCCGAGACCGTGTCGCCGGAATTTCCGCACACATTGGACCTGAGACGACCCCAGGGTATCTGATTTGATGGCAAATAAACCGGCAGCGGAAAAGACCCCGCCCAAAGCACCCGCCAGCGCGGCCCGCACGGCCCGCTACCGCGCGGTGGCGGGTGCAGCCGATGAGATGATCGATCCCCAGGGCAAAATCCGCCCGGTCTGGCAGCCATTTGTCTCTGCCCTCGAAAAGATGACCGAACACGAATTGCACGAGCGCTTTGCGCGGGCAGATCGTTACCTTCGCGATGCCGGTGTGTTCTATCGTGCCTATGGCTCGGACGGCAGCAGCGAGCGCGCCTGGCCGTTCTCGCACATTCCCGTGCTGATTTCCGACGCCGAATGGCAGGTACTGGCTGATGGTCTTGTCCAGCGCGCCGATCTTCTCGAACAGGTCGTCGCCGATATCTATTCCGACAACACTCTTGTGCAGCAAGGTTTCCTGCCACCGGCACTGATCGCGTCAAATCCCGAATTCCTGCGCCCCCTCGTTGGCATCAAGCCGGCCGGCGGCCATTACCTGCATTTCTGTTCCTTCGAAATCGGACGCGGTCCTGACGGCAACTGGTGGGTTCTGGCCGACCGCACGCAGGCACCGTCCGGCGCAGGCTTTGCGCTCGAAAACCGCGTGGCCACGGCGCGCGCATTTTCCGACATCTACGCCGAAACCCATGTGCACCGGCTCGCCTCCTTCTTCGGCGCCTTCCGCTCGGCACTTCAGGGCCAGAAACAGGGCAATGACGACCGCATTGCCGTTCTGTCACCCGGCCCGGCCAACGAAACCTATTTCGAACACGCCTACATCGCCCGTTATCTCGGCATCATGCTGCTCGAGGGCGAGGACCTTTCCGTCGTCAATGGCAAGGTCATGGTGCGCACCGTCGCCGGCCTCAAGCCGATCAGCGTGCTCTGGCGCCGCCTCGATGCGGCTTTCGCCGATCCGCTGGAACTCGACCAGAACTCCTATATCGGCACGCCCGGCATGGTCGAGGCGCTGCGCAATGGTGCCGTTTCCTTCGTCAATGCGCTCGGTTCCGGCATTCTCGAAACCCGCGCTTTGCTCGCCTTCATGCCGACCATCTCGCGCCATCTGCTGGGCGAGGAACTGAAGCTGCCGTCGATCGCCACCTGGTGGTGCGGTCAAAAGGCCGAACGCGACCATGTCGCCCGGCATCTGGACCGCATGGTCATCGGCTCGGCCTATTCCCGCCTGCCCTTCTTCGACGACAACGGCCGCTCGGTGATGGGGTCGCGCTACAAGGACAGCCAGGGCCGCACGGCCGCCGAATGGCTTGAAGCCGAGGCCGGCAACCTCGTCGGGCAGGAGGTGGTCACCCTGTCCACCACGCCCGCGATCATCAACGGCCAATTGTGCCCGCGCCCGATGAGCCTGCGGGTCTTTGCCGCCCGCACCAAGGATGGTTGGCAGATCATGCCCGGCGGCTTCGCCCGCATCGGCAGCGGCAACGACGTGTCTGCGATCGCCATGCAGTCCGGCGGCAGCGCTGCCGATGTCTGGATCGTGTCCGACAAGCCGGTCGATCGCACCTCGCTGCTGCCGGCCGAGGAAAGCTTCACCCGCAACATGCCCGGCAGCCTGCCGAGCCGGGCTGCCGACAATCTCTTCTGGCTGGGCCGCTATATCGAGCGCGCCGAAGGTGTGCTGCGCATCCTGCGCGCCTGGCATGCCCGCTTTGCCGAGAGCGCCAACCCGGACCAACCGCTTCTCGCCTTCGTCACCGATTACCTCTCCGATATCGATGTCGACACAAAGAACGGCGTACCGGAAAGCCTGCTGCGCAACATCGACAGTGCCGTCTACTCCGCCAGCAATATTCGCGACCGTTTCTCGCCCGATGGCTGGCTGGCGCTGACCGACCTGTCGAAGACGGCCAAACGCTTCCACGAACGCGTCAAGCCGGGCGACGATGCTGCCCATGCGATGACCATATTGCTGCGCAAGCTCGCGGGCTTTGCCGGTCTGGTGCATGAAAACATGTACCGTTTCACCGGCTGGCGCTTCCTCACAATCGGCCGTCTGCTGGAGCGCGGCCTGCACATGACCCGGCTTCTGGGCCACATGACCGGGCCCGACGCGCCCGATGGCGCACTCGACATGCTGCTGGAGATTGGCGACAACGTCATGACCCATCGCCGCCGCTACAACGTCTCGACGGCCAGCCTGACCGTCACCGATCTTCTGGCGCTGGACCCGCTCAACCCGCGTTCGATCCTGTTCCAGTTGAACGAGATCCGCACAGAGGTCGAGCAGTTGCCGAACGCCATGATCAATGGCCAGATGTCGAGCATGTCCAGGGAAGCCATGCGCCTGCATTCCGGCCTTGCTGTGATGACACCGGAGACCATGACCGCCGAGGTCTATACGAACCTCGAACGCGAGCTGGAAAAGCTTTCCGACATCCTCGCGCAAACCTATCTGGGCTGACCCGATGCTCTACGATGTGTCGCTCCATCTCGCGTATCACTACGAAGCCCAGGCATCCGGGGCGCACCACATGTTGCGCCTGCTGCCGCTGTCTCTGCCGGACCGCCAGCGCCTGATCGCCGGCGCCGTGACCATCAGCCCGGAACCGGATGAATTGATGAATTTCGTCGATTTCTTCCGTCACCCGGCAAGCCATGCCATCCTGCGCGCACCGCATGAGAAACTGGATATCCGCATGCACGCCCGCGTCATGGTCCAGCCGCAGCCGATCGCTGCCGATTTTTCGCCGATCCTCGACCGGCTGCCGCAGGAAATCGCCGAGACCTGGACGCTGGACGCTGAATCGCCACATCATTTCATCGGCACGAGCCCGCGCCTGCCCCGCGACAAGGATATCGCCGCCTATGCGCGCGAGGAGTTGAAACCGAGCATGACAGTGCGCCAGGTGGGCGAAAAACTCTGTTCGCGTATCTATCACGACTTCAAGTATGACGCGGAAGCCACGACGGTAGACACCTCACCCGCGGAAGCCTTCAGCAAGAAGCATGGAGTTTGCCAGGACTTCACCCATGTGATGATCACAGCGCTGCGCAGCCTCGGCATTCCCGCAGGCTATGTCAGCGGCTTCCTGCGCACGATCCCGCCACCCGGCAAGGAACGCCTCGAAGGCGCCGATGCCATGCATGCCTGGGTTCGCGTCTGGTGCGGCAAGACCACCGGCTGGGTGGAACTGGACCCGACCAACAACATTCCGGCCGGCACCGATCACATCGTCGTCGGCTATGGGCGGGATTACTCGGACGTCGCGCCGGTCATCGGCGTTCTGAAAACCTATGGCAACCACAAGACCGATCAGGCAGTCGACGTCATCCCGGTGAAGCAATAAGAAACGCAATTGCGAACAATTTTACCGGTCGTTTTAGCCGGAACACAACATTTCACCCGCTATAACCCATCCAACCGACTGCCTTTGGATGGACATGATGACTAAAACCAACAGACAGCACACGCTTTTTTCGCGGTTGCTCGGCGACCGTGGTGGCAATTTCGGCATGATGACCGCCATCATCCTGCCCGTGGCACTTGCGACAGCAGGCGTTGCACTTGACCTGAACAGAATGGTCCAGGTCAAGGCCGCACTCCAGGATTCAGCCGACGCCGCAACGCTGGCCGCCGCTTCGGCGCTGGCCGCTGATGGCATCACGGATGAAGCGGCCATTGAACTGGCCAAGAAGTTCATGGCCGCCCAGTTCAGCAACATCAACGGTGAGAGCGGCAGCGATATCGAAGACAAGGATGACGTCGACGCCATCGACAAGAACGCCATCGGCTCGGTGGAGCGCAACACCACCACCGAATCCGGCAAGACCTTCGATGTCACGCTCTCCGGCTACTACAACATGCCGACCAACGGCATGACCAGCCTGCTCGGCTGGGACAAGGTCAAGCTCAACGTGACGAGCACGGCACGGAGCACGACCGAGAGCAAGAACGCCCTTTCCATGTTCATGGTCCTCGACCGCTCGGGCTCGATGGCGGAAGACACAAGCACGGTCAACGCCGCAACGCCGACCAAGACCGTCTCCTACGAATGCGGCGCCTACAACAAAAAGGGAAAGTGGGTCAGCAAGACCTGCACGAGAGAGGACCCGAACTACTATACAAAGATCGAGGCTTTGAAGCTGGCCACGGCCAATCTGACAACGCAGTTGGATTCCGCCGATACCGAAAAGAAATATGTCCGGACAGCCGCCGTCTCCTACAATGCGGCCATGCAGAAAGAGACGACCTTCGAATGGGGAACGGCGACAGCTCTGAAGTATGTGCAGGCGCTGACGGCGACCGGAGGAACCGATTCCTCCGACGCGATGGCGAAGGCCTATACTGAGATCATCAAGTCAACCGAAGTCGATGCCCATAAGAACAAGAATGGTAACAAGAGCCCCGGGAAATTCATCGTCTTCATGACCGATGGTGACAACAACTACACCATTGCAGACACCGAGACCCTGGCAACCTGCGCCTCCGCCAAAACGGCTGGTGTCGAGATATTCACGGTCGCTTTCATGGCGCCGAGCCGTGGTCAGGCTCTCTTGAGCAAATGCGCCACCGACACGTCGCACTACTACGATGCGAGCAATGCCGCCGAACTGGTCGCTGCTTTCAAGGAGATTGGCGAGAAGGCAACCCAGGCTTCGACCCGCCTCACCAACTGAGCCTAGCCAAAGCGTTATGGCAAAATCCTCGACAAAGCCGCGGCTCGCAAGGCCGCGGCTTTTTTCGATCCCGGAGTATTCGGTGATATAGTCGAAAACTCAAAAGCTTAATGAGGGAACAAAAGGCTCCTACATTTTATCGATGGCAGCCGTTGGCCTGTTGCAACTGTTTCATATCAGTGCGTAAACTGCATGTGAGGGGGACGATCACCGGCGCTCAAGAATCGGTGACGGCCCGGATGACCCAGCAACTCCAGGCGGACCGATGATCAAAACTCCCCACGCAGCTGACCTTCCCCTTCCCAAGCGCATCGCATCTGATCCGGATGCCCTTGCCGCTGAAATCATGGAGAAGCTGACCTACGCGATCGGCAAGGATGCCAAGGTCGCCACACCCCATGACTGGCTGACGGCAACCATCCTCGTGGTGCGCGACCGCATCATCGACAAATGGATGGAATCGACCCGCACCACCTACCACAACAACGGCAAGCGGGTTTACTACCTGTCCCTGGAATTCCTTATCGGCCGCCTGATGCGCGATGCCATGTCGAACCTCGGCTTGATGGAAGACATTCGCCAGGCGCTGACCTCGCTCAGCGTCGATCTCGACGTCATCGCCGGCCTTGAACCGGACGCAGCCCTTGGCAATGGCGGTCTCGGCCGCCTCGCCGCCTGCTTCATGGAATCGATGGCAACCGTCAACATTCCCGCCTATGGCTACGGCATCCGCTATGTGCATGGCCTCTTCCGCCAGCAGATGGCCGAGGGCTGGCAGGTGGAGCTGCCGGAAAGCTGGCTGGCGCACGGCAACCCTTGGGAATTCGAGCGTCGCGAAAGCTCCTACGAAGTCGGCTATGGCGGCACGGTCGAGACGATCACCAGCCCGGAAGACGAGTTGCGCTACGTCTGGAAACAGGGCGAGCGCGTGATCGCCACCGCCTACGATACCCCGGCCGTCGGCTGGCGCGGCGAACGCGTCAACACGCTTCGCCTGTGGTCTGCCCAGCCGATCGACCCGATCCTGCTCGATGCCTTCAACGCCGGCGACCATATCGGCGCGCTGCGCGAGAGCAACAAGGCTGAAAGCCTGACCCGCGTGCTCTATCCAGCCGACGCCACGCCCGCCGGCCAGGAACTGCGCCTCCGGCAGGAATATTTCTTCTGTTCGGCATCGCTGCAGGACATCGTCCGTCGCCACCTGCAGCAGGGCAACGCCTTGTCCGCTCTGCCCGACAAGGTCGCGGTCCAGCTGAACGATACCCATCCGGCCGTCTCGGTCGTCGAACTCATGCGCCTGCTCGTCGACGTGCATGGCCTCGATTTCGACACCGCCTGGGACATCACCTGGAAGACCTTCTCCTACACCAACCACACGCTGCTGCCGGAAGCGCTGGAAAGCTGGCCGGTTCCCCTCTTCGAGCGCCTTTTGCCGCGCCACATGCAGCTGGTCTACGAGATCAACGCCAAGGTCCTGCTGGCGGCCCGCAAGAACCGCGGCTTCTCCGACAGCGAAATCAGCCGGATCTCGCTGATCGACGAAAGCGGCGATCGCCGGGTGCGCATGGGCAATCTTGCCTTCATCGGCGCTCATTCGATCAACGGCGTCTCCGCGCTGCATACGGAACTGATGAAGGAAACGGTGTTTGCCGACCTGCACAAACTGTATCCGACCCGCATCAACAACAAGACCAACGGGATCACGCCTCGCCGCTGGCTGATGCAGTGCAACTCGGACCTGACGTCGCTTATCAAGGAAGCGATCGGCCCCGAATTCCTCGATGACGCGAGCAAGCTGACGGCCCTTGACGCCTTTGCCGACGATGCGTCTTTCCAGCAGAAATTCGCAGCCGTGAAACGTGCCAACAAGGAAAAGCTGGCAGCCCTTGTCGCAAGCCGCATGGGCATCCGGCTTGACCCGAATGCGATGTTCGACATTCAGATCAAGCGCATTCACGAATACAAGCGCCAGTTGCTCAACATCATTGAAACCGTTGCCCTGTTCGACCAGATGCGATCGCATCCGGAACGCGACTGGGTTCCGCGCGTAAAAATCTTCGCCGGCAAGGCGGCGCCGAGCTATCACAACGCCAAGCTGATCATCAAGCTCGCCAATGACGTCGCCCGCGTCGTCAACAACGACCCGTCCGTGCGCGGCCTGCTCAAGGTCGTGTTCGTGCCGAACTACAACGTCTCGCTTGCCGAAGTGATGGTGCCGGCCGCCGACCTCTCCGAACAAATTTCCACCGCCGGCATGGAAGCGTCGGGAACCGGGAACATGAAGTTTGCGTTGAACGGTGCATTGACCATCGGCACGCTCGATGGTGCCAATGTCGAAATGCGGGATCATGTCGGAGAGGAAAACATTGTGATTTTCGGAATGACCGCCGACGAAGTCGGTCGCGTCCGGGCCGAGGGATACAATCCGCGTGCGGCGATCGAGGCCTCTCGCGACCTTTCCCAGGCCCTGGCTGCGATTTCCTCCGGCGTGTTTTCGCCCGATGACCGCGAGCGTTATACCGGGCTGATGCAAGGCATCTACCAGCATGACTGGTTCATGGTCGCCGCAGATTTCGACGCCTACACCCAGGCCCAGCGGCAGGTCGACCAGATCTGGACCGACACATCTGGCTGGTACTCGAAAACGATCCGCAATACGGCGCGCATGGGCTGGTTCTCTTCGGACCGGACGATCCGCCAGTACAACGCGGACATCTGGAGAGCTTGATGGCAAGATCGCCGAAGAAGATCGGTGAGACAGGTAAGCCGGAAACACCGCCGGCTGCAGACGTGCAGGCAATTATCCACGGCACCCATAACGATCCTTTCGCGATTTTGGGCATGCACGAAATCGGCAGCGGATTTGTCGCGCGCTGCTTCGTGCCGGGTGCTGAAACGGTAACCGCCACGGCCTTGAACGGCACCGTGATCGGTGAATTGCAGTGCCTCGATCCGGCCGGCTTTTTTGCCGGTCCGGTCAAGGTGCAGGGCTTGCAGCCCGTGCGCTACCGTGCAACGCGCGGCGACGCCGAGTGGACGGTGACCGACCCCTACAGCTTCGGCCCGATCCTCGGCCCCATGGATGACTATTTCATCCGCGAGGGCTCGCATCTGCGCCTGTTCGACAAGATGGGCGCGCATCCGCTCAAGCATCAGGGTGTGGACGGTTTCCACTTCGCGGTCTGGGCGCCGAATGCCCGTCGTGTTTCGGTGGTCGGCGATTTCAATGAATGGGACGGCCGCCGCCATGTCATGCGGCTGCGCCGCGACACCGGCATCTGGGAAATCTTTGCCCCGGACGTTCGTACCGGTTCGGCCTATAAATTCGAGATCATCGGCAAGGATGGCGCATTGCAGCCGTTGAAGGCCGATCCCTATGCGCGCCGCGCCGAACTGCGCCCGAAGAATGCGTCAGTCACGGCAGCTGAACTGGAGCAGGTCTGGGAAGACGCCGACCATCGCAAGCACTGGGCGACCGTCAACCAGCGACAACAGCCGATCTCGATCTACGAGGTTCATGCCGCCTCCTGGCAGCGTCACCAGGATGGCTCGCTGCTGACCTGGGACGAGATGGCCGAGCGCCTGATCCCCTATTGCGTCGACATGGGCTTCACCCATATCGAGTTCATGCCGATCTCGGAATACCCCTACGACCCCTCGTGGGGCTACCAGACGACCGGCCTCTTTGCCCCGACGGCGCGCTTCGGCGAGCCGGAAGGTTTTGCCCGCTTCGTCAACGGTTGCCACAAGGTCGGCCTCGGCGTCCTGCTCGACTGGGTGCCCGCGCACTTCCCGACCGACGCCCATGGCCTGCGCCATTTCGACGGCACGGCGCTCTACGAGCACGAGGACCCGCGCCAGGGCTACCACCCCGACTGGAACACCGCGATCTACAACTTCGGCCGCATCGAGGTGCTGTCCTACCTGATCAACAACGCCCTCTACTGGGCCGAGAAATTCCACCTCGACGGCCTGCGCGTCGATGCGGTCGCCTCGATGCTCTACCTCGACTATTCGCGCAAAGAGGGCGAATGGATCCCCAACGAATACGGCGGACGCGAAAATCTCGAATCCGTGCGTTTCCTGCAGTCGATGAATAGCCATGTCTATGGCAGCCATCCGGGCATCATGACCATTGCCGAGGAGAGCACCTCCTGGCCGAAAGTCTCGCAACCGGTTCACGAGGGCGGGCTCGGCTTCGGCTTCAAGTGGAACATGGGCTTCATGCACGACACGCTGAGCTATTTTGCCCGCGACCCGATCTACCGCAAGCATCACCACCAGGAACTGACCTTCGGCCTGCTCTACGCCTTCTCGGAAAATTTCGTCCTGCCGATCTCTCATGACGAAGTCGTGCACGGCAAAGGCTCGATGATCGCCAAGATGCCCGGCGACGACTGGCAGAAATTTGCCAATCTGCGCGCCTATTACGGCTTCATGTGGGGACATCCCGGCAAGAAGCTGCTGTTCATGGGACAGGAATTTGCCCAGTGGAGCGAATGGAGCGAAAGCCAGTCCCTCGACTGGAACCTGCTGCAATACGCACCCCACGAGGGCATGCGCCGCCTGATCCGCGACCTGAACCTGACCTATCGCTCGAAGCCGGCGCTCCATGCGCGCGACTGCGAGGGAGAGGGCTTCGAATGGCTGATCAGCCAAGACCAGGACAATTCCGTCTTTGCCTGGCTGCGCAAGGCTCCGGGAGAAAGACCGATCGCCGTGATCTGCAATCTGACGCCGACTTTCCATTCGCACTATCGCATCAGTCTGCCCGCGGGTGGTCGCTGGCGGGAAATCATCAATACCGATGCTGAAATTTATGGCGGCAGCGGCAAGGGCAATGGTGGTCGGGTGGAGGCCCACACCTCTGGTGAGGGATGGGCAAAGGCAGTGATGACGCTACCGCCTTTGGCTGTCATCATGCTGGAATTGGAACAGTAAGGGGAGGATAATATGACAGAAAAGCGGACCAAGAGCCTGTCGCGCGACGCTATGGCCTATGTTTTGGCCGGTGGCCGCGGCAGCCGTCTCAAGGAATTGACCGATCGCCGGGCAAAACCCGCCGTCTATTTTGGCGGCAAGGCGCGCATTATTGATTTTGCACTCTCCAATGCCCTGAACTCGGGCATCCGCCGCATCGGCGTCGCCACGCAATACAAGGCGCATTCGCTCATCCGCCACCTGCAACTCGGCTGGAACTTCTTCCGCCCCGAGCGCAACGAAAGTTTCGACGTCCTGCCGGCCTCCCAGCGTGTGTCAGAAACCCAGTGGTATGAAGGCACGGCGGACGCCGTCTTCCAGAATATCGACATCATCGAGCCGTATGGCCCGGAATACATGGTGATCCTGGCCGGCGACCATATCTACAAGATGGACTACGAGCAGATGCTCCAGCAGCATGTCGACACCGGCGCCGATGTCACCATCGGCTGCCTGGAAGTGCCGCGCATGGAAGCGGTCGGCTTCGGCGTCATGCATGTCGACGCGACCGACCGCATTATCGACTTCGTCGAGAAGCCGGCCGATCCGCCGGGCATTCCCGGCAACGAGGACATGGCGCTCGCCTCGATGGGCATCTATGTTTTCCACACCAAGTTCCTGATGGAACTGCTGCGCCGCGACGCCGCCGATCCGAATTCCAGCCGCGACTTCGGCAAGGACATCATTCCCTACGTCGTACAGAGCGGCAAGGCCGTCGCCCATCGCTTCGCCCGCTCCTGCGTCCGCTCCGATTTCGAGCGCACCCCCTACTGGCGCGATGTCGGCACGATCGACGCCTACTGGCAGGCCAATATCGACCTGACCGACATCGTTCCGGAACTCGACCTCTACGACAAGTCCTGGCCGATCTGGACCTATTCCGAAAACACGCCGCCGGCCAAGTTCGTCCATGACGACGAGGGACGTCGCGGCTCGGCGATCTCGTCACTGGTTTCCGGCGACTGCATCATTTCCGGGTCTTCACTGTACAAGAGCCTGTTGTTCACCGGCGTGCGAGCCAATTCCTATTCCCGCCTCGAAGGCGCAGTCGTCCTCCCAAAGGTTCAGGTCGGCCGTCATGCCCGGCTCACAAATGTCGTGATAGACCACGGCGTCGTGATCCCCGAAGGACTGATCGTCGGCGAGGATCCGGAAATGGATGCCAAGCGCTTCCGTCGCAGTGAAAACGGGATTTGCCTGATCACCCAGGCGATGATCGACAAATTGGGATAGCCACGTCCATGAAAGTTCTTTCGGTCGCCTCCGAGCTCTATCCCTTGATCAAGACCGGCGGCCTCGCGGACGTCGCCGGTGCCCTGCCTCTGGCGCTCGTCGCCCATGCGATCGAGACCAAGACGCTCATTCCCGGTTATCCGGCCGTGATGAAGGCGATCAAGAAGCCGAAAAAAGTGCACCAGTTCGACAACCTGCTGGGCGAACATGTGACGCTGCTCGAGGTGAAGCACGATGGGCTGGACATTCTCGTGCTCGACTGCCCGGCGCTCTATGAGCGATCGGGCGGGCCCTATGTCGATGGCAATGCCCGCGACTATCCGGACAACTGGAAACGTTTCGCTGTGCTGTCCAAGGCAGGCGCCGAGATCGCGGCGGGCGTCCTGCCCGGCTTCGAGCCCGACCTTGTGCATGTCCACGACTGGCAAGGCGCCTTGACGCCGGTCTACATGCGTTATGCCGAGGCACCGGAAAAGCCGAGCCTCATGACCATTCACAACATCGCCTTTCAGGGCCAGTTCTTCGCCGAACTCTTCCCCTACCTGGAACTGCCGCCCCACGCCTATAACGAAGCCCTCGAGTATTATGGCACGCTGAGCTACCTGAAGAGCGGCCTGGTCACCGCCCACGCGGTCAGCACCGTCAGTCCCTCCTATGCCGAGGAAATCCTTACCCATGAATTCGGCATGGGTCTCGAGGGCCTGATCGCGGGCCGATCCGATAACCTGTATGGGATCGTCAACGGCATCGATGTCGAAGTCTGGAATCCGGCCAGCGACGATCTGCTCGCCTCCAACTACTCGGCGACCACGCTGAAGAAGCGTCCGGCCAACAAGGCAGCGCTGGTCAAGCGTTTCGGTCTGGACACCGATGACGGACCGCTGTTTTGCGTCATCTCCCGCCTGACATGGCAAAAGGGTCTCGACCTTCTGAACGAAATTGTCGACGAGTTCGTCGAATCGGGCGCAAGGCTTGCCATTCTCGGTTCCGGCGACAGCGCGATCGAAGCCTCGCTGCAGGCTGCAGCGAGCCGACACCGTGGCCGCGTCGGCATGGTTCTGGGCTACGACGAAAAACTGTCCCACCTGATGCAGGCGGGCGCCGACGTCATCCTGGTTCCGTCCCGCTTCGAGCCCTGCGGCCTGACACAGCTCTACGCCCTCCGCTACGGCTGCATACCGCTCGTCGCCCGGACAGGCGGTCTTGCCGACACGGTGATCGACGCCAATGAAGCGGCAATTTCCGCCGGCGTCGCCACCGGCATCCAGTTTGCACCGGTCACGGCAGATGCCCTGCGCCGGGCCATCCGCCGCACCATCCGTCTCTACGAAGACCAGAAACTCTGGTCGCAGATGCAAAAGCAGGGCATGAAATCCGACGTCTCCTGGGACCGGAGCGCCGCCCTCTATGCCGATCTTTATCAACGCCTCGTGTCGAAAGGCCAGTAACGTCATGATTTCCACCGTCACCACGAAGCCCTATGCGGATCAGAAACCGGGCACGTCGGGTTTGCGCAAGAAGGTTCCGGTGTTCCAGCAGCAGAACTATGCCGAGAACTTCATCCAGTCGATTTTCGATTCCCTGGATGGCTTTGAAGGCAAGACATTGGTGATCGGCGGCGATGGCCGTTACTACAACCGCGAAGTAATCCAGAAGGCGCTGAAAATGGCTGCGGCCAATGGCTTCGGCAAGGTTCTTGTCGGTCGCGGCGGCATTCTGTCGACGCCTGCAGCCTCCCATGTCATCCGCAAATACAAGGCCTTCGGTGGCATCGTGCTTTCAGCCAGCCACAATCCCGGCGGTCCGACCGAAGACTTCGGCATCAAGTACAATATCGGCAATGGCGGCCCGGCTCCGGAAAAGATCACCGACGCGATCTATGCACGGACCAAGGTTATCGACACCTACAAGACCGCCAACGCGGCCGATATCGATCTCGACAAGGTCGGCACATTCGAGCTCGCCGGCATGAAGGTCGCGGTCATCGACCCGGTTGCCGATTATGCCGAGCTGATGGAAAGCCTGTTCGACTTCAATGCCATCCGCAACATGTTCGGCCTCGGCTTCCGCATGGTCTTCGACGCCATGAGCGCCGTCACCGGCCCTTATGCCAAGGATATCATCGAAGGCCGGCTGGGTGCGCCTGAAGGCACGGTGCGCAATTTCATTCCCCTGCCCGATTTCGGCGGCCATCACCCCGACCCGAACCTGGTGCATGCCAAGGAACTCTACGACGAGATGATGAGCGGCGAAGGCGCACCCGATTTCGGCGCCGCGTCCGATGGCGACGGCGACCGCAACCTGATCATCGGCAAGGGCATTTTCGTCACGCCTTCCGACAGCCTGGCGATGCTCGCCGCCAACGCCCATCTGGCGCCGGGATATTCCGGCGGCATTGCCGGTATTGCCCGCTCCATGCCGACCAGTGCGGCCGCTGACCGCGTCGCCGAAAAGCTTGGCATCGGCATCTATGAGACGCCGACCGGCTGGAAGTTTTTCGGTAACCTGCTCGACGCCGGCAAGGTGACGATCTGCGGCGAGGAAAGCGCCGGCACCGGCTCCAATCATGTCCGTGAAAAAGACGGTCTCTGGGCCGTTCTGCTCTGGCTGAACATTCTCGCTGTGCGCGGCGAAAGCGTCTCCGACATCGTCCACCAGCATTGGGCAACCTATGGCCGTAACTACTATTCGCGTCACGACTACGAAGGCGTCGAGACCGAGCGCGCCAACGGCCTCGTTGCCATGCTGCGCGACAAGCTCGCCACCTTGCCGGGCACAAAGGTCGGTGATCTGACCGTCGCTGCCGCCGACGATTTTTCCTATCATGATCCGGTCGACCAGTCGGTCTCCAACAACCAGGGCATCCGCATCCTGTTTGAAGGCGGCAGCCGCGTCGTCTTCCGTCTATCGGGCACCGGCACCTCGGGCGCGACGCTGCGCGTGTATATCGAGCGCTACGAGCCCAACGCCTCGCGCCACGATATCGAGACCCAGGTAGCCCTTGCCGACCTGATCGCCGCTGCCGAAACGCTGGCCGAGATCAAGAGCCGCACGGCTTTCGACGAGCCGACCGTCATCACCTGAGGCTGGCACCGGCAGTCCGGTGAATGTAAAAAGGCGGAGGTCTAACCTCCGCCTTTTCTTGTCGTTGAGGTTTGCGGTTTCAACCTTCCTGCTGGATATCCGGCTCGACCAGCAGGGCAAGCTGCGCCAGCGATTCCTGCCAACCCAGATAGCAGGCTGCCTCCGGAATGACCTCCGGCACGCCGGCCTGCGTGATCTTGATGTCGGTACCGCAGAACACCTCCGTCAGTTCCACCGTGACATTCATCTCGCCCGGCAGGTTCGGATCGTCGAATACGTCGTTGTAGCGGATCAGCTTGCCAGGAACGAGTTCCAGATAGGTGCCACCGAAGCTGTGCGACTGCTGTGTGGTGAAATTGGTGAAGGACATCCGGAATGTGCCTCCCACCTTCGGTTCGAAGTGATGAATCTTGGCGACGAAGCCGTAGGGCGGGATCCATTTGCACTGGGCGTCGGCATCCATGAAGGCGCGGTAGACTTTCTCCGGCGCTGCTTTCAGCACCCGATGCAGGCGGATGGTATGGGGCATTTTCAGTCCTCCTCTTTTGAGATTTTCCAGGCTCACGAATTCGGCGGCAATATCATTTCCAGATAGCGGCGCAGATGCCGCAGGTTTTCGCGGGCGATATCCGCATCAAGCTTGGCCTTGGCAAAGATGAAAGCGCCCTGCAGGACGGCCTGAATGAAGTAGCCGACGCTTGCCGCCGTCCAGTCGGCATTCGATGCATGGCGGCTGCGTGCCAGCTCGACGTCGGTGGTCAGCCTTGCGATATGCGAGGACATGCCGAAATCGCAGGCTTCACGGATCGATGGATGAGACTGATAGGTCTCCTGGACCAAGGTGCCGAGCAGGCAGGTGAAGTCCGGCACCTCGAAATCGAGGATGGCCATGCGGAAATCGACATAGCCGAGAATGCGGTCGCGCGGATCGGCAAGATCCTGATACGGCGCCTGCGCGAAGACCTCGCTGGTAAACTGGTTCCAATGGTCCACTGCACCCAGAACCAGCTCCTCCTTGCTTCTGAAGTGGTGGAAGAAGCTTCCCTTGCTGACGCCGGCGCGCAGGCAGATGTCGTCCACCGTGGTCGCCGCATAGCCCTTCTCGCGGACAAGGCCGAGCGTTGCTTCCAGCAGTTTCATGCGCGACGGGTGGATAGTCTCGTTCATCTCGCCGTCCCTCCTCTTGCAGTGTAGTAAACCAACCAGTTGGTATGCTGTCAATGACAAATTTTCTTCGGTGTCGGCGGATGAAAATGGAACAAAGCAACCGGGAGACGACCGGCAAGCATTTCGCCCGCTTCAGCAACTGCTAACCTGTCTGCGTGACACAGACAGATTCGCCACCCCAAACCGCGGAAGACGTCATGAGCCAAAATCCTCTCGGAGCCGTGCTGCATCCCGCCGGCACAGATTTTTCCCTCTGGTCGCATCATGCCACATTGATCGAACTCTGCCTGTTCGATGCCGATGGCCGCACGGAAACTGCCCGCCTGCCGATGACGCGGGGAGAAGACGATATTCACCGGCTTTTTGTCGGGGAGGCTGGCGAAGGCACCCATTACGGCTTCCGTGCACATGGACCCTACGACCCGGCGGAAGGCCATTGGTACGATCCATCCAAGCTGCTCGTCGATCCCTATGCCAAGGAGTTGGACCGCCCCTTTGTCCATGATCCGCGGCTTGCCGAATTCGGCACGGACACGGCCGATCTCGTGCCGAAAGCCATCGTGACGCGCGATGTGCCGGTGAAAGCCATGATGCCCCTTCTGCCGCGCGGAGGGTTCATTTACGAAGTGGCCGTGAAGCCCTTCACCATGTTGCATCCGGATGTACCGGCGGCGCAGCGCGGCACGCTGGCAGCGCTCGCCCACCCCTCGGTCATCGCCCATCTGAAGAAGATCGGCGTCGATGCCGTCGAACTGATGCCGATCACCGCATGGCTCGACGAACGCCATCTGCCACCGCTCGGGCTGTCAAACAACTGGGGCTACAATCCCGTTGCCCTGATGGCGCTCGATCCGCGCATCGTGCCGGGCGGCGTCAGGGAGTTGCGCGAGACAGTCGCTGCCTTGCACAAGGAAGGCATCGGCGTGATCCTCGATCTCGTCTTCAACCATACCGGCGAGAGCGACATAGAAGGCGCGACACTCTCGATGCGCGGCATCGACAACCGCTCGCTCTATCGACACCTGCCGAATGACCCGGCCACGCTGGTCAACGACACGGGCTGCGGCAATACGCTCGCCTGTGATCATCCGATGCTGCGCCGGCTGATCGTCGACACCCTTCGCCATTTCGTGCTGCAGGGCGGCGTTGATGGCTTCCGCTTCGATCTCGCACCGGTACTCGGCCGCCACTGGGACGGCTTCCACCGGGATGCGCCGACGTTGAAGGCCATGCTCGAGGACGATGTGCTGGAAGACCGCATCATGATCGCCGAGCCCTGGGACATCGGCCCCGGCGGCTACCAACTCGGCCAGTTCCCCTCGCCTTTCCTCGAATGGAACGACCGCGCCCGCGATGCCTTCCGCCGCTACTGGCGCGGCGACAGTCACCTCACCGGAGACCTGGCAACCGCACTTGCCGGATCCGCCGATCTCTTTGCCCATCACGGTGGCAAGGCAACCCGCAGCGTCAACTTCATCGCTGCCCATGACGGCTTCACCCTGCTCGACCTCGTCTCCCACGAACACAAGCACAACGAGGCCAATGGCGAGCACAATCACGACGGCCACAACGAGAACCATTCCTGGAACAACGGCGTCGAAGGCGAGACCGCCGACCGCACGGTGTCGCGCAACCGGAGACAGGACGTCGCCGCCCTGCTCGCCACGCTGTTTGCCAGCCGTGGCACGATCATGCTGACAGCCGGCGATGAATTCGGCCGCACCCAGCATGGCAACAACAATGCCTATTGCCAGGACAACGCGCTGACCTGGCTCGACTGGCAGAACCGTGACGACGAACTGCTGGAAACGACTGCAAGCCTTGCTGCCATGCGCCAACGCTTCACCGCCTTCTCCGAAACTCAATTTCTCGATGGCAATGGCGATGTCGAATGGCTTTCTTCAACTGGCGACACAATGACCGTTGCAGATTGGGAAGATCCGGATCTGCAGGTGTTCGCCATGGTGTTGAAAACACTCGATCGCCAGACAGGAAAGCCCGCCCGCATCGCCGCGCTGTTCAACCGCGCGCATGCAACGTGCGACGCGGCACTTCGTCCCGCAACGGGACAGAAATGGAAAAAGCTGTCCTCAGGGCGTGGTGCCGCCGCAATTCACCTGAAACCGCGTTCGGTGGAATTCTGGATCGAGGCATGAATTATTGCATCGATGATCAGCCTGACTATTCCGCATGACATGAACCGCCTATAACCTGTCGAAAAATATCGACAAAAGAGTGAGGTTCCATGCCGCGTGAGATTTCTCTGTCCGAAGTTCCGGGGCTCGTTGGAACCGTCGTCGGTGTCTCCGACTGGATCACTGTCGACCAGACCATGATCGACGCCTTTGCCGGCGCGACCAATGACCACCAGTTCATCCACACCGACCCCGTCCGTGCAGCAGCAGAGACGCCTTATGGCGGCACGATTGCCCATGGCTTCCTGACTTTGTCGCTGCTCTCGGCGATGAACTATGACTGCCTGCCCAAGATCCGCGAACAGACGCTGGGCATCAACTACGGCTTCGACAAGGTCCGTTTCATGTCGCCGGTCAAATGCAACAAGCGCATTCGCGGCTCCTTCCTGCTCGCCGGTGCGCGTTTCCGCGGCGCCGGCATGCTGATGAACACCTATGACCTGACCGTCGAGATCGAGGATGAACGCAAGCCGGCCCTAACGGCAAGCTGGATCACCATATCGCAATTCGACCCGAAGGATCGTCCGGAAGGGGTGTGAGCGGGATCATGCCGAACGAACATGCCGAGGCCATTCGCCAGAGTTTCCGCCGCCAGGCGAAGGCCTGTGCCGATCTCGGTTCGCCGTTTACCGCCAGGCTGTGCATCCTCGCCGCCGAGCGTCTGAGCGACGAAACACCGGTCGGTGCCACCGTGCTCGGCTGGCCCGGCAATCCGGACGGCACCGGCGACGCACTGGCCCTGCGGCTCGCCGGCACACTGCATGCCCTCGTTCGCATGGGGCAAAACACGGATCTCGCCTCCGTCTATCCGCCGCATGTCGGTGAGGATGATATTCTCTGGGCAGCCATAGAACAGGCATTTACACGCGACGAGGACTTCATCCTTGAGCGCCTGAAATCCGCGCCGCAGACCAATGAAGTCCGCCGGTCTTCCGCACTCCTGCCAGGCTTCCTGACAATCGCCGGAATGACCGCAAAACCCTTACGCCTTTCTGAAATCGGTGCCAGCGCGGGGCTCAACCTGCATTGGGATCGCTATGCCTTCAAGCTGGGCAAAGCCCAATGGGGCGACCCGTCGCCGGTCATGCTTGAGCCGGCCTGGGAGGGACCTTCCCCGCCGAACGCCGCAATCGAGATCATCGACCGCGCCGGCTGCGACCTGAACCCGCTCGACCCGACATCGGCAGCGGATCGGCTCCGGCTTTTCTCCTACATCTGGGCCGATCAGGACGATCGGCTGCAGAGAACGGCAGCAGCCCTTTCCATCGCCGCCGAAACCTCGATCAAGGTCGAGAAAGCCGACGCCGTCGACTGGCTACGCACCCGCCTCTCGGAACCGCATACTGGCATCACTCACGTCATCTACCACACCATCGCCTGGCAATATCTGCCGGCAGTTTTGAAAGCCGAAGGCGAAAGCCTGATTGCCGAGACCGGTGCCCGCGCCACGTATGACGCCCCACTTGCCCGCCTGCAGCTCGAAGCCGATGGCAAACCGGACGGTGCGGCCATCACGCTGACACTCTGGCCGACGGGCGAAACCCGCGAGATCGGCCGCGCGGATTTTCACGGGCGATGGGTGAAATGGATAGGATGGGAAGGTTAGACAACCGCTAGAAGGCCGGGCTTCCCCGGCCTTTGCAAGTATCAGAGCGAGGCGTCTTCCGCCCCTTCGGCCAGCATGCCGAAAGCATAGGTGGCAAAGGAACGCCAGCATTCGACCCGGAAGGTTTCCTCTTCCACACGGTGGAGGATGATCTCGATCTTGCCGAACACGGTGCGGGTGACAGCACCGACAGGAAATGCGGCAAGCGACAGGTCCAGCGCCGAGCCTGTGTTGATCGCATCGGCCGCGGCCGGACCGGAAACGATGATCGCCGTATTGCGATGCGACACATCGGCTGCCGAATGCGCAACGCCGGAGGCGGCGCAATCGGCCATCAGGTCGCCGCCCTTTTCGTCGATCAGCAGCCATTCATCGGGGCCGATCCAGAAAGCGGTGCGCCCTTTGGATGAGACGGAAGCCCTCGGCTTGGCCGGCAATTTCAGGCCAAGCGAAGTGGACAGAGCACCCAGGTCTTCGGCACGAGCGCGCAGCACGACACGCCCTGCCGGCAACGCCAGCGTCAGCCGCACTTTGGCGGTTCCGCCATGGAAACCGGAGAGAACGGCTTTACGTTCGGCAATCACGGGTTCAGCCATGGATCCGGCCTCCTTCCTTGTCTACGAATACCATGTCGGTCACCTCGACCGCGATGGTCTTGTCCTTCATCGGCACATAGAGCGTTTCGCCCATTCGCGCCCGGCCACCGGCGACCATCGCAATTGCAATGGAACGACCGAGGTTTTCCGACCAGTAGGATGAGGTGACATGCCCGAGCATGGTCATCGGCTTCGGCTGGTTCGGATCGGCGACGATCTGGCCACCCTCTTCCAGAACCTCGTTCGGGTTCTTGGTCAGAAGGCCGACAAGCTGCTTGCGCCCTTCCTTGACGAGATCCGGCCGCTTCATGCCGCGGATACCGACGAAGTCCGTCTTCTTCTTCGACACCGCCCAGGAGAGGCCGGCGTCGTCCGCGGTCAGCGTGCCGTCGGTGTCCTGGCCGACGATGATATAGCCCTTCTCGGCGCGCAGCACGTGCATGGTTTCGGTGCCGTAGAGGCACGCCCCCATCGCCTGCGCCCGTTCCCAGATCGCCTGGAAAACGGAAGCGCCGTAGTCCGCCGGCACATTGACTTCGAAGCCGAGTTCACCGGTAAACGACACGCGGAACAGCCGCGTCGGCACGCCACAGAATTTGCCTTCGGCCACGCTCATATGCGGGAAGGCCTCGTTGGAGATATCGATGCCCTCGACGAAAGGCGCGATGATGTCGCGCGCCTTCGGTCCCTGCACCGCGATCACCGCCCATTGTTCGGTGGTCGAGGTCAGCCAGACCTTCAGATGCGGGAATTCCGTCTGCAGATAGTCTTCCATATGGTTGAGCACGCGCGGCGCACCGCCGGTCGTGGTCGTGACATGGAAGCGATCCTCGGCGAGACGCCCGACGACGCCATCGTCATAGATGAAGCCGTCTTCGCGGGTCATGATGCCGTAGCGGGCCTTGCCCGGCTTCAGCGTATCCCAGGCATTCGTATACATCAGGTTGAGGAACTCGGCCGCATCCGGACCGACCACCTCGATCTTGCCGAGCGTCGAGGCGTTGAACACGCCGGCGACTTCGCGCGCCGTCTTGCATTCGCGATTGACGGCCTGATGCATGTCCTCGCCCGGCCGCGGATAGTACCATGCCCGCTTCCAGTTGCCGACGTCTTCGTATTCGGCGCCCTGCGACACCTCATAGTCGTGCATCGGCGTCTTGCGGGTCGGATCGAACAGCTCGCCGCGCGAGTGGTTGATTAGCGTGCCGAAGGTGACCGGCGTATAGGGTGCGCGGAAGGTCGTCAGACCGACCTTGGGGATTTCCTTGCCGAGAACCTCGGCGGCAATTGCCAGGCCGTGCATGTTCGACAGCTTGCCCTGGTCGGACGCCATACCGTTCGTGGTAAAGCGCTTGATGTGCTCGATCGAATGCATGCCTTCGCGAACCGCGAGGCGGATATCCTTGGCGCAGACATCGTGCTGGAAGTCGACGAAGGCCTTGACCGTCGTGTCGCGACCGGCGCCTTCTGCCGCACCGACCATGCCGCCGGTCCAGTCGTGTGCATTCGAACCGGTAGGCGACACCGGCTGGGCTTCGCCCGCGCCTGCGGCCTTGGCCATCGCGAGACCTGCGGCCGTCGCTTCGTCGAGCAGCGCCTGCAGATCATCGGTGCCATTGCAGGCACCGACACAGACGCAATCCTGGGCATACACATCCGGCAGGAAGCGGTCGTTAGCGGCGTCGAATTTCAGCTTGCCACGCGACTGCGAGAACAGATGTACCGAAGGGGTCCAGCCGGCCGAGATCAACAGCGCGTCGACTTCGATCTTGCGGCTCGAGCCGCCACCATTGCGACGAACGGTGATCGAACGCACCCGCAGGCGCCCGGCCGTATCGACAACACCGGAACCGGTGAGCACTTCGATACCCAGCGCACGCGCTTCCGCCAGCACCTTCTCGCCCGGCTTTTCGCGGGCATCGACGATGACAGGCACCGAAACGCCGGCCTTCTTCAGGTCGATCGCCGCTTCATAGGCCGAATCATGCGCCGTGTAGACGCCGACCTTGGCACCCACGGCAACGCCGAAATGGTTGAGATAGGTGCGGCCAGCCGAAGCCAGCATGATGCCGGGACGGTCATTGTTGGCAAACACCATGTGGCGCTCGATGGCGCCGCTGGCGATGACGACGCGCTTGGCGCGCACCTGCCACAGCCGCTCGCGCGGCAGGGCCTTGCCCGGGTTGGAGATATGGTCCGTGACACGCTCGACCAGCGCGACATAGTTTTGGTTGTGATAACCGAAGGCCGTGGTGCGGGTCAGCACCGTAACATTCGCCATGGATTTCAGCTTGGTAACTGTTGCCTGCGCCCAATCGAAACCATTCTGACCATCGACAGTCGCGCCAAGGTCGTAGTGGAAGGCGCCGCCCATTTCCGGCTGTTCGTCGACGATGATGACACGGGCACCTGTCTGCGCCGCGGCAAGTGCGGCCGCAAGGCCTGCAGCACCGCCGCCGGCAACCAGCACGTCGCAATGGGCATAGCGGTTGGCATAGTGATCCGGATCCGCTTCCTTCGGCGCGACGCCGAGGCCTGCGGCACGACGGATGAAGGGCTCATAGATCTGGTGCCAGGCGGCCTTCGGCCACATGAAAGTCTTGTAGTAAAAGCCGGCGGCAAAGAACGGCGCCAGCAGATTGTTCACTTCGCTGATATCGAAGGACAACGACGGCCAGCGGTTCTGCGTCTCGGCGCGCATGCCGTCGAAGACTTCCTGCACCGTGGCGCGCACATTCGGCTGGCGACGGGCGGCATCGCGCGAGATGTCGAGCAGCGCATTGGGCTCTTCCGGACCGGCGGTCAGGATGCCGCGCGGACGGTGATACTTGAAGGAACGGCCAGCCAGATGCATGCCGTTCGCAAGCATCGCCGAAGCGACGGTGTCACCTTCATAGGCCGTCAGGCTGCGACCATCGAGCGTGAAACGGGATGTGCGGGCGGGCGTCAGGCGACCCTTGCCCGGAATACGATTGGCAGCACTCATGCCTTGTCTCCCTTCGGCTCGGCAGAAGCCACGAGCGTTGCCGGATCCGGCATCGGCTCACCGGCCTTGTAGGTCAAGAGGATCTTGTCGCTGACGGTGTCGCGAGCCGCGTTGAAGAAACGGCCACAGCCATTCAGATGACGCCAGCGTTCGAAGATGATGCCCTTCGGATTGTCACGCAGAAAGAAGTAGTCGGCAAATTCCTCGTCGGAAATTGCCGAAATATTGGTAGGCCGGGCGATATGCGCTTCACCGGCGGCGCGAAATTCGAGCTCTGCGCGCTCTTCTTCGCAATAGGGGCACTTGATGATCAGCATGTTGATCGATCCTTGAAATCAGTGAGCAACGGCAGCAGCGGCTGCCTCGTCGATCAGGCGGCCGGTGCGGAAGCGATCGAGCGTCAGGCCCTGGGCCAGACGATGCGGCTCGCCCTTGGCGATAAGATGCGCAAACAGATTGGCCGAACCCGGTGTCGCCTTGAAGCCTCCGGTTCCCCAGCCTGCGTTGACGAACAGGTTCTGAACCGGTGTGACGCTCTGGATCGGCGAACGATCCGCCGTGTTGTCGGTGATCCCGCCCCACTGGCGCATCATCTTCACACGACGGAACATCGGGAAAAGTTCGCAGATGGCGTCGAGCGTATGGGTGATGATCTGCATGCCGCCGGTCTGGCTGTAGGAATTGTACTGGTCGGTGCCGGCACCGATGACCAGTTCGCCCTTGTCCGACTGCGAGATATAGGCATGCACGGTGTTCGACATGACCACGCAGGGGAAGATCGGCTTCATCGGCTCGGAAACCAGCGCCTGCAGCGGCGTCGAATGCACCGGAAGACGCACGCCCGCCATGCCCATGACGACGGAGGAATGGCCTGCAGCGGATACGCCGACCTTTTTCGCGCCGATAAAGCCCTTGGTCGTGTCGACGCCCGTGACTTCACCGTTCGGACCACGGCGAATGCCGGTCACTTCGCAGTTCTGGATAATATGCACGCCACGATCGGACGCCGCACGGGCAAAACCCCAGGCAACCGCGTCATGGCGGGCCGTGCCGCCGCGACGCTGGAGTGCGGCACCATTGATCGCGTAACGCGCGGTCTTCGAGATGTCGAGCGGCGGACAGAAAGCCTTGGCCTGCTCCGGCGTCAGCCACTCATTGTCGATGCCATAGAGATTGTTGGCATTCACATGGCGCTTGAACGACTGCTGGTCATGCACATTGTGCGACAGCATCATCACGCCGCGCGGCGAATACATGACATTGTAGTTGAGATCCTGGCTGAGTCCCTCCCAGAGCTTCAGCGAATGCTCGTAGATGTCCATGCTCTCTTCATAGAGATAGTTGGACCGGATGATCGTCGTGTTGCGGCCGGTATTGCCACCGCCCAGCCAACCCTTCTCGATCACCGCGACATTGGTGATGCCGTGCTCCTTGGCCAGATAGTAGGCCGCGCCGAGGCCATGGCCACCGGCACCGATGATGATCACGTCGTAGGATTGCCGGGGTTCGGGAGAGGTCCACTGAGCCTCCCATCCCTTGTGGGCACGCATTGCCTCGCGGACAACGGCAAAGACCGAATATTTGCGCATTCGCCTTAAACTCCTGTGGTTCAGGCATCTGGGTAGGACGATAGCTGTCGCAAATCAATATGCGTCATGACGTCCGTTTTGCGACGCATAGAGGCTCAGCTTTCGACACGGCCGCCAATGCCCTGCCTTGTGCCAAAATATATTGACTGGAACGCTTGCGCCATATGGACTTCGGTGAAGCGATCTGTTAATTGCCCTCGCTAATCGTCGGGCTCAAAGGCCCGCGGAACTCATTGCTTTTTCCGGTGACGGATCTTCTGTCGGCGGAATGACAACTCAAAGAACCAAAGGAACGGGATAGACGTGCAGGTACTTGTCCGCGACAACAACGTTGATCAGGCGCTCCGCGCTCTCAAGAAGAAAATGCAGCGCGAAGGCATCTTCCGTGAAATGAAGATGCGCGACTTCTACGAGAAGCCGTCGCAGAAGCGTGCTCGCGAGAAGGCTGAAGCCGTTCGTCGCGTTCGCAAGCTGGCACGCAAGCGCATGCAGCGCGAAGGCCTGATTGCCGCTCCGGCTCGTCCGGCTGCCCGTTAATCGGCCCCGATTTAGACGTTTTCCTGTGAAATGAGGGCGGGGGCGAAGCAGTTCGCCGCCGCTCTTTTGATATGTAACTCAACTTAACGCTGCCCGTCAGGTTCGCCTGCGCCCAGCGGCTGGACGACTAGCAATCATGACCGAGACCACCGTCTTTTCGACCGCCCTCACCGCCGATCGCAGGAGACGTTATGTTTCCGCAGCAGCCGTGATTGCACTTCTGTCCCTGGCAGGGTGCGCGACGACCAACGAATCGACCGACGTGATCACGCTCGACCGCGCCCAGGGTTCCGAGGAAAACATTGCCTCGCTGTCCAGCGTCATCCAGTCCAACCCGCGTGATCCGGAAGGCTACAACGTCCGTGGATCCGCCTATGGTCGCTCTGGTGACTTCAAGCGCGCCATCGACGATTTCAACACGGCCCTGCAGCTCAATCCGAGTTTCTATCAGGCCTATGCCAACCGTGCCCTCGTCTATCGCAACATGGGCAAGCCGGTCGAAGCAGCCGCCGACTACAATGCGGCGCTGAAGATCAATCCGAACTACGATGTCGCCTATATCGGCCGCGGCAATATCTACCGCCAGGCCGGCCGCGTCGATGAAGCCTTCGGCGATTTCAACCGCGCGATCCAGCTCGACACGACCGATGGCCGCGCCTATCACAATCGCGGCCTGATCTATCAGCTGCGCGGCGACCACGCCAAGGCGATCGACGACTTCTCCAAGGCCATTTCGATGTCGCCCCGCGCGCCTGAGCCATACAATGGCCGCGGCGTGTCCTATGTGGCGCTGAACAACGACGAAAACGCTTTCGCGGACTTCAACCTGGCGATCGAGTTGAACAACAAACTGGCCGAGAGCTGGGCCAATCAGGCGCTGATCTATGAGCGTCGTGGCGACAAGGCTCGTGCGGCAAAGTCCTATTCGCACGCGTTGCAGCTCGATCCGAAATACGATCCTGCCAAGCAGGGCCTTGCCCGAACCCGCGTCGCAAGCTGATATCAGCAGCAACGGTTGGTGATGAAAGCGGTGAGCATCCCTCACCGCTTTTTTGTTGCTGCCGGATAGCCGGCGAACGCATCAGTCGAACATACTGGCTGCGCGCACAAAAAAACCGCTGGTCCCTGCCCATCTCGAGGCGCGACCAGCGGTTATTTTTGAAGCATCAACGGGCGAAAAATCTCCGATTTTGCCTTAGCGCATCAGGACAACGCCAGCCGCGCTCAACGCGACCCATGCCAGGAATCCGCCGATCAGGCCGGCGCTCGTGAAGAATCCGATGCCCATCGCAATCATCAGGGTGGTCAGAATGATCGTGCCGAACTTGGTCGCGGCAAGAAACATTTCATAGGTCTTCTCGTGCTCGGCATAGTTCATCGGAGCACCGGTTTCGACCGGACCGGAATGATGTTCGCTCATGCTCTGTCTCCCAATCTAAAGGCTCTGGAGGCTGGCGCGGTCAGGTGCTCGCATGCGCACCGGCCCGATTCCGGCCAAGTCAGTCTTTCTTCGAATACACAAAGGCATCAGCGAGTGCAATCTGCACACAGCCACCTTGATTAATAATCAAGACCGGCAACAGCGCCACTGATCTTGCCGGTCGCCACAAGACGCGCCGACGGCAGGATCGTCAGCGGTGCCGGCATCTCCCGCCGCACACCCCGACCGAACATCAAACGGCGCTCGTGCACGCCGGAATCGAAAAATGGATACCGCCTGAGCAGCTTGTCGCCGGTCGTATGCGTGTTCGTCGCCATCAGCGTCAGTTCCAGTCCGTAGATCTCCGTCATCCGCCGCTCGACGACGGTCTCGGCGTAGAACACACGCTTGTAGAAAGCGGCATGCGAAGGCCGTACATGCTGCAGGACAAGCTTTGCCTTGAAATAGGCGGCAGCCACGATGCTCGGGCGAAGCGTCAGATAGGGCAGCACTGGCAACTCGGCCGCAACATCGGGATCGACGGCAAACCGGGCCGGGTCGATCAGCGTCAGCCCCGCGTCGAGATAGGCCTCCATGATCTCCGGGAAGACGCCTGCCGATTGCGACAAACGCTGCAACGGGGTGACATGATGCAGTCGGATCGTACTGACAAGTTCCTCGAAATAATACACCCCGAAGACATAGGCGTGGTCATCGAAATCGGCATCATCGATCATGCTGGGTGCGGCCACGGGCAGGACATTCGCAGCCTTGTAGGCCTTGTAGCGCAGCTGTTCGATCGCCGCCATGTCCTCGCTGCTTTCGATTCGCCTGTACTCGATATGGTCGAGATACCGCATGAGCTTCTCGGGGAAGCCTTCCAATTCCATGGCAACAATCCAACTATGGTTAACAGTTGGTTAATCGCTAGCATGGTGAAAACCGGGCCGCTCCCCCAAGAATTAATAGATTATTAAGATTCAAATAGTTAAGCTTAATGGTCACAGATGAGACCAAATTCCGGAACCACCTGCGAACCAAGGTTACCCCTGAATTTCGAAATGTAGACGCTCCTAATTCAGGCGACGTCGGTTTTGCTTTTTCCAGCTTTGCTCTGCGCCTGGCGAACCCGTTGCGGCACCGCTTGCGAAAATATCGGCATCGAATAGACGTAACCCTGGATCAGGTCTGCGCAGTGGTATTTCGTCAGCAAGGCCAGTTGCTCGACCGTTTCGACCCCCTCGACGACGATCTTCATATCGAGCCCGCGCGCCAGACTGACAATTCCCCACAGCAGCTTCAACCGGCGTGAATCGTCGCCGATATCGCGAACGAATGACCGGTCGATCTTGACGATGTCGATCGGCAATGTGTCGAGATAGCTGAGGCTGGAAAAGCCGGTGCCGAAATCATCGATGGAAATCGTGATCCCCAGGGATCGCAATTGGTCCAGCACCGCCCGCGCCGCCGACAGTTCCTCGATCAGGCTGCTTTCCGTGACCTCCAGATGCAGCCGGCGGGTTGGCAGGCCCGTCTCTGCGAGGACTGCCTGGACGACATCGACAAGACCCTCTCCACGCAGGTCATGAACGGACAGATTGACCGAGACGGCAATGGCTTCGGGCCAGGTCATGCAGTCGACACAGGCAGTCCGCAGCACCTGCCGGGTAATCTCGGCCACCAGCCCCATTTCCTCGGCCACCTGGATGAAGACATTGGGCGCGATCGGCCCCTTTTCCGGATGCGTCCAGCGGGCCAGCGCCTCGCAACATTTCACATCCCGGCCGTCCGGCGTATACATCGGCTGGTACATGACCGTGATCGCCTGCTCGGCGATCGCGGTCCTGAGGTCGGCCTTCAGTCGCTGGCCTTCATTGTAGCGCGCATCCATTTCCTCGACGAACAGGGTAAAGCGACCCTTGGCGCGCGACTTCGATTCGAACAACGCGATGTCGACTTTGACCGGCCACTCTTCCAGGCGCGGATCGTCGCTCGCAAGGACGGCGCCACCGGCTGAAAACGCGACAGGCAGCTTCATGCCCTCGACATCGTAGTGGCCGGCGGCCTTCCCATGCAGCGACCGCATCAGCGCCTCCAGATCGTGTCGATCGCCGGCATTCGGGAAAAAAAGTACGAACTGGTCGCCGACCAGATGACCAACCACTGCCAGACCGTCGGCAAGCTCCGTCAGGCGCGTTCCGATTGCGACCAGCAGGCGGTCACCGTTGAGATGCCCCTTGAAGTCGTTCACGTGCTTGAAGTCATCGACATCGACAATCATGAAGCCGACATCCGCGCCATGGTCGCCCTTGCGCTCAAGCCCTTCACGCACCAGTTCGGCAAAATAGCCGCGCTGCGGCAGGCCGGTCAGGGCATCAAAGCGCGCCATATGCAGGATCTTGCGATCGGCGCGGACGCGCGCGGTGACATCCTCGAAAATCAGAACAACCCCGCCCTCTTCCCGCTTGCTCGCCGAAAACTCCAGAACGAGGTCATCGGAAAAGTGCATTACCGCCCGGCTGGTCGTGCCCTGGATCAGCTGCGCCAACTGCTTCTGCAGCAGGTTCGACATCGCGCCGTCGACAAAGGTATGGCGTACGCCGTAGCGCAGGGCCACATCGAGATCGCAGCCCTGCAGCCGACTGCGCTCACCGAGGTGCAGCAAGTCGCAAGCCGTGCGATTGATCACCTCGATCCGGTTGTCCGGATCGAGCATCAGCAGGCCATGCGTCATGTTGCTCAGCGCCGTGTCGAAGCGATTGGCGATCTTCGCCATTTCCCGTGTCGCAATGACATTGTCGTAGAGAAACTCCCGCACGCCATTGGCCATGGCCCGTGTGGTCAGGCCGAAGGGAATGAGCATCAGCGCCAGCAACGCCTTGAACATGTCATGCGCCAGAAGGCTGCCGATGATCATCGGCACGCAACAGGCCAGCGTCTGCAGATCGACAGCCAGTCGCGATCCGTAGTTGCGACCCACGACGGACACCATCGACGCCATCGTCACCGCGATGCAGGCAAGCTCGGCAAAAGTGTCTTCGAAGGCCAGCAGGGCATAACCGCTGCCAATACCGAGAATAGCCGCTGTCGAGGCAGCCCCCAGCACATAGCGCCGCTCCCATCGCGCGATCTCTTCCCGGCTGAGCTTGGCTTTGTCGAGTTTGTCGAACTCGAAGAACCAGTAGAGCCGATTGGCGAACACGAACGCGAAACAGCACGCCAGAAAAATGTAGAACGGCGCACCGGTCTGCACATAGACCGCAACGAAGGTCACGATATGCACGACCATGCCGGTGAACAATGTCGATCGGTTGTCGAACAAGGAACTGACAAAAGACAGATAGACATCTGTCGGCACGCGCTGCTTCGCGTCGACCTTGGTCATCTGCCCTCCGGGCACGCTAGACGTCGAATGTCACTGGGCAACCAAGATCTCTTTCATATGTCTGACAGGCCGCGCGAACAGCGATGATGCATTATGTGCTGGAAACAAAACAATAAAGCGACGCATTTCGATCGGCAGACCCTGCCCTGCCGGAACGTGGCGCGCAAATGGCTAACGCAGAACCTGTTAAGGTCAGGGAACCGGAAATGTTAAAATTGTTCAAGTGCCAATTCACGCCCTGGCTGTGGACAGCAGGCATCGTGCCGGAACCGACAGCCGGTCCGCGTCTCCACCCAAAGGCATAGGACTTTAGTACGCGTTCCCCCTGCAATGCCGGGGTCCCGGTTGCGTGCCCTTGGCGCATGTTCTATGCACGATGACAAGTCTAGGGAGATGAAGATGGGACCATTATTGGCTTTCAGCCGGATCGTCGACAGGATCAGCGAAGTCGTTGGCCGCTTTGCCGGATATCTCGTATTGCTGTGCTGCCTGATCAGCGCCGGCAATGCGCTGATACGATACGCCTTCAATTACAGCTCCAATGGCTGGCTGGAAATCCAGTGGTATCTATTCGCCTTCATCGTTCTGATCGGCGCCTCACACACGCTGCGGCTTAACGAGCATGTGCGCGTGGACCTGATTTATGGCAGCGTATCGGATCGAACACGCCTCTGGATCGATGTCTTCGGCATCATTTTCCTTCTGCTTCCCGCCTGCGCCTACCTCGCATGGCTGTCCTGGCCGGTCTTCCACCTGTCCTTCGTACAGGGTGAAGTGTCGTCGAATTCGGGCGGCCTGATCCGCTGGCCGGTCAAGTTCATCATCTTCGCAGGCTTCGCCCTTCTGACCTTGCAAGGGCTTTCCGAACTGATCAAACGCGTAGCCGGCCTTCGCGGCCTCCTCCAGGTCGACACGACCTATGAAAAGCCACTTCAATAATAACGATACGTCCTGGGGGATACGCCGCTCATGTTTCAATTCGGGATAATGCCGCCACTGATGTTCCTGGGCATGATCATCTTCATGCTCTACGGTTTTCCAGTTGCATTCTCGCTGTCTGCCGTCGGCCTCGTATTCGGTCTGCTGGGCATCGCGACCGGTCACTTCGAATTCGCCTTTATGCAGGCGCTGCCGTTGCGCATCTTCGGCATCGTCTCCAACGACCTGCTGCTGTCGATCCCGTTTTTCACCTTCATGGGGGCCATCCTGGAGCGATGCGGCCTCGCTGAGGATCTGCTCGAAGGCACCGGCAAACTGTTCGGAGCGATCCCGGGTGGCCTTGCCTATGCCGTCATCCTGGTCGGCGCGATCCTCGGCGCCATTACCGGAACCGTCGCTGCATCCGTCATCACCATGGGCGTGATCTCGCTGCCGATCATGCTGAAATACGGCTATAGCCCGCGCCTTGCGACGGGTGTCATTGCTGCCTCGGGCACGATCACGCAGGTCATCCCGCCGTCGCTCGTCCTGATCGTCCTCGCAGACCAGCTCGGCCGTTCGGTCGGCGACATGTATCTCGGCGCGATCGGCCCTTCGATCCTCCAGGTCCTGATCTTCATGTTGTTCATCCTGGCCATGTCGATCTTCCGTCCGAAGGACTTGCCCGCCCTCCCCCCGGAAGCGCGTGGCGAGCTGAATGCCGCTCTCGTGATCAAGGTGCTCTGGGGCATGATCCCGTCGATCGTGCTGATCTTCCTGGTCCTCGGCACTATTTTCATGGGCCTAGCCACCCCGACCGAAGCCGGGGCACTGGGCGTCGTTGGCGCCATGGCGCTCGCCGCCATGCACCGCCGCCTGACCTGGGACCTGGTGCGCCAGGGCATGCATTCCACCATGCAGATCACCTCCATGGTGGTCTTCATCCTCGTCGGCGCCACCTGCTTCAGCCTTGTCTTCCAGGGCATGGATGGCGGCCTGTGGATCGAGCATCTTCTGTCTCATGTCCCAGGCGGCGCGGTCGGATTCCTGATCTTCGTCAACATCTTCATTTTCTTCCTGGCCTTCTTCCTCGATTTCTTCGAGATCGCCTTCATCGTCATCCCGATGCTGGCGCCGGTGGCGGAATCGCTCGGCATTGACCTGATCTGGTTCGGCGTTCTGATCTGCATCAACATGCAGACCAGCTTCATGCATCCACCCTTCGGTTTTGCCCTGTTCTACCTGCGCTCCATCGCGCCGAAAACGGTGAAGACCAAGGACATCTACCTTGGCGCCATTCCGTGGCTCGGCATGCAGCTGATCCTCGTCGCCATCGTTATCTTCTGGCCATCCTCGGTCACCATGTGGCTCGACAAAGGGCCGGCCATCGACCCGAGCACCATCAAGATCGAGATTCCCACCTTCGGCAACAACGGTCCGGCACTCGGACTGCCACCGCTGGACAGCACCGGCACGTCTCCCGCGCCGTCGATCACCCCGGCACCGGGCATGGATCTCAGCCAGCCGCCGGCATTCAAATAATCCGGCAACCTGCCGGGATTGATATCGTCGCGGATTGCAAGCAACAAAAAACCCCGGAAACTTTTTAGTTTCCGGGGTTTTTCAATGATCGAACCGGAAAGCTCAGAGCTTGCCGTTGCGCTGCTGGATCATCATGAACGTGTCGAACGTGTATTCAGACAGCTGCATCCACAGATAACCTTCGCGCTTGAAGGCGACCTGGTCTTCGTAGACCTTCTTGAAATCCGGGTTCGCAGCCGAGATTTCAGCATAGACTTCCAAGGCTGCACTGTAGCAGGCTTCGAGGATTTCCTGGCTAAACGGCCGCAGGACAGCACCTTCACCGACCAATTGCTTGATCGCGATCGGGTTCCTTGCGTCATACTTTGCCATCATGTTGGTATTGGCAAACGAGCAGGCGTCCTGCAGGACGGTCTGGTAGTGCTTCGGCAGGGCGTTCCACTTGTCGAGATTGACGAAGGCATGGATGACCGGGCCGCCTTCCCAGAAGGCCGGGTAGTAGTAGTATTTCGCCACCTTGTAGAAGCCGAGCTTGTGGTCGTCATAGGGTCCGACCCATTCAGCCGCATCGATCGTGCCCTTTTCCAGCGCTGGATAGATGTCGCCGCCGGCAATCTGCTGCGGCACCGCGCCGAGCTTTTCGACAACCTTGCCAGCCAGACCGGCGATGCGCATCTTGACGCCCTTGAGGTCGTCGACGGTATTGATCTCCTTGCGGAACCAGCCGCCCATCTGGGCGCCGGTATTGCCGGCGATCATGCCGTAGAGATTGTGCTTGGCGTAAAACTCATTGAGCAGCTTGTTGCCATTGCCTTCGTAGAACCAAGAATTGGTCAGGCGGGCATTGAGGCCGAACGGAATGGCGGTGCCGATCGCGAATGTCGGATCCTTGCCGACATAGTAGTACGAGCAGGTATGGCACATTTCGACCGTGCCGTTGGTCACCGCATCGGCAGCTTGCAGGCCCGGCACGATTTCACCGGCCGCGAAGGTCTGGATGGTGAAATTGCCATCGGTTGCAGCCGCTACACGCGCCGCGATATCTTCGGCACCGCCATAGATCGTATCAAGCGATTTCGGGAAGGACGACGTCAGGCGCCAGGTGATTTTTTCAGCCCCCTGCGCAATGGCCGGTGCTGCAAGGACGGTTGAAGCAGCAGCGCCTGCACTGGCAACGCCTGCCTTCTTGATAAATGAACGACGATCCACGTAATTCCTCCATTGTGGTTGCTCCACCGGCACAGCGTTTTTTACGCTCCCCTCCCGGCAGCTGTAGCGAAGCTAACCATGTTGTCCAAAGCGTTTCAAGTCGAACGGCTCTAGTCTTTCGAACTATTGCAAAGCTCGAGCGAATGTGCCCGTAAGATGCCGGTTTTATTCGCCTATTCTATGGGCACGCGCCGCAAATCAAACCGCGCCAGCCTGCTTTCGCCGTCATTTTGGGCAATCGTGCCAACTTGACTTCCCCCGGGCAGAAAGCGCATGAATTCGCCGCCCAAGATTGCCGGAGATACGCATGCCGAAGCCGATTGTTGCCATACCCGCCGACATCCGCCAGTTCGATGGCGCGAACTGGCATGCCGCACAGAACCAGTATGTCAGCGCCGCATTGAAGGTCGCAGACGTAATGTCCTTCATCATTCCGGCGTTTGAAGACGGTAATGATACCGATGCCATCCTTGATCGCGTCGATGGCGTGATCGTCTCGGGATCGGCAACCAATGTCCACCCCTCGCTCTACGGCGCCGTGGCAACCGACGCCGATGGCCCCTTCGACCCCGCGCGCGACGCAACCACCCTGCCCCTGATCCGGCGCGCCATCGATCGTGGCATTCCGCTGCTGGCGATCTGTCGCGGCATCCAGGAACTCAACGTCGCCCTCGGCGGCACGCTTGCCTCGGAGATCCAGGAACAACCCGGCATCTGGGACCACCGCAAGCCGCAGCATCAAGACCGGGACGTCATGTACAGCATCCGCCAGGATGTGATCATTGCCGAAGGATCCTGCATCGCCCGCTATCTCGGCGCCGGCCCGGTTCCGGTCAACTCCCTGCACCGTCAGGCGATATCCAGAACCGCGCCCCGCCTGCAGGTCGAAGCACTGGCGGAAGACGGGACGATCGAGGCCGTGTCGGTGATCGATGCCAAGGGCTTTGCCATCGGCGTGCAATGGCATCCGGAATACTGGGCCGAAACCGACAAGCCCTCGCGGGCCCTGTTCGAAGGTTTCGGCGATGCCGTCAGGACCTATGTCGCCACGCGCGGCTGAGAAAAGTCAGGGCAGCATCAGAAGCGCGATATCGGCGCCGGCCGGATCTGCAACCTCATAGGAAAAACTCTTGCTGCGCACCAGCGTCAGCACAAGCGCGCCGTTGCCGTTCGTCAACGTCACCGTACCGTCGTCGTTCTGCGTCCAGTTTTCGACCTGCGCCAGGCCCGGCCAAACATTGTCGCAATCCGGCGGCGCGAAAAATCCCCGGCTGCGACTGGTCAATGTCGCGCCGCGCTCGACCAGACAGACCGTCTGCCGGTCGAAGTTCGAAATGGAAAATACCGCCGGCGGTGACGCGTGCATACTGCCCGGTGACATGCTCGGTGCACGGGCCGGGATCGTCCCCGCGATGATCGGATCTGCAAGCTCTGCACCGCTGGCCGGTTCATCGCCTTGCCACTGCGCCACACCCAGTACGGCTAGGCCGGCGAGGCCAAGACTTGCCGTCAGTGAAAAAGCATGTGCCTTCATCAGAGCTTCCTAGGTCGGAGCCGCATGTCTCATTCGAAAACATGCGCCCCGAAGCTTGCGGAAGGCTGGATGAACAGGCCGTGTCAGTGGCTCGGATCAGGCCTTGCGGGCGTCTCGGGCACGGGTGTCAACGGCCGCCCCTCATCCCACCAGGCAAACAGGTTGTCGACGACAAGATCGGCCATCGCATTGCGTGTCGGAATGGAAGCCGATGCGACATGCGGCAACAGCGAGACATTCTCGAGGTCGAGCAACGCCGCCGGAACCTTCGGCTCCTCGGCAAAGACATCGAGGCCTGCCGCCGCGATCGTTCCGTTCTGCAGCGCGGCGATCAGAGCAGGCTCGTCGACGGTCGTACCACGCCCGACATTGATCAGAACGCCATTCGACCCCAGCGCTTTCAGCACATCGGCATTGATCGCGCCAACGGTTTCAGGCGTCTTCGGAACGATCGAGATCAGGGTATCGACGGCCGATGCCAGACCGAGCAGCGTATCGTGATAGCCATAGGCGACATCACTGCGCGGCCGGCGAGTGTGATAGCTGATCTTAACCTTGAACGGCTCGAGCCGGGCTGCGATCTCAAGACCGATGCGCCCAAGCCCGTGAATGCCGACATGTCGCCCTTTCAGCGACAGCGGTGACAGGGCAAACGGCCCCTCCTGCATCCACCGACCGGCGCGCAGATAATTTTCCGCAGCCGGCAGGCGCCGCACGGTATTGAGCAGAAGCGCAATCGCGGTGTCGGCCACTTCATCGTTCAGCACGTCAGGCGTATTGGTCACGACAACGCCGCGAGCAGCAGCAGCCTGCACATCCACACCGTCATACCCGACGCCGAAACTCGAAATCACCTTGAGATTGGGAAGCATGTTGATGAGACTGGCCGGGAACCGGCCTGATACGGCGGCGCCAAGCACTTTCGCCGCCTGTTCCTGCGTCAGGCCAGGCTGGTCCGCGCTGGCTATCTCCAGAAGTTCGAAGCGTTCGGCAAGACGTGCGCGGGCACGCGGGTGGATGCGTCCCGGGATGAGGACGGTAATGCGCTCGGCGCTCATGGCAATCTCCTTGGCTCGATCAGCGACGGATGGGGGCGGTCGATTGACGGATCCGCATTTCCGGCTTGATCAGATGAATGCCGTCAGGCTCGTGGCTGCCGGCCAGTTTGTCGAGCAGCGCGCGCGCCGCAAGTCGTCCGACTTCGGCCTGTCCGTTCCAGACCGTCGTCAGGGATGGTGTCGCGATCGAGGCTTCCGCGAGATCGTCGTAACCGGTCACGGATATATCCTGGCCCGGGATCAGGCCTGCGCGGGCGATGCCGTTCATCAGGCCGATCGCAACGAGATCGTTCCAGCACACCGCAGCCGTCGGTTTCTGCGGCAGCGATAGGAAATGAACCGCCGCTTCGAAACCGCCCTGCTTGGTACGCGGGCCGGGGATGCGAAGGCTGGTATCAACCTCGATGCCGGCCTTGCGCAACGCGTTGACGTAGCCCTGGTAGCGGTCGCGACCCGTAGAGGTCTGGTCCGTGCCGCCGATCATCGCGATGTGGCGATGGCCGAGCCCGATCAGGTGGTTGGTCGCAAGCGAGATCCCGTAGGTATCGTCGCCGCGATAGATCGGCACATCGACGCCCTCCATCGAGCGCGCCACGAAGATCGCCGGCATGCCGTTGTTTTCCGCAAGCTGGACATCTTCCGGTGGCGTGCCGATGGCCGGCGACATGATCACGCCGTCGCCGCCAAGCTGCAGCAGGGTTTCGATGAACATGCGCTGCTTGTCGACGGAATCGTAGTGGTTGGAAAGAATGAAGGTATGGCGGCTTCGGTCGAGTTCTGTCTCGATCGCCTTGAGGATTTCGCCATAGAACGGGTTCATGATGTCGTGCACCACGACGCCGATGATGCCGGATCGCGACGTGCGCAGGCTGGCGGCGCGACGATTGTAGATATAGCCGAGCGTTCGGGCCTGCTCCTTGATCTTCTCGCGCGTATCGACTGCCACCAGCGGACTGTCGCGCAAGGCAAGGGAAATGGTCGCCGTCGATAGCCCAAGGCTCTCGGCAATCGTTGAAAGCTTCACCTTTTGAGCCACGTATCCTCCCTCGCAGCAAGCAACAAGTGCCGCTCCCGCGGACTTAAACCGTTTAATTAAACAATTGAAATCATCTTTTCAATCTTCATCTTCATTCGGTTCTGCACCTAGCCGCACATTGCCGACCTTTTCCGACAGATTGGCCTCGACATTGATCAGCAGCTTGATCAGCGATTTGACCTCCTTGCCGGAGAGGCCAAGCGTTGCCTGTCGCTCGCAATCGGCCGCCGCAAGAGCAATGCGCTCGACGCTGCTGCGCCCCTCTTGCGTGAGATAAACCTTGGTCAGTCGTGCGTCGCGCTCGTCCGCTTGGCGTGTGACGAAGCCTTGAGCCTCCATGCGTCCGATCGTCCGGGTCATCGTCGGCGCCTTCACCCCGAGCCGCTGAGCAAGCATGCCCGGCGTCAGCCCGTCTTCCTGGGCGAGCAGCTGCACGACGCCATCCTGGCCGGCATAGAGCCCGCTATCGGAAAGACCGTGCGACAGTCGCGTGCGCATGGCGCGCGCAACCTGGGTAACAGAAGCGGCAAGCAGACCGGGCTGGGAAAAGTCTTTCTTCTTCGATCCCTTCTTCTTCTCGCCTTTGTCACCGCGATCCTTGTCGCTTTTGTCCTTTTTCGCCATTAGTCTCCCTCGCGCCTCTCGACGGACGCTTACTTGCTGCCCCTGGTTTGGTGCAGCGGTGCGACCTGCGCGCGAAAGTCATAACGAAGATCATGAAGGGATGCCAGATGGCGAGGCCAAAGCCGTTGTTCACGGATAACGATCCGCTTCTGGCGCCGGCCGCGCGCGCCGCCTGGATCGCCGTCCTGCCCCTCGGCGCGACCGAACAACATGGTCCGCACCTGCCCTTCGAGACCGACACGATCATCGCCCAGGGCATTGTCGACCGGCTGATAGCCGCCCTGCCCGCCAACCTGCCCGTCACCGTCCTGCCGGTGGAGCCGGTCGGCTACTCGATCGAGCATATGGATGTCTCGGGCACCATGACGCTCGCCTTCGAAGAGGCTGTGAACCGATGGCTTGCCATCGCCGCGGATCTGCATGCCCAGGGTGTCCGAAAACTCGTTCTGCTGAACGCCCATGGCGGCAATTCACCGCTTTTGACCATCGTCGCGACAGAGGCACGCGTCCGTTTCGACATGCTCGTCGTCGCAACCAGCTGGACCCGCTTCGGCATTCCGGAAGACGTCGTCGCCCCCGAAGCCAAAGCGATCGACATCCATGGCGGCGACATCGAAACCTCGGTCATGCTGGCCCTGCGGCCGGACCTGGTCGACATGGTGAAAGCGGCAGACTTCCCCTCTCGCCAGTCGGATTTTGCCGCGCGCTACAAGCACCTGCGAGCTTACGGCCCCCATGCCTTCGGCTGGAAAATGTCCGACCTCAACCCGCAGGGCATCGCCGGCAATGCCAGCGCAGCGACCTCAGCCAAGGGCGAGAGACTGCTGTCTCATGCGGTGAATGGACTGGTCGAATTGCTGCAGGACATGCACGCATTTGATGTAAGCGATTTCAAGCCAAACCTGTAAATCAGCCACAGATCCGTGTCCCAATAGACTGGTCCTGCGCGGATCTTTTTCCCATTGTTGTGTCCACCCGCAAAACCGGCAACAAAGCCTTTGAACTGGCGCGCGCCAGAGCCTATATGACGGTAACACCATAACATGCCGCAGTCCGCGGCGATCCACTCTGTTCGAGGTTTTCATGACCGAAGCTCTTGCAAAGCCGACTCCCGTCACCGTGCTTACCGGTTATCTCGGTGCCGGCAAGACCACGCTCCTCAATCGTATCCTGTCGGAAAACCACGGCAAGAAATACGCGGTCATCGTCAACGAGTTCGGCGAGATCGGCATCGACAACGACCTGATCGTCGAGTCGGACGAAGAAATCTACGAAATGAACAATGGCTGCGTTTGCTGCACTGTGCGCGGCGACCTCATCCGTGTCGTCGAGGGTCTTATGCGCCGTCCCGGCCGCTTTGACGGCATCATCGTCGAGACCACCGGCCTGGCCGATCCGGTTCCGGTCGCCCAGACCTTCTTCATGGATGACGACGTGCGCGCCAAGACCGAGCTCGACGCTGTCGTGGCACTGGTCGATGCCAAGCACCTGCCGTTGCGCCTGAAGGACAGCCGCGAGGCGGAAGACCAGATCGCCTTCGCCGACGTTGTCGTCATCAACAAGGCTGACCTCGTCAGCCATGACGAACTGCACCAGATTGAGCATATCGTCCGCGCCATCAACCCCTCGGCCCGGATCTATTCGACAACCCGCTCGGGCGTCGAGCTCTCCAAGGTCCTCGACCAGGGCGCCTTCAATCTCGACCGCGCCCTGGAAAACGATCCGCATTTCCTCGACCACGATGCGCCCGACCATGTCTGCGGCCCCGACTGCGGCCATGATCATGGCCACGACCATCACCATCATCACGATCACGATCATGACCACCATGGCCACGATCATGGGCATCATCACCACGACCACGCCCCCTCGGCGATCCACGATGTCACCGTGGTTTCGGTCTCCCTGCGCGGTGGCGAGATGAACCCGGACCGCTTCTTCCCGTGGATCCAGAAGGTCACCCAGACGCAAGGCCCGAACATCCTGCGCCTCAAGGGTATCATCGCCTTCAAGGGTGACGAGGAACGTTATGTCGTTCAGGGCGTGCACATGATCATCGAAGGCGACCATCAGCGCCCGTGGAAGGAAAACGAGAAGCGCGAAAGCCGCCTTGTCTTCATCGGCCGGGATCTCGACCGCGAGAAACTCGAAGCCAGCTTCAAGGCTTGCGAGGCTTCTGCCTGATGCCGACTGTTGCGCCTCTCGACATCGACGGTCATGTGCTGAAAGTCCATTTCCTCGGTGACATCCCTGTCTTTGCAACCGCCAGCGGCACCATTCATCGGCTCGATGGTGGTGAGAAGGTGACGGAAGCCCATCAGGGTCTGCTTGCCTGCATCAAGGATCATGCCAATCAGACATTGGTCACCGGCGGAGAGGACGGCCGCGTCTTGCGCATCGGCCATGACGGCAGCGTCACCGAACTTGCCCATGTGCCGCGCAAATGGATATCCGTCGTTGCCGCCGGCCCTCAGGGTGCTGTCGCCTATGCGCATGGCAAATCGAGCATCGTTCGTCTCGCTGATGGCACATCGAAGGAATTCACCGAAGAGCGCACCGTCGAAGGCCTTGATTTCGCGCCCAAGGGACTGCGCATCGCCGCCGCCCGCTACAATGGCGTCACGCTGCATTGGGTCGGGACCGCCGGCGCCCCGATCGACCTGGACTGGAAGGGTGCCCATACAGGGGTCACCTTCTCGCCCGATGGCCGCTTCGTCGTGACCACGATGCAGGAATCTGCGCTGCATGGCTGGAAGCTGGACGGCAAGGCATCCGATACCCGTCACATGCGCATGACCGGCTACCCGGCCAAGGTGAAATCGCTGTCGTGGTCGATCAAGGGCAAGTGGCTGGCCTCATCGGGCGCACCCGCTGCGATCGTCTGGCCGTTTTCCGGCAAGGACGGACCAATGGGCAAGGCGCCGCTCGAACTCGGCACCCGCTCCAACATCATGGTCACGGAAGTCTCCTTCCATCCGGCAGAAGAAGTTCTCGCAATCGGCTTTGTCGACGGCATGATCCTTGCGGTGCGTATTTCCGACGGCAAGGAAGCTCTGTTGCGCCGTCCCGGCAAGGGCGCAATCACCTCCATGGGCTGGAGTACAAACGGCAAGCTTCTGGCCTTTGCGTCGGAAACCGGAGATTGCGGCGTAGTCGATATCGCCGGCTGAAGTTACAGGAATGGCCCGCCCGCCGGGCTATTTTTGCCTTCAGCCATTTTACGCAGCCGCACCATAATACTTTCGTCGCAGCCCTACCAAAGTTAACACATCGGTAAAAGTCCATCACTAAATTTGAGGGTGCCGGTGGTGACAGAGACGCTTCCCGTTTCCGTTGACCTCCCGGTCTTCAACAAACAGGCATCCGCCGGTATGGCACGCCCGTTCCATTCGGCTCGGGCAACAGCGATGCTGCAATTTCGGATGGCTTCTGCATGCATCTTAAGATTTCTCATATCGTCACGGCGACCGGGTTAGCTTTGGCCGGAGGTTTGACCGCAACGGTAGGACTTGCAACCTTGACCCTTGAAACACTCAAGGTCAACGGACCGGTTTATGACCAGATCATCGACGGCAAGGATCTCATCGCAGACATCCTGCCACCACCGTTGTTCCTAACGGAGACCTATTCCCTTACCACAGAGGCCGCCCTCCATCCGGACGCGGCAACAGACAATATTGGGCGGATCGAAAGCCTGCGCGAAGCCTATGCCACCCGCAGGGGCTACTGGAAATCATCCGCCTTGCCCACGTCTCTAAAAGATAAGCTGGAAAGCGATGTTCTGCTGAAAGGCGACCGCTTTTGGCAAGTCGTCACCGCGGACTATTTGCCGGCGCTGAAGGCAGGTGACGATCTCGCGGTTCACGCCACACTCAATGCACTCCGCGAGAGCTTTCGCGCCCATGAGACGGCCGTAGGCGAGCTCGTCACATCTGCCGACACATATCTGAAGGACATAGAATCCTCGGCAGCCCGGCAATCCTTCCGCAAGGAAGCCATCGAAATCTCAGCAGGTCTTCTGCTGATCCTGATGTCGGTTGGATCTGTGATCTTCGTGCGCAGGCGCGCGTTGCGACCGCTGGACCGCATCAGCCGGCACATGACAGCCATGGCTTCCGGAGACCTTGCACAACCGGTTCCCTACTCCGGGCGCAAGGATGAAATTGGCGACATCGCATCGGCGCTGGCGGTATTCCGTCAGGCGGGCCTCGACAAGCAAAGGCTTGAAATGGAAGCTGCCGCCGCCCGCAACGCCGCAGAGGCCGATCGGGCCATGCGGGAAGCAAGGACCGTTTCCGATGCTGAAACCTTGCAGGTGGTTGTGGATAATCTGGGCGCTGGCCTCCATCGCCTTGCAGAGTGCAATATTCAGTTGACCATCGATCAACATTTCGATGAACGCTTCGAGCCATTGCGCATGGACTTCAACAATTCGATCGCCGAATTCCAGAGGACGCTCGAACAGGTTCTGTCAGAGACACATGCGCTGCGCGACAACGGCATGGAAATGCGCGATGCGGCGGACAATCTGGCACGGCGCACCGAGCAGCAGGCTGCAGCCCTTGAACAAACCGCGGCAGCTTTGGAACAGGTGACGTCGACCGTACGCACATCCTCAGAACGAACGCAGGACACGCATTCTCTTGTCAAGGACGCGAAAAGTTGCGCGGAATCCTCCGGCACCATCGTCCGTCAAGCGATATCGGCGATGCAAAGAATCGAGAAGGCATCCACGGAAATCAGCCAGATTATCGGCGTCATCGACGACATCGCATTCCAGACCAATCTCTTGGCATTGAATGCGGGCGTCGAAGCGGCGCGCGCCGGCGAGGCGGGTAAGGGTTTTGCAGTCGTGGCGCAGGAAGTGCGGGAACTTGCCCAGCGTTCGGCTCAGGCAGCAAGGGAAATCAAGGGGCTGATTTCAAATTCCGAAAACGAGGTCGTAGCTGGTGTTCGACTTGTCGGAGACACCGGCAGCGCGCTCGATCGCATCGGCGATTTCGTCGCCCGCATCAACGAGAACATCGATGCGATTGCGCATGCGGCAAGAGAACAGTCCACCGGACTTCAGGAAATCAGCTCCTCCGTCCATGAAATCGATCAGATGACCCAGCAGAATGCTGCCATGGTCGAAGAAACGACGGCGATAAGCCATACCCTGGCAGAAGGATCCGACCAACTTGCTGCTCTTGTCGGGCGCTTCAAGCTCAATCGCCGCGCAGCCATCCGCCAAACTGGCCCGCAAACCGCGCGCCCCACAATCGCCGCTTGAGCATGTGAGCCCGATTGGGCCTCCCCAAACGAATTCGCCCGCCCCTGTCTCCAGAGGCGGGCGGCAAACGTCAAGGATACAGCAATCCTTAGAACTTGACGGCGAGGCCGACATTGACCACGTGCTGGTCGAAGTCGGTATCAACGCCAAGGACTTCCTTGTCGCTGAAGTCGTTGTAGCGGTATTCCAGACGGGTGAAGACGCGATCGGTGAGGGCATAGTCAACACCGGCACCGACGGTCCAGCCGTGCAGGGTCGTGCTTTCATCGACGCCAGAACCTTCAATCTTGAAGTTGGTCGCGGTGTAACCGCCAGCCGTGTAGAGCAGAACGCGGTCCATGGCGTAACCCAGACGGGCGCGAACGGAGCCGTTCAGACCGGTGCCGACTTCGCCGATCCCGTAGTCGTTCTGGTTCCAGTCGTAGTTCACGTCGCCTTCGAGACCGACGATCGCGTTGGAACCGAAGCCCCAGTTGTAGCCGGCGAATGCGCCGAGACGTGCGCCGTCGAAATCATCGTTGGCAGCCGTGGTGCCGTCGAAGAAGTCACCATCGCCCCAACCGTAGCCGGTGAGGATACCGGCATAGCCACCAGTCCAGGAGAACTGCGGAGCAGTCTCCACGGCTACGGGCGGTTCAGCCGGTGCTTCGTAAACGGCGTCTGCCGCGAAGACCGAGCTCGAAATTGCGATTGCCGCGACGGAACCGATGAGAATGCTTTTGATCATGTGTTTCACTCCTAGTGTGATGCAGATGCCAATATAACGCGGATCTCAGCTTTTTGGTGTGTTGATTATACAACATAATCAGGCTTTCAAAAAGATGCCTTTTGTTCCCGCTTTCGCAAAATTTATTTCCCAGTGAATCCAATGATATACAAGTATTATCTAAAATTTGCGGCCGCGCGGCAGTCGAAAAAAACGTCGCAGAATGGATGTCTCCACTGAAATTCCTAGGTCTTTCCGCCACAAAGTTGCCGCAAATGGAAGGGGCGGCCATTGGCAAATGGCCGCCCCTCGATCTGCATGTTTTCCGCCAGGCCTAGAAACGATACGTGACGCCCGCGCCGATCAGCCAGGGATCGAGCTTGGCTTTACCCGTATAGGTAGTGCCGCCGATCGTCGTCTCGAACTCGGGCCGCAGAAACAGCTTCTTGGCATCGAAGTTGAGACCCCAATGATCGTTCAGCATATAGTCGAAACCGACCTGCAGGGCCGTGCCGAACGTGTCCTTCACGTCGAGGTCGGATGCAGTAGAACCCGACTGATTGTAGAAGACGGTATAGTTGATGCCGGCGCCGACATAGGGCTTGAAGGCACCGAAATCGGTGAAGTGATACTGCATGGTCAGCGTCGGCGGCAGAAGCCAGGTCTTGCCGATCTTTCCGAGACCGGCGATGCCATCCTCGCCATAGACATTGGCGGAGGTCGTGCCCAGGATCAGTTCGGCGGCGAAATTGTCAGTGAAGTAATAGCTGATATCGAGTTCCGGAATGACGCTATCGCTGAAGGACAGACCGGAGCCGCTGATCTGATCAACCGAGCCGCTGTCATTGGTGATCACGCCCAAACCGCGAACGCGGACCTGCCACGGGCTGAGTGCAGCAAGCGTTTCGCCCTGCGCTTCAGGCACCGGCTCCTGCAGCGGCGCGAGATCCGCCGCCATAGCCGCCGAACCAAGCAGCAGAAGGGTGGCAGTGGCGGCGAGCGCGGTTTTGCGCGCAGTCCGATCAATCGTCATAGGTCTCTCCTTGATCAACAATATGGCTAAGCCAACGCCACGTAATGGCTGATCAAGGGTCTATGGGTTGAGATGGATCAATAGGTTAGCTACACCGGAAATACCAGGACCAACCTGATCGGGCTTGTGGCGCAATCGCCACAGCCAGCCTTGACGAATGGCAAGCCGGGCCGGCACCCAGCTTTTCGCACGGTCCGCCAGCGGCTCAGATCATCGCGGCAGGCCGCAAAAACGAAAAGGCCCGGCACGCGTGATTCGCGCACCGGGCCCTTGTCGACAAAGACGGATCCGCAAACCTCAGGCAGCCTTTCGCTGCTCCGTCGGGTGCGACAGCGCCCGGCCCGAAGCAACCACCATGCCGGCAGCGCCTTCCAGCCATCCAGCCACGAGTTCCGTCGCCAGGAAACGCTCCCGCGCGAACGGCCCCGGCATCACCAGATGCTGAATCTTCTCGGCAAAGAAGCCGAAGCGCTCGTAATAGGATGCGTCGCCGACCAGAAGCACCGCCCCGTGGCCGCGCTTCCTGGCTTCCAGCAAACCGGCACGCATCAGTGCTGCACCGATCCCTTTGCCCTCATGCGCAGGATCGACGGCAAGCGGCCCGAGGAGCAGCGCCTGGATCGCACGGCCCTCGCGGCCCACCCCCGCCTCGATGTTCCACAGGCGCACCGTGCCGATCACATGACCATCCCGGTCACGCGCGACCAGCGCCAGACCTTCGGCCGGCAGGCGACCGCGCCGGATCTTCTCCGACGACTTGGTGCGCCGGTCGGCACCCATGGCCAGATCAAGCAGGTTTTCGCGCGCCACGACATCCGCGGGCGTTTCATTATCGATGACAAAGGCAGGTGCCTGCGCAAAAAAAGCGCGCACACTCGTCAGAACAGCGGCCATGTCGGCCTCCCGAACCAAGAAGATTACCAGGAATTGTGTGTTTGCCGCGCCGGCATCCCGGCGCGGACGTCGCAGACGTCTTAGATGACGTAGGACTTCAGCGGCTCGAACCCGTTGAACGCCACCGCCGAATAGGTGGTGGTGTAGGCCCCGGTGCCTTCGATGAGAACATCGTCGCCGATCGAAAGTGAGATCGGCAGCGGGTACATGTTCTTCTCATACAGCACGTCGGCGCTGTCGCAGGTCGGACCAGCCAGAACGCATGGCTCCATCTCGTCGCCGTCATGGGCGGTGCGGATCGGGTAACGGATCGCCTCGTCCATGGTCTCGGCCAGACCGCCGAACTTGCCGATGTCGAGGAAGACCCAGCGATGCTCGTCATTGTCCGACTTCTTCGAGATCAGGACGACTTCCGCCTTGATCACACCGGCATTGCCGACCATGCCGCGACCCGGCTCGATGATCGTCTGCGGGATGTTGTTGCCGAAGTGCTTCTTCAGCGACGCGCCGATTGCCTTGCCATAAGCCTCTGCCGACGGGATGTCGCGCAGGTACTTGGTCGGGAAACCGCCACCCATGTTGACCATCTGCAGCACGATACCCTGCTTGGCCAGCGAGCCGAAGACGCGCTTGGCATCGGCAAGAGCCGAATCCCAGGCATCGACCTTGGTCATCTGCGAGCCGACGTGGAAGGACACGCCGAAGGATTCGAGACCCAGCTGGTGTGCATAGACCAGAACGTCGACAGCCATCTGCGGCACGCAGCCGAACTTGCGCGACAGCGGCCATTCGGCGCCTTCGCCATCGGTGAGCACGCGGCAGAACACACGGGCACCGGGAGCGGCACGCGAAAGCTTTTCGACTTCCTCATGGCTATCGACAGCATAGAGGTTGACGCCGAGCGCGAAGGCGCGCGCGATGTCGCGCTCCTTCTTGATCGTGTTGCCGAACGAGATGCGCGAGGCATCCGCACCGGCATCGAGCGCCATCTGGATTTCGGCAACCGAAGCGCAGTCGAAGTTCGAACCAAGCGAGGCGAGCAGCGACAGGATTTCCGGAGCCGGGTTTGCCTTGACGGCATAGTAGATCGCGCTGTCCGGCAGGGCATGACGGAAAGCACCGAAATTGTCGCGCACGACGTCGAGATCAACCACGAGGCAGGGACCTTCGGGACGTCGGGTGTTGATGAAGTCGAGGATGCGGGCAGTGGTCATCGTTGTATTCCCTACAGTTCCAAGCTTCGGATAAATCCGAAGGACAAAGGGCATACGAGAATACACGACGGCATCAGTCGGTGGAGACACCGATACCGTGCATACGCTCGACGCGCGAATTGTGAATCAACGCTCCGCCAAGAACATTGATCCGGCTTTGTCTGCCATGGATTGGAGGGTGGCCCCTACCGCACTTCCGGCAATGATGGTGTGCCTCTTCAGAATCCCCGGCTGATGGAAAGCCGGGAGAGAACAAAAAGGCCCGCACCGTCGTTGCTTCGTATGTCCTCGCATTTTCCGGTTGGCCGGAATAGCGACTGGAGGGGTTAGTTCCAGGTACCTTACCGATGACCTCACCTTAGGGATGAATCCCATTTCGAGGGTCGGCGGACACACACGGGCACGTGCGACTTTGGGCTGAACGGGAGATAAGAAACCCCGACGTCATAATCAAGCGGTTTTTCGTCCCACGCCCCATTTTTTAGTCAAAGCATCGATATTTATTGAACAATCAGGCCCATGCGTTCACAATCCGCATAAAATTGAGGGGATCTCGCTGCATGGACACGCTGACGCGCATTCGCGCCTTTATCGATGTGGTTGAAGCGGAGGGCTTTTCCGCCGCGGCGCGCAAGACCGGCCGATCGAAGGCTTTGCTGTCGAAATATGTCCGCGAACTCGAAGACGAACTGGGTGCGCTGCTGCTGAACCGCACTACACGGCAGTTCTCCATGACCGAGGCAGGCCACACCTACTACCGGACAGCCGCCGATATCCTTAAGGAAATCGATAACTTAGCTGATCTGGTGCGCGAGAATAACGCTGACCTGAAGGGCAAGCTGAAGGTCACGCTGCCCCGCACCTTCATCGATGCGGAGATCGGCCAGTCGCTGATCGACTTCGCCAGGGAGAACCCGGACCTCTCACTGGAAATCGTCGCGGAAGACCGATTCGTCGACCTGATCGAAGAAGGATTCGACCTCGGCATCCGCATCACCAAGCTGGATGATTCGGCCATGATCGCCCGCAAGATCTCGGATTTCCGCGTCTACGCTTGCGCCACGCCCGAGTTTGTCGCGAAACACGGACCACTCCTCCACCCGTCGGAACTGTCGCGCATCCCCTATCTGATCGACACCAACACCCGCTCGCACAACAGTCTGCGGTTTATCGAATCCGATGGCAGCACGATTTCGGTCAATGTCAGCGGCCCGCTGGAGGTCAACAGCCCGCAGGCGACACTCCGGGCCGCGCGTGCCGGCCTCGGCGTGGCGATGATACCGGACTTCATCGCTCGCCCGCACATCGCCTCGGGAGAACTTGTGTCGCTCTTCGATGACTATATTGCCAAGGACCGTGGCATCTATGCCGTCTACCCGCATCGCCGCTACCTGCCGGCCAAGGTGCGCGCCTTCGTCGACTATCTGCATGCCTGGTTCAAGCGCAACGGCTGACCCGATCGGATGCGAACGGAACAGACATTCTGCAGTCCCACTTCCGTCCCATTCGTCAGACAGAAAACGACATCAAGATCGACCTCAGGGAAGAGTATGTACGCAATGAGGAAACGCCTCGGATTATGGACTGGCTTGCTGGCGCTGGCGTCTGCAGCTCCGGCCCTGTCGCATCCGCATGTCTTTGCCGAGGCCCGACTGGAGATCATCGCCAATGATGACGGCACGGTCAGGGAACTGCGCAATGTCTGGCGTTTCGATGATGTGTTTTCCTCCAGTGTGCTGATGGATTTCGACACCAACAGCGACCTGAAACTGGACCATGGCGAACTGACTGAAATTGCCAATACAATCCGCGATTCCCTGGCCGACTACGGCTATTTCACCTTTATCAGCAAGGACGGCGCAAACAGCCCCGTGTCCAAGCCGGAGGTCTTCAACGTCGACTTCAAGGAAAACCAGCTTCTGGTGTTCTTCGTTGCCAAACCCGCCCAGCCCCTCAAGATCGGCGGAAAGATGAGCTTCGGCGTCCACGATCCGACGCTGTATACCGCGATCGATTTTGCCAAGGACGAAGACATCCTCGTCGAAGGCAATGGCTTTGCCCAATGCAAGCACAAGGTCGTGCGCCCGGATGCGGACGAGGTGCTGGCGCAGAACCAGAGCACGCTGACCGATGCCTTCTTCAACGATCCGGCGGGCACCGACATGGCGAAATTGTTCGCCACGCGGATGGAAGTGACATGTTGAGCAGGCTCGAGCCAAAGCGCCTGCCGGCGATTGCGCTGCTTGCGGCCGGGCTCGTCCTGGCAGCGGGCTTTGCCCATGCCGCCTCTCCTCTTGGTGTCGGCACGGCTGAGCCCTCATTCCAGCCAAGCGGTCCCTTCGCCGGCTGGCTCGTCTGGATCAACACCCATCAGCAGGCCTTCTACCGCGCCCTCACCGGATCTCTGAAGGCGATGCGCGACGATCCATGGCAATTGACCGGCCTGATCGGCCTGTCCTTCGCCTACGGCATCTTTCATGCAGCCGGTCCCGGCCATGGCAAGGCGGTGATCTCGTCCTATTTGCTCGCCAACGAAGTGGAGTTGCGCCGTGGCATCGTGATCTCGTTTGCCTCGGCCTTCCTGCAAGCTGCCGTGGCAATCGGCGTCGTGGCGCTGGCCTACCTTGCGCTACGCGGCACGACGATCAGCATGACCGACGCCACCCAGGCACTGGAGATCGGCAGCTATGCGATGATCATCCTGTTCGGCACATGGTTGCTCGTCCGCAAGGTTAGGACCATGCTGCGCCAAACGAGCCCCCTGCCCGCAAGCGTCAGCGCCAGCCTCTTCGACAGCCCGGTTCCAGCGACAGGCATCGAAAACAGTGCCTTGCCCAGCCTCTTTGCACCGGCGCCAAATAGCGCGCCGCGCGCCAAAGCCGCTCCGTCACGCTTCGTGGCGCAGGCGATCGCCCATGATCATGACGCCCTCGCCCCTGGTTCGGTCTGCACCGAATGCGGCATTGCCCATGTTCCCGATCCGAAGATGCTGTCGGGCCAGCGCTTCGACCTGCGCGCCGCCTGGGCCGCCATCATCGCGGTCGGCTTGCGCCCTTGTTCCGGCGCCCTGCTGGTCATGACATTCGCGCTGTTGAACGGGCTTTATCTTGGCGGCGTCCTGTCGGTACTCGCCATGGCGCTCGGCACCGCCATCACGGTCTCGGTCCTAGCAAGCCTTGCCGTCGGCGCAAAGGCGATGGCGATCCGGCTCTCCGGGCCGCAATCGGCCAAGGCACACCACGTCTCTGCCGCAATCGAGATCGGCGGCGCGCTTGTGGTCATCCTGTTGGGAGCCGTACTCTTGGCGGCCGCGCTGCAGCCATAAGCCTCAGTCTTTCGTCGTATGGCTGCGCTGGTAGCGGGCGCGCAGCCAGAGCACCAGGAAGAACGACATGATGCCGATAGTCCCGACGACAGCAGCCAGCGCCGGCGAATAATTGCCGATCCACAGCACGATGGTCGGCAAGCCGAGCAGGACGGCGCCGAAACCCAGCAGAACCATGCCTGCGGCAATGGCCGACGACCGGTCATTGTTCTTCGCCTCGCTCATGCCGGCACTCCCTGGCTGATCTCGTTCCGAATATCCTCGAGCCGGCGGATCTGCTGGCCGGCATCATCAAAGTTCTCCAGCGCAAGCCAGGCATCGAAACCCGCCTTCACCAGGGGCCATTCGCCATCGATGATCGAGAACCATGCCGTATCGCGGTTCCGGCCCTTCGACAGCATGTGCTGGCGGAAAATACCTTCGAAGGTGAAGCCGTAGCGGACCGCCGTCGTCTTGCTAGGCTGGTTTTCGTTGTGGCATTTCCACTCATAGCGACGATACCCGAGATCCTCGAAAACATGCCGCGCCATGAGATAGTGGGCTTCGGTGGCAATCGGCGTGCGGCTCATCGCCGGGCCATGCGCGACACCGCCGACTTCGACGACGCCATTGGCCGGATCGGCGCGCATGTAGTTCGCCATGCCGACGATCTGGCCGGACTTCTTGTCGCGAAACACTTCCGTGACCCAACCGCCCTTGGTCTGGACACTGTTCATCCAGGCGTCGAAATCTTCGATACCGGCGAAATCGGGCTGGGCGAAATAGGTGAGCAGCGGATTAATTGCCATGCCGCCAAGCCCGTCCCACAGCGCCTGCAGATGCTGCGCGCGGTCATAGGGCTCGAGCGTTACGAAACGGCCCTCAAGCCGGACACCCTGCGGTGCCGGACACCCCTTGAATGTGGAAAGATCGCGCATGCTCGCCTCTCATTGGTCGGTCGCCAACGCTTAGGCCAGCCGCCCGTCAAAGGCAACCGGCCACAATGATGCGTTCACCGCGGGAGCGGTCAGGCCTGGACCTTTGCGGCAGACACCGTCGCCTCGATGTGATCGACCAGCGCATCCGCAAGGCCGAGACGCCCCGCCAGCATATCGAGATAGCCACGCTCGGCCCGCGTATCGGGATCGATTGCCAGCCGCGACGCAGTATAGAGTTCGACCTTCTGCTCCTCGGTGCGCGCGGCTGAAACCATGGCGTCTAGATCCGTCGGATTGGCAAGCTCGGTCCGGATGAACGCTTCGGCCTCGGACCCGATTCCCGACAGATGCACCTTGTGCATGATCCGGCTGCGTTCGCTGTCGTCGATATGGCCGTCAGCCTTGGCGGCAGCGATCATCGCGCGCACCAGCGCAAGGGCGAAGTCCTCGCTCTGGATCGCGGCTTCGGGACTGAAGGGGGAATCGGACGGCGGCGGCAGGAGCTCCGGCAGCGACTGGGTCGGTTCTGGCGCCTGGCCGGCCTGGTAATTCTTGTAGGCCTGGTAGCCGAGGCCCGCGATCACCGCGAGACCACCGAGCTTGACCGCGTTGCCGGCCAGATTGCGGCCGGTCTTTGAGCCAAGCAGCACGGCGGCGATCGCACCAGTGGCCAGCGGATTGGACTTGGCGAGCCCGACGACATCGCTGGCGCCCTTCCTCACGCTTCCATTTGTTCCGGGCATCTGCGAGCCCAGAAATTGATCCAGCAGCTTCTTTGCATCAAACATGGCGGTCTCCTTGGCCGTCTATGGAGACCGGTAGATAAGTAGCCGCTGGCGAAATTACAAAGATGGATCAAGGAAAATCGCCGGACCTCTCCGGCCCGGCGACACCAACAGCCCTCAGGCTTTCAGTGCAAAGGCCTCGGCCGCAAGCTTGGTAATGCCGGCCCAGTCACCGGCCGCGACCAGTTCCTTCGGCGCAACCCACGACCCACCGACACACACGACGTTGGGCAGCGACAGATAATCCTTGGCATTCTTCAGCGAGATGCCGCCCGTCGGGCAAAACAGCGTGCCGGCAAGCGGCGACGACAGCGACTTGAGATAGGCGGCACCGCCGGCCTGTTCGGCCGGGAAGAATTTCAGAACCTGATAGCCCTCTTCGCGCAGCGCCATGACCTCCGATGCCGTGGCAGCTCCCGGCAGAAGCGGGATGTCGGACGCACGCGCGGCGTCCAGCAGTTCCTGCGTCGTGCCAGGGCTGACGATGAACTTGGAACCGGCTGCGACGGCCGCTTCGAAATGCTTGGCGTTGAGGATCGTACCGGCACCGACGACAGCGCCTTCGACTTCGGCTGCCACGCGGCGCACGGCTTCCAGTGCTGCATCGGTGCGCAGCGTGATCTCGATCGCCTTCAGGCCACCGGCAACCAGCGCCCTGGCCAACGGCACGGCGGTATCCGCATCATCGATGATCAGCACCGGCACGACCGGCTGAAGCTTCAGGGTGGAGAGCAGTTTTGCGGTTTTATCGCCCATGATCGGAGGCCTCTTAAAACGATTAGATTTCCTGTTTCAGTACCGCGCAGGCGTCTGGATGTCGAGACAAATGCGCGCGCGAATGCTTTAACGGTTGCCAACCTTTAGACTTGCGCTAGTTTACGGCCGTCGGCGTCTTTTCGGAGCATGAGTACCATGGCCAAGGAAATTGAACGCAAGTTTCTGGTTCGCAACGACAATTGGCGGAAAAACGTTACCTCGCAGACCAGCCTGCGTCAGGCGTACCTGGCCGTCGACACGGATCGCTCCGTGCGCGTGCGCACCAGCGACAACCAATCGGCCAAGCTGACGATCAAGTTCGGCAGCGGCACGATGACCCGCGACGAGTTCGAGTATCCGATCCCGCATGACGACGCGCTCGAAATGATCGAATTTGCCCAGGGCAATGTCATCGAAAAAACCCGCTACACCGTCGACTATCACGGCTTCACCTGGGAGATCGACGTTTTCGAGGGCGCCTATCGCGGCTTGGTGATTGCCGAGGTGGAAATGCAGTCGGAAACCGACCAGCCACGCCAGCCGGAATGGATCGGCCGCGAGGTAACCGGCGACCGGCGCTACTCGAACCAGGCGCTGGCCACCGAGCGGCTTGTGCCGGAGCGCGTGCATGCCATATCGCATTAGACCTGACGGCGATTTCGCCTCCGAGGTCCGTCAGGTCGCAAGCGCGCAACTGCAGCGCGCCATCACCAGTCTCGAACATCAGCCGGATGGCCTGCACGAAGCGATCCACGACGCGCGCAAGAAGTTCAAGCGCCTGCGCAACCTGTTGCGGCTGGTCGCGATCGAGGACAGGGAAACCCGCAGGACCGAAAACGCACGCCTGCGCGACACGGCACGCGCGCTGTCGACCGTTCGCGATGCAACAGCCCTGATCGAAAGCATGGCCTTTCTGGCCGACCATGCACTGAACGCCGAAGAGAAAGCCACCGTCGCGCTCGCCCGCCAGGCGCTGACGGAGCGTCGCGATACGCTGGCATCGCAGGAAAGCGATCTGGCGGAGAAGGTCTCCGGGGCGATCTTGGAATGTCGAGCATCGCTAGTCGCATTCGCCAGCCTCGATTTGCCGTCCAGGCCGCGCCCGACTGCGCGGCTGCTGGCCAAGGGCTGGAAAAAGACACTCCGCAAGGGGCATATGGCGCTGGCGACATGCCGGGAGGAAGGCCATGGCGAGGCCTTTCACGACCTGCGCAAGGCCGTGCAGGGCTATTGGATGAACCTCCTGCTGCTCCGCGAGCTTTGGCCCTCCGCCTTTGCGGCAAAGCGCCATCTTGCAAAGGAACTGGTCGACATCCTCGGCCACGAACACGACCTGACCCTTTTGATCGACCATCTCGACCATAATCCCGACCTGCTGGGCAGCGGTGAAGCCTGCTCGCATCTGCTCGCCATGATCATCCGTCAGCAGCAGGAATTGCGCCGGCTTGGCCTCGATCGGGCCGGGAAAGTCTTTGCCGAAGCGCCGGGCACGGAAGCCGCGATCGTCGCGGCACTGTGGCTCGAAGCCACGTCTGGATAGGATACCGGAGCCATTCCGCGCCATGAAAGGCGTGGCCGCCTTCCGCAATTGACGAATTTCAAACTTCGGCCCGGTTGCGAAAAACCGTTGCGCAGCAGGGCTCAAGGGGGTATTTCGCCAGCCATGACAGACAATCTTCAAGCCCCTCGCCATGAAGAGGGCGGCGCGTTTTGCGTGGCCGCACTTTATCATTTTGCCAAGTTCGACCGGTTCGAGACCTTTCGCGAACCGCTGGAGACCCTGTGCAAGACGCAAGGCATCAAGGGCACGCTGCTGCTCGCCCATGAAGGCATCAATGGCACGATCGCCGGCACGGATGCGGCGATCGCGAACGTGCTTGGCTACCTGCGTGCCCAGCCGGAGTTCGCCCGCCTGGAGCACAAGGAAAGCCGGGCGTCGAAAATGCCCTTCGTGCGCATGAAGGTGAAGCTGAAGAAAGAGATCGTCACCATGGGCGTCGACAACATCGACCCCAACAAGATCGTCGGCACCTATGTCGATCCGAGCGACTGGAATGCCCTGATCTCGGATCCGGACACCATTCTCATCGACACGCGCAACGACTACGAGACGGCGATCGGCATCTTCCGGGGCGCGATGGACCCGAACACCAAGACCTTCCGCGAGTTTCCCGACTGGGTGCGCAACAATCCCGGCCTGCACAACAAGCCGAAGATCGCCATGTATTGCACCGGCGGCATCCGCTGCGAGAAGGCGACAGCCTTCATGAAGCAGGAAGGCTTCGAGGAGGTCTATCACCTGAAGGGCGGCATTCTGAAATATCTCGAGGAAGTGCCGGAAGAAACCAGCCTCTGGGATGGCGCCTGCTTCGTCTTCGACGAGCGGGTCTCGGTTACCCATGGCCTGAAGGAAGGCGACCACAAGCTCTGTCACGCCTGCCGCAATCCGATCACGGCGGAAGAGATAACCTCAGCCCACTATGAGGAAGGCGTCTCCTGCAGCCAGTGCTACGACAGCCGCACCGAGGTAGACCGCAACCGTTTCCGCCAGCGCCAGCTACAGATCACGTTGGCAAAGAAGCGCGGCGAAAAGCATATCGGCGAGTGAGCGGCCGACGGATTGAAGACCGGCGCCATTGAGCGCAGGCCGAAATCCGACCACCCACTCAGTTCCCCTTGTGCTGTGCCTTCACGTTGTCGATCTCGTACATCAGCGCCTTGAAGGCGATGACCGCCTTGTCGTTCGATAGCGCGCGGTCCGGCACCAGAGCCTCCAGCGTGTCGATCACAAGGCGCAAGGCATCCTCGACCCGGCCAAGTTGCTTGCCATAGCTTGCAACGCCGCTGAGGATGTCCTTCTCGACCGCTGGATTGGTCGAGGGGCCAAGATCGATGCTGAAGTTGAACAGCCCAACCTGGCCGCCTTGGCTCGGGCTGAATACCCAGGTCCAGGGATTGATCGTTTGGGTGACATCACCCGAAAGCGGAAGCTGCAGACGTCCCATGCCAATCCCTCCGACAACCAAAGAGAGCAGAGTGACAGCAATCGGGTGAAACTCAAGCCTTGCCGCGTTTTCCGGCCTGGGCATAGAAGGCCTGCTCGGCGGCCCGCGCCCGAGGCTCCATCGACTTGTGCCGCAGGATCTCGATCTCCTCGGCGCTGCACGGCCTGCCGAACAGATAACCCTGCAATTCGTCGCAGCCGGCAAGCCGCAACATGACGGCCTGCTGTTCGGTTTCGACGCCCTCGGCGGTGACGGGAATATCCAGAGAACGGGCAAGTGCCACGGTCGCCTGCAGCGTCTCGATGGCGCGGTGGCCCTCTTCCAGCGCGAGGACCATCGACCTGTCGATCTTCATCCGATCGAAACCGAACTGCCGGAGATAGCCGACGCTGGAAAAGCCGGAGCCGAAGTCGTCGAGCGCAATGCGCAGACCGATCTGCCGCAGCCGCTCCAATGCAGACCGCGCCCTTTCGGGGCTTTGGATGAAATAGCTCTCGGTCATCTCAAGGACTGTGCGCGAAGGCTCGATGCCGGTCTCCCGGAAGACCGCCTGAACACGCGCGACGAACGCCGGATCCCGAAACTGGCCCGGCGACACATTCACCGACAGGCGCAAGTCCGGCCAGTTACGCAATTGCTCCAGCGCCTGGCGCAGCACGGACATGCCGAGCTGGTCAATCAGACCGCTGGCTTCGGCAATCGGGATGAACACATCGGGCGACACCGGCCCGTGTCCGCGTCGATGCCAGCGCGCCAGCGCCTCGACGCTGACCAGTTCGAAGTGCTGTGAGCTGACGACCGGCTGATAAACGACGGTAATTTCGCCGTGCTGGATGGCTTCCCGGAGATCGAGTTCCAGCTGGTTGCGGCTCTCCCGCTCCTCGTCCATCGCCGGATCGTAGACCGTCCAGCGGCCACGCCCGCCTTCCTTGGACGAGTACATGGCCATGTCGGCGCGCCGGATGATCTCCTCGCCATCGACGCTGCCGGCAGGCGAAGCGCTGAGCCCGATGCTGCAGCCGATCACCACAACCCGCTCGCCCACCGTGAGCGGCTCGCCGAAGAATTGCAGGATCGCGTCACTGAGCGCGATCGCCCGCGCCTGGGCGTCCTTGCCGGAAAGGGCGATGGCAAACTCGTCGCCTCCGACGCGGGCAAGCAAGGCATCCTCGCCGACCAGCATCTGTAGCCCGGCCGCAACGCCCCGGATGAGCCGGTCGCCGGTGCCGTGCCCGTAGGCGTCATTGACTTCCTTGAAGCCGTCAAGATCGAGATAGAGCAGCACGACATCCTCGCCGCTACCCCTCGCATCCTCGACACTTTGCGCCAGCGCCGAGAACAGGCCTTCACGATTGGCAAGGCCGCTCAACCTGTCTGTCCGCGACAGCTTGATGGCCGCGGCCTCGTCACCGCGCAACCGCCGTACTTCCTTGGTGCCCACGACGAACAGCATCACGCAATAGAAGCCGATCAGCACCACGGCGCTGGTTACAAGCCAGCGTACCTGCGCCCGGCTGACATCGCCCGGCGCACGCAGATCCCAGCCAAGGGCACCGAGGGTTGCTTGTGTCGGCGACAGGATGTCCACCCGATGCGAGATCGCCGGATCAACCTCGCTCAGCGCCAGCCCGGGCAGGACATAGGCCTGGCCGATCCGATTGACCGTATCTGTCGAAAGATGGCGCATGAAGATGAGATAGGCGCGCTGGTCAGCGTCCACCGTCACGTCACCGGATTTCAGCCGGATGAGTGCGACGCCCGCGGCACCGATGCCCTTGGCCGTCTTGGTGAAGCCAAGCGCCTGCGGCATCTCGCCTTCGGGCATGGTCTGGACTGTCTCCAGCAACCCCGTAACGTCGGGCGTCAGGTATCCGGTCAGCGGACCTTCAATCGGCGCGCCGTCCGAATAGGCCATGCTGGCGACACCCTGTGCATCGAGCAGGATCGCGACATCGAACAGGTCGCTTTCAAAGGTCATGTCACCGAAGTTGCGGACGACCCAGTCGGCATCGCGCCGCACATAGATGTAGTCGGCGGCATCGTCCCAGGCTGCGTAGTCGTTCAGCGTCGCGCCGAGTTGATGCTTGAACGTCTCGATCGCGCCGACAAGCGTCTCGCGGGACCGTTCTTCATCCAAATGGTTTGCATAGCTTGCCACGCGATCAAGTGCCGTCAGCACGATGCTTGTGACAATAACTGCGAGTGCTGCAAAGACAATCAGCATGAATGTCACCGCAAAGCGGCGATCCATCTGGGCGCGGAGCGCTCGAATATCAAATGCATGAAGTCGCATATGTGAACCTTGGTATAAAGATCCACCCTGCGCACAATGTGTTCAATTTAGCTTAACATGCTGACATGCAATGAAAATATCGTTGTTTTAAATTCTTCTTATTTACAAAAGGCAACCTCCCCGGGCGCACCCGGAAAGGTTGTTTTCAAGCCGACGCGAAATATCATCAGCGCTGCAGGTGATTACCAGGCAGGGACAACGGCGCCTTTGAATTCTTCGATGACAAACGCCTTCACCGCATCGCTGTGGTAGGATTCAACCAGCGTCTTGACCCAGGCAGCGTCCTTGTCGACGGTTTTGACCGCGATGACGTTGATATAGGGGGCTTTTTCACTTTCGCGCGCGATCGGGTCGGTACCGGGATTGAGGCCGGCTTCGAGCGCGTAATTCGTGTTGATTACCGAGGCGTCGACATCATCAAGAGCACGCGGAAGTTGAGCCGCATCCAGTTCGGCAAAGCTGAGGTTTTTCGGATTTTCGATGACATCGGCCGGGCCGATCTTCAGGCCGGCGCCATCCTTGAACTTGATCAGGCCCTGATCGGCAAGCACCAGCAGCGCGCGACCGCCATTGGTCGGATCATTGGGGATGGCAACGGTGGCGCCGTCTGCCAGCTCGGCAAGGCTCTTCACCTTCTTGGAATAGACACCCATCGGGAAGTTCACCGACTGGCCAACGCTGACCAGGTCAAATCCGCGATCGGCGACCTGATTGTCGAGATAGGGTTGATGCTGGAAAGAATTGGCATTGAGATCGCCATCCGCCAGCGCCTGGTTCGGAACGACATAGTCGGAGAATTCGAGGATTTCGATATCGAGGCCCTTGGTGGCCGCGACTTCCTTTACCTTCTCCATGATCTGGGCATGTGGACCCGGCGTGACGCCGATCTTGATGCTCTCGGCCAGAGCCGTACCGGCGGAGAAGAGGGCGGCAAGCGAAGCCGCGAGAACGAGTGTCTTCATCAGATGTCTCCTTGTGTTTCCTGTATATTGCCTGGGAAGGATCAGTTTTTGCGCGTCCGCTTGTCGAAGCGCCGTGCCAGTGCATCGCCGGCGCTCTGTAGAGCCTGGACCAGCACGATCAGAACCACGACGACGGCCAGCATCACGTCCGGCATGAAGCGCTGGTATCCGTAGCGGATGCCAAGGTCGCCGAGGCCACCGCCGCCGACGGCACCGACCATGGCGGAATAGCCGACAAGACTGACCGCGGTCATGGTCAAGGCAAGCACGATGCCCGGCTTCGCCTCGGCCAGCAGTACCTTGGTGACGATCTGCAGCGGCGTCGCCCCCATGGCGCGTGCCGCCTCGATTAGCCCCTTGTCCACTTCGCGAATGGCAGCCTCGATCAGCCGGGCGACAAACGGAATGGTCGCGATCGTCAGGGGCACGATCGCGGCCGATGTGCCGATCGATGTGCCGGTGACGAACCGGGTGAAGGGGATAATCGCCACGACGAGGATGATGAAGGGCGTCGAGCGCGCCGCATTGACGACCAGGCCGACGACACGATTGACGGACGGTGCGGCAAACAGTTCGCCACGGCCGCTTGTGGCCAGGAACACCCCGAACGGCAGGCCGATCAGCGTGCCGATCACACCGGCCACGGCCACCATCTGCAGTGTCTGGAGCAAAGCCTTCAGCAGAAGATTGAACAGCATCTCAGGCGCCATAGCCGAGCACCTCCGCGGTTAGGCCGGTTTCGGCATAGAAACGGTCGGCACGCGCGATCACATCGGGCGCGGCCGCATAGGACACCACCAGTGAACCATAGGGCTCGCCGGCGATTTCGTCGATCGTGCCCGTGATGATGTTGACGTCGGAGCCAAGCTCGCTCATCAGCCGAGAAACCAGCGGCTGCTCCGCGGTGGCACCGAAGAAATTCAGCCGCACAAACAGCCTTTCGCCCGGCCCGGCAACCGGCTTCAGCCGGCGTGCGATCGCTTCGGGCAGTTTGGTGCCGGCAAGCCCGGACAAAAGCGCGCGCGTGGTTTCGTGGCTCGGACGGGTGAACACGTCGAAGGTCCGTCCCTCTTCGACGATCAACCCCTTGTCGATGACAGCCACGCGCGATGCGATGGTCTTGACCACCTCCATTTCGTGGGTGATCAGCAACACCGTCAGCCCGAGATCGCGATTGATCGTCTTCAGCAGGTCGAGGATCGACTGGGTGGTTTCCGGATCGAGCGCCGAGGTGGCCTCGTCCGAAAGCAACAGCGAGGGTTCTGTCGCAAGCGCCCGGGCGATGCCGACACGTTGTTTCTGGCCGCCCGACAATTCCGCAGGATAGCGCCCCGCCTTGTCCGAAAGCCCGACGAGATCCATCAGCGGCCTGACCTTTCCCCGGATCGACTGTTGATCATGGCCGGCGATTTCCAGCGGCAGGGCAATATTGTCGGCGACGGTGCGCGAAGACAGCAGATTGAAATGCTGGAAGATCATGCCCACCGACCGACGCAGGTCGCGGAGACCGGCATCGTCCAGACCACCGACATCGACGCCATCGACAAGCACCTTGCCGCTGCTCGGAGTTTCCAGCCCGTTGACCAGGCGGATCAAGGTCGATTTGCCCGCACCCGAGCGGCCGATAATCCCGGTAATGGCGCCCTTCGGTACGCTATAGTCGATCCCGGCAAGGGCGGTGAAACCGGCCTGGCCGTTGCTGCCGCCGAAATGTTTGGTCACGCCTTCGAAAGCCACCATGGCCCGCTCGCCGCCACGCACTGGCGCAAGGACATTCGTCATCGCAGCGCTCCCCGCACGGAAGGCGTCGAAATTCCGGATATGGTCATGAAAAGTCTCTTCGGTAGCTGGCCGAAACGGCCATGGATCGGGGTTCTCGCGGTTTTACCGGGAGCAACACATTCGGCACATGAAACGCCGCCTTACCATTCCGATCCCTGTCTTTCAAACCTGGCCGATGCTTGTCAGCAATGCATTTTCGGTAAACTAACCCGCTTATGGCACCCGCTTGCGCCAAAACCGAGCAATTCCATTCCGAATTTCACCCACAGACGGATAAATCTATCCACAACGGATCCGCTTCGGAAGCGGGCAACGTGTCGCAGGCGAAACCTGCGACACGCCAGAAGCGTCAGATCAAGCGTCAAGCCCAGCGTCGGGCCATGCGATCAGGCGACGACGGAGACGAACTGGTCCTTGGGACGGCGGACCTTTTTCAGGTTGACCAGCCAGTCACCCTCTTCTGCGCGGTAACCCAGCGGCAGGATGGTCACCGAGCGCAGGCCCTTTTCGCGCAGCCCGAGGATCTCATCGAGCTTGGCGGCATCGAAACCTTCCATCGGGGTCGCGTCGACACCTTCGAAGGCGGCAGCGGCGACCGACATGCCGAAGCCGATATAGGCCTGGCGAGCCGCATGCTCGAAGTTAACCGCCGGATCCCGACCCGGATACAGATTGAGGATCATCTGGCGATAGTTTTCCCAGCCTTCGTTCTTGAACCCGCGCTCGTCATTGACAAGATCGAACATGCCGTTGATCCGGTCGGTGGTGTAATTGTCCCAGGCGGCAAAGACGAGCAGATGCGAACCTTCGGTCACCTGTGCCTGGTTCCAGGCGATTTCCTGGATCTTGGCGCGCACATCCGGATTGGTGACAACGATCACTTCGAACGGCTGCAGGCCGCTCGAGGTCGGTGCCAGGCGGGCGGCTTCGACGATACGCTCGACCTTGTCGTCGGCAACGATCTTCGACGGGTCCATCTTCTTGGTGGCATAACGCCAGTTCAGCTTTTCGATCAGTGCGGACATCAACATATTCCCTGGTTCGACCAGCAGCCTTGCGACCATCGGGAGGGATTGGCCAGAACGGCAAACTGGTATAGATTAGTAACCTAGCCTACATAGAGAACCGGAAGAGATGTGCAAGAAGGCACATTCTTGATACCAGGTATCATCGAGGAAAGTGCCATGTGCGAGAATTACGACCCGGACAAGTGCCAGACCGTCAGCGAAATGCTGGCGCGGCTTGGCGACAAGTGGACGGTTCTTGTCATCATGATGCTGGGAGACGGCCCGCAGCGCTTCAGCGACCTGAAACGCGCGGTGGTCGGCATTTCGCAGCGCATGCTGACACTGACCCTGCGGGCTCTGGAGCGTGACGGCCTCGTTTCGCGCACGGTACATCCGACCGTGCCGCCGAAGGTCGAATATGCCCTGACCGAACTCGGCTGCTCCTTCGGCGAGCCGATCAGGGCCATGGGCGGCTGGGTCTTCCGCAACCACGACCTGATCCAGACGGCCCGCGCAGAATTCGACGAGCGCAATGCGGCAACAGGCGGTTCGAAATTGGTAAGGCTTGGTTAGCTGCTACGTCCGTTGCCGCGACGCCATGCCGACGATGTTTGCGACGAATGCGGCCTTGCCACCGGTATAATATGCCCAGTCACCATTGGCCTCGGCCGCCAATCGGCACTTCAGCGCGGCATAGTCCGCGGCATCCTCGGGATGACTGCGCAACCAGTCGCGAAACAGGATGCGCTTTTCATGCGTCGCATTGTCCGGAGCGCAGAGGTAAAGCCGGTTGCCATGGGAGCCACGCCCGGACGTGAACGTCCACATGCCATCCGAATAGGGCGTGCCATGATACGTGTATTTCGGTATCGCCTTTACCCGTTCGACCGCTTCGGCAATCATCCCCTCATCTCGGATGATGGCATCGATATCAATCTTCGGCGTTGCACGCAGACCGACAACAGACGTGCTGCCGACGTGATGAACATCCTCCACGAGTTCGCCCAACAGGCTCAAGAGATAGGCCTTTTCCGCGTCGAAGACCGCTAGCCAATCAGGATCGTATTCGACGACCTCAATGCTGCCCATCAGAGATTCCCGCCCGCTGCGGCTAGCGCTCAATCCGCCTTGAAATTGCCTTTCGGAAATTCCGCCGCCAACGCACTGTACCACTTGCCGCTCTTCTTCACCGTGCGGACCTGGGTGTCATAGTCCACATGCACCAGGCCGAAGCGCATCTTGTAGCCTTCCGCCCATTCGAAATTGTCCATCAGGCTCCAGGCAAAATAGCCGTGCATCGGATAACCGTCCTTGATCAGGTCGGCGACCATGGACAGATGCTCGACATAATAGTCGAGCCGCGGCTGGTCATCGACCTCGCCATTCTCGACGCCCATATTGTAGCAGGCGCCGTTCTCGGTGATGTAGCAGACCGGCAGGTCGTAGCGCGCATAAAGACGTTCGACGAGCGACTTCAAGGCCGGCGCATAGACCTCCCAGCCGATGTCGGTCTTGACCTTGGAGACAGGCGGCGCGCCTGCCGTCGCCGGGAATTCTGCGCCGGGCGTCGGGTCGTCGGTCACGCGCATCGGCGTGTAATAGTTCAGCCCCCACCAGTCGAGTTTCTGGCTGATGATCTCAAGGTCTTTCTCCTTGATCTTCGGCATGCGCGACCCGAGAGCCGAGAGAAATTCGGCCGGATATTCGCCGTTGAACACCGGATCGAAGAACACGCCATTGTGAAACTGGTGCGCCCGTTCTGCAGCAGCAGCGTCTGCGGCACTGTCCGACCCCGCCAGCGTCTCATGCGCGTTGAGCACCAAGCCAACCGGCACATTCGGCGCGATTTCGCGGATCGCCTGGACGCTGAGGCCATGGGCAAGGTTGGTGTAATGCAGTGCATGCAGCGCCGCATCCATGTTGCGCTCGCCCGGCGCATGAATGCCGTAGAGATGCGAAAGCCAGACCGAGCACCACGGCTCGTTGAAGGTCGCAACGGCATCGAGCCGGTCGCCGAGCCGTTCCATCACCACCTTAGTATAGCGCTGGAACGCATAGGCCGTCGACCGCGCCGTCCAGCCGCCATCACCCATCAGGGCCAGCGGCAGGTCCCAGTGATAGAGCGTCGCATAGGCCTTGATGCCGCGCGCCTTCAGCCCGTCGACCAGCCGGTCGTAGAAATCGAGACCGGCCTCGTTGATCGGTCCGGTGCCCTCCGGAACGATACGCGGCCAGGCGATCGAGAACCGGTAACCGGTGACGCCCATGTCCTTGATCAGGTCGAGATCGCTTTCCCAGCGATTGTAGTGATCGCAGGCCACATCACCATTGTGCCGTCCATAGACCCGACCCGGCATATTGGAAAACGCATCCCAGATCGACGGCTTGCGGCCATCGGCCTTGGAAGCCCCCTCGATCTGGAACGAGGCGGTCGCCACGCCAAACAGGAAATCGCCGGGGAAGCGGTCGGCAAACAGTTTCGGATCGATCATCGGAAAGCCCTTCGTCTGGATGCGGCACGGGGACTGCCGCCGAAATCTCGACTGCGATTTAAACCAATCAGAAGACAGCGTGAAGACGAGGACAAGAAAATACTGCAACGTTGCAGGAAATCCACCCTCCCCTTGAGGGGGAGGGTCGGACCACAGGTCCGGGGTGGGGTGACCTCGGTGTAGAAGAAGTGATCACCCCACCCGCGTGTTTCACGCGGCCTCCCCCGTCAAGAGGGAGGTGGACAATCAAAGCTTGACCCAGCCACCATTCTGCTTCGACGACTCGATGCAGGCCTCGACAAAGGCAACGCCCTTCACGCCGTCGTCGATCGTCGGATAGACCACCGCCGGATCGACCTTGGCGCCGGCTCGCGCCGCGTTGATCGCCAATGCCGCTTCCGTGTAGATCGTCGCAAAGGCTTCGAGATAACCTTCCGGATGGCCGCTCGGGATACGGGTGACGCGGGCAGCCGCAGAACCGGCACCGGCACCGCCACGGGTGATCAGCTGCTTCGTTTCGCCGAGCCGGGTGAACCAGAGATAGTTCGGATCGGCCTGCGTCCATTCGATGCCGGCCTTGGTGCCATAGACGCGCACTTTCAGGCCGTTCTCGTGCCCGGTCGCCACCTGGCTGCACCACAGAAGCCCTTTAGCGCCGCCCTTGAAGCGCAGCATCACATGGGCATTGTCGTCCAGCCGCCGGCCTTCGACAAACGTGTGCACGTCGGCCGCCAGCTCATCCAGCTCGAGACCCGAAATGAACGAGCCGAGATTGTAGGCATGCGTGCCGATATCACCGGTGGAGCCACCGGCACCCGACTGCTTCGGGTCGGTGCGCCAGGCCGCCTGCTTCTGGCCGGTCTGCTCGATCGGCTCTGCCAGCCAGTCCTGCGGATATTCCATCTGCACCAGCCGGATGTAGCCAAGTTCGCCGTTCTGCACCAGTTCGCGCGCATGGCGGACCATCGGATAGCCGGTATAGTTATGGGTCAGGATGAACAGCGCCTTGGCCTTGTCGGCCACCGCTTTCAGCTTCTTCGCGTCTTCGAGGTTCGAGGTCACCGGCTTGTCGCAGATGACATGAATGCCCCGCTCAAGAAAGGCCTTCGCCGCTGGATAGTGAACATGGTTGGGCGTAACGATCGACACGGCCTGGATACCGTCCGGCCGGAGCGCTTCCTTTTCCGCCATCTCTTCGAAGGATCCGTAGCAGCGCTCCGGATCGAGCCCGAGTTCGCGACCGGACGACAGCGATTTTTCCGCTGTCGATGACAGCGCGCCCGCGACCAGATCATACTGGTCATCGATCCGTGCCGCGATACGATGCACCGCGCCGATAAAGGCACCCGACCCGCCACCCACCATGCCGAGCCGGATCTTTGGGTTCCGTTCTTCCGTCTTGCCTGCTTCGATCGCCATGATGTCTTTCTCCCAAATGATAATGTTGCTCCCGGGGATACCCCCCTCTGCCCTGCCGGGCATCTCCCCCACACGGGGGGAGATCGAACGTCAAACCGCTTTTCCAAAAGGAACGCCAAGACCGAAGGAACACCAAGACCGGCGGCCAATCTCCCCCCGTGTGGGGGAGATGTCACGGAGTGACAGAGGGAGGCACTCTTGGCGTTTCGGGTTGATTGTCCATTCTCAGAACAGCTCTTTCAGAGCCCCAGCATCCGCCGGTTCGCCGCATCGTCGGTGCCGCTCGCGGCAAAATCGTCGAAGGCATGCTCGGTGACCCGGATGATATGTGCCTTGACGAATTCGGCCCCTTCGCGAGCGCCGTCTTCCGGATGTTTCAGCGCGCATTCCCACTCGACCACGGCCCAGCCATCGAAATCATTGGCCGCCATCTTGGAAAACACCGCGCCGAAATCGACCTGGCCGTCGCCGAGCGAACGGAAGCGTCCGGCCCGGTTGACCCAGCCCTGATAGCCGCCATAGACGCCCTGCCGGCCGGTCGGGTTGAATTCCGCGTCCTTGACGTGGAACATCTTGATCCGGTCCTTGTAGATGTCGATGTTGTCGAGATAATCGAGGCACTGCAGCACATAGTGCGACGGGTCGTAGAGCATGTTGGCGCGCGGATGGTTCTTCACCCTTTCGAGGAACATCTCGAAAGTCACGCCATCATGCAGGTCTTCGCCCGGGTGAATTTCATATGCGACGTCCACGCCCTGCTCGTCGGCATAGTCGAGGATCGGCGTCCAGCGACGGGCAAGCTCGTCGAAAGCGGCCTCGACCAGGCCGGCCGGCCTTTGCGGCCAGGGATACATGAACGGCCAGGCCAGTGCGCCGGAGAAGGTCGCATGCGCCGTGATGCCGAGATTGCGCGACGCCTTCAGCGCATACTTGACTTGGTTCACGGCCCATTCCTGACGTGCCTTCGGATTGCCACGCACTTCCGGTGCGGCGAAACCGTCGAATGCCTCGTCATAAGCCGGATGCACGGCAACCAGCTGGCCCTGCAGATGGGTAGAAAGCTCGGTGATCTCGACACCGTTCTGGCGCGCGACGCCGGCCAGTTCGTCGCAATAGTCCTTCGATTCGGCCGCCTTCTTCAGGTCGATCAGCTGGCCGGCCCAAGTCGGCACCTGCACACCCAGATAGCCCTTTTCCGCGGCCCATTTGGTGATTGAATCCCACGAATTGAACGGAGCGGCATCGCCCGCAAACTGGCCGAGAAAGATGGCTGGCCCTTTGATCGTCTTCATATTTTCTCCTCCCGGGAACGCTCCTGCAACGTTCCCGTAAACGGTTACAGGACTTGCAAAAACGAGACAATGGCATTGATCACGTCGACAGCAATCTGCCCGGGAAAACCCGGGCAGATCTTGGCGTAGGGAACTTGTCCGAAATCAGAAAGGCGAGTCCGGGAAGTAGTAGTTCTGCGCGTTGTCCTTGGTGATCAGCGTCGCATCGAGAACATAGGTGCCGTGAACCGGAACCTGGTCGTAGATCGCGGCAGCCGTCAGCTCCATCGCCGTGCCAACCATCGACGGCGGATAGAGAACGTCGACCGGGATCATCTTGTCGCCGTCCATGACCTTCTTGATCATGTCCTTGGAACCAGCACCGGCCACGACATACTGGATGTCGGTGCGCTTGGCCTGCTCGATCGCCTGCAGCACGCCGACGGCCATGTCGTCGTCCTGGCACCAGACCACGTCGATCTTCGGGTATTTGGTCAGGTAGTCCTGCATGACCTTGAAGGCGTCGTCGCGGTTCCAGTTGCCGAACTGGCGATCGAGAACCTTGACGTTGGAGCCGGCAATGCCCTTGTCGAAACCGTCCTGGCGCTGCTGGTCGATCGGGATCGGCATGCCGCGGATGACCACGACTTCAGCATCCGGGGTATTCTCGGCAATGTACTTGCCGGCGACTTCGCCAAGCGCCGGGTTGTTGCCGGCGACATAGAGATCACGCACGGAATTGTCGTTGGTGCTCGGCGCGCGGTCGACGATCGACACGAACGTGCCCTTGCCCTTGATTTCCTTGATCGCGTTGACCAGCGGGTCCGGATCGGTCGGCAGGATGACCAGCGCATCGATGCCCTGGGTTTCGAGATCCTGCAGGGCATTGGCCTGACTTGCCGGATCCGGCGAGGTCTTGACGATGACGTTCAGCCCCGGATGCTCCTTCATAAGAAGCTCGGCAACGCGGTTGGCATGATAGACGACACCGGCCGTCCAGCCATGGTCGGCCGCCGGAATGGAGACGCCGATCGTCTTCGTGTCCTGGGCCTGCGCGGCAGTGAAGATCGCCGTCAGCGCCGTCATCGCGACGGCAAGTCCCATCAGTTTCTTGTGCATTGGTTTCCTCCCAAAGTGACTAGGGTCATTTCAGTGACGGACCGGGCGACCCTCCTGCCCGGTCACGACTTACGCCTTGCGCGCCAGCGAACGCTGGACGAGCATCGCGATGATGATGATCGTGCCCTGGATGGCGCCGATCAGATATTCGGAGATGAAGTTCGACAGCAGCATGATGTTGCCGACGAGTTCGAGGATGAAGGCGCCGCAGATCGTGCCCCAGACACGCCCCGCGCCACCTTTCAGCGCCGTGCCGCCGACAACGACCGCGGTGATCGCCTGCAACTCCCACAGGATGCCTGTCGTTGCCGACGTCGATCCGAGCCGCGGCACGTAGAGCAGCACGGCGATCGCGACGCAAAAACCCTGGATGATGAAGGCAATGGTGCGCACCCGGTCGACAGCGATGCCGGAATAGCGGGCCACGTCACGGCTGGATCCGACGGCCACCACATGGCGCCCGTAGCGCGTGCGGTAGAGGATGAAGGCGGCGATCGCCGTCACGATCAGGATGATCAGGATCGGCAGCGGCATGCCGAGAAACGAACCGAAATAGACCGGGCGATACAGCTCCTGCTGTTCGGGGGAACGCAGGGTGATCGCCCCGCCCTGGGAGAGCCAGGTGGTAAGGCCACGATAGATGCCCATCGTGCCGAGCGTCGCGATGAAAGGCTCGATCTTGCCGACCGTTGTGATCAGGCCATTGGCGAGCCCACAGAGCGAGCCGATGATGACGGTCAGGACGACCGCTGCGGCCAGCATCAGCGCCGGATCGGCGATCACGCCGGAATTCATGAACAGGATCATCAGGCTGGCGACGAAGGCCACCATTGAACCGACCGAGAGATCAAGATCGCCCGAGGAGATCACGAAGGTCGCGCCGACCGCGATGATCGCGATGAAAGCCGAGCGGGTCGCGACATTGGCCAGGTTGTTGAGGCCGATGAAATTCGGATTGACCATGGCACCGACGATCAAAAGCAGCAGCAAGGCCGCAAAGGGCGCAACGGCGCGCAGATCGACATCGCGCCAGGTGCGCCGGCCGCGGATTTCGGGTGTGCTCTCAGTCTCGGCAGTCGTGTTCACGGGTCGTCTCCTCCCGGGCGGGCGCTTTTGAAGCGGCCCTGCCCCCATGTCTTTTGTCTCCGGCCTGCGCGCCGCGCGGGACGGCCGACCAGTCGCTCCTGTCAGCTCGCAAGCTGCTTCTTCAGTCCCGCGGCATATCGCATGATCACCTGCTCGCTGATCTCCTCGCCCTCCAGAATGCCGACCATGCGCCCTTCGCGCATCACCGCCACCCGGGTGCAGAGCCCGATCACTTCCGGCATTTCCGAGGAAATCACGATGATCGAACGCCCCTCACGGGCCAGTGCCGCAACGAAATGATAGATCTGTTGCTTGGTGCCGACATCGATGCCGCGCGTCGGCTCGTCGATGATGATGATCTGCGGCTCGATCTCCATGATCTTGGCGAGCAGCAGCTTCTGCTGGTTGCCGCCCGACATGCGCCCGACCCGCACCCGGTCATCCCGCACGCGGATATCGAAGCGCCGCTTGGCCCGCGCCATCGCCTTCGCCTCGCTCGACGGGTCGAGATAGCCATGGCGGATATGCTGGTCGATCGCCTGCAGCGTCAGGTTTGCCGTCATGCCCTCGCCGAGCAGCAGGCCCTTGCCCTTGCGGTCCTTGGTCATGTAGGCGAGCCCGCGTCGGTTGGCCTCGCGGAAATCCTCCGGCAACAGGTCCGTGCCCTTGAGCTGGACGACGCCGGAGAGACGCGGCCGCAAGCCGGCAACCGCCTCCATCAGCTCCGTGCGGCCGGAACCTATCAGGCCGGAAAAGCCGAGCACTTCGCCTTTTTTCAGCTCGAAGCTGACATGCTTCACATAGTCGGTGCTCAGGTCCTTGACCGAAAGCACCACTTCTTCATCGACATTCGGCTCATGCTTGGTCGGATAAAGGCTGGAAAGCTCGCGCCCGACCATCAGCTGCGCGATGGATTCGCCATCGAGCACGGCGGTCGGCGCCGTCTTCACCCATTGGCCGTCCCGCAACACCGTGACCCGGTCCGTCAGTTCCATCACCTCGTCCAGCTTGTGGCTGACGAAGACGAAGCTCGTGCCCTGGGCGCGCAGCTTGCGCACCTGGGCAAACAGCACATCCGTCTCCTCGCGCGACAAAACGGCGGTCGGCTCGTCCATGAACACGATGCGCGCCTTGCGGCTGATCGCCTTGGCGATCTCGACCATCTGCTTGTCGGCCACCGCCAGCGAACTGATCAGCGCATCCGGATCGATCGGCGAACCGAGCTGGTTGAGCGCACGCACCGTCTCCGCCCGCATGAACTTGCGGTCGAGCACGCCGAAGCGCGTCACCTCACGACCGAGAAACAGGCTCTCGGTCACGGTCAGATGTTCGGCAAGATTGAATTCCTGGTGGATCAGCACGATCCCCAGCGCTTCGGCCGCGCCATTCGGCGGCAGGACCACCGGCTGGCCGTCCAAAAGGATGCGCCCGGCCGTCGCCTGCTCGAAACCCGACAGGATCTTCACCAGCGTCGATTTGCCGGCACCGTTTTCGCCCATCAGCGCATGCACCTCGCCGGGCAGCACGTCGAAATCGACGCTGAACAGCACCTGCACATCACCAAACGATTTCGAGATACGTTCTGCGACAAGCACGGCTTTGCGCGCTTCATCCCCGGTCCCAGTCATGCAATCCTCCCGGCGGCTCCTCAACCGCTATGCTGACCTATGTAAAGGTTTACATGATCTATGTAAAGGTTTACATCATCCATTCACAGGGATGTTTTACCGCCCTCTCGGCTTTCGCAGCCGCAGCACAGCAGATAAGGTCTCCAACGATTCCATATGGATAGGGGGATGGGGCAGCGTGCCGAATTCAACGCCGGCCACGATTGACGATGTTGCACGCATTGCCGAGGTGTCGATCGCCACGGTGAGCCGTGCCATCCATACGCCCGACAAGGTCGCCAAGACCACCCGCCAGCGCGTCAACCAAGCCATTGCGATCACCGGTTACACCACCAATGCCATGGCCCGCTCGCTGCGCATGGGCCGCTCCAACATGATCCTGATCCTGGCGCCGGATATCGGCGACCCGAATTTCTCCACCACGCTGATCGGTCTGGAAAACGAGGCCCGCGCCCATGGTTTCGGCGTGCTGATCGGGCACACGCAAAACGATCCCGAGCGCGGGCTGGAATATCTGAAATTCCTGAGCTCCGGCCAGGCTGCCGGCCTTGTGCTATTCACCGGCCACGAACCCTTCGGCCATCAGGTCATCGGCCAGCGCCTGCCGCCGTCGGTGGCCGTCTTCGAACCGGTCTTCGGCTCGAAGACCTCCTATGTCGGCGTCGACGACACGGCCGGTGCCCGCAAGGCTGCCGAACATCTTCTCTCGGCCGGCCACCGGCGCATCGCCTTCATCGGCGATGCAAAGACCAGGCTCGGCCACCAGCGCCGACGCCAGGGCTATGACCTTGCACTCGACGCTGCCCGCATTCCGCCAGACCACCGACTGGTGCTGGAGGGCGATGGCACGATCGAAAGCGGCCGGCTCGCCGTCGAGCAATTGTTCATGCGCGACACGCTGCCGACCGCCTTCATGTGCGTCAACGACGCGACAGCCGTCGGCGTCATCAACGGCCTGACCGCCCGCGGCTACGACCTGCCGCGCGACTTCTCGATCATCGGTTTCGACGACGTGCCACAAGCAACCTATGTCAATCCGGCCCTGACCACGATCCGCCAGCCCCGCAGCGCCATCGGCCGCCAGGCCATGGCGCTGCTGCTGGAAACACTGACTGAGCGCCCGACCGAACGCCGCGAAATCCTGATCATGCCGGATCTCATCGTCAGGGGCTCGGTGACGGGACCGGACAAGCGGTAGAAATCATCGTTCTATTTACCGACGTTGGGACTTTGTCCACGTTCGCACAAATCATCCCCAATCAAAGCCGACGGTTTTGAACCGCTTGCCGACAATGCCGCAAAGCTGCGCATCCAGACTAATCCGGTGGATTTCCAAGAAGCTGCGGTTCTCCGATCTCGATTGCATGCCCATCCGGATCGTAGAAACGGAAGACTCGCTGCCCCCACGATTGCTGCTCGATAGCGTGTATCAATTCCACATGCGGTGAAATGGTCTCAAAGGCCCGATCAAGATGTTCATCCTCGAAATAAAGCAGCAAGTTCCTGCGCCCATAGGGTTCTCGACAGGAAGAGGGTTCGCCCCAGATTGTCTGCTCAAGAGACTGCCCTTCGTGGATCGCAAAACCCGTCTCGAACAACACAAAGCTTCCGAAATCTTCCAGGACACGCAGACCAAGCCGTGCCTGATAAAATCCCTTTGAACGACGGATATCACTTACGAAAGGTATGGGATTGATGAATCGCATCACCGACTTCCTTTCGCTGAGGTCAAAGATCGCAGCAGATCAACGGTCGACTGAAATGTTCTTCCATCTCTAGCTTGCGAATGTTCAGATTACGGATTCGCGTCGCGACTACAACTTGCATTCCAAGGACACTCTATCGATAAACAAAAAAGCCGGGACACTCGCATGCCCCGGCCCAATCGCATCACATCAGCCTACATCTCAGACGTAGCGATTGACCACATTCTCCAGCAGTTCCTGCTGACCCGACTTCGGCTGCGGATTGATGCCTTTGGTCTCGACGCGGGCAGCGATCGCCTCGAGGCTTTCCTCGCCGCGCAGCATCGTCTGGTTTTCGGCCTTGTCCCAACCGGCGTAGCGTGATGCCAGCGGACCCGACAGCGCCTTGTCCTCGATCATCTTCGCCGCAGCCTTCAGGCCGCGGGCGCAGCAATCCATGCCGCCGATATGGCCGATCAGAAGGTCGGCCGGATCGATCGACTGGCGACGCAGCTTGGCGTCGAAGTTCGTGCCACCCGTGGTGAAGCCGCCGCCGGCCAGAACCTGGTAATAGGCCAGCGCCATTTCCGGCACATTGTTGGGGAACTGGTCGGTATCCCAGCCGGACTGGTAGTCGTTGCGGTTCATGTCGATCGAGCCGAAGATGCCGAGCGCATTGGCCAGCGCCAGTTCATGCTCGAATGTGTGGCCGGCCAGGATCGCATGACCCTGTTCGATATTGACCTTCACTTCCTTCTCGAGACCATAGGTCTTGAGGAAGCCGTAGACGGTCGCGACGTCGTAGTCATACTGGTGCTTGGTCGGCTCCTGCGGCTTCGGCTCGATCAGCAGCGCGCCCTTGAAGCCGATCTTGTGCTTGTATTCGACCACCAGGTTGAGGAAGCGGCCCATCTGGTCCAGTTCCCGCTTCAGGTCGGTGTTGAGCAGGGTTTCATAACCCTCGCGGCCGCCCCAGAGCACATAGTTCTCGCCGCCCAGACGCATGGTCGCATCCATGCAGGTCTTGACGGTCGCCGCACTGAAGGCAAACACATCCGGATCCGGATTGGTCGAGGCGCCCGACATATAGCGGCGGTGCGAAAACAGGTTTGCCGTGCCCCAGAGCAGCTTGACGCCGGTCTCGGCCTGCTTCTGTTCGAAGTAGTCGACGATCTCGTTCAGGTTCCGCGTGTTCTCGGCAAAGCTGTCGCCTTCCGGACGCGCATCGGCATCATGGAAGCAGTAATAGGGCGTGCCGAGCAGGCTGAACATTTCGAAGGCGACATCCGCCTTCAGCTTCGCCTTGTCCATGCCGCTGCCATACCAGGGGCGATCGAAGGTGCGACCGCCGAAGGGGTCGCCGCCTTCCCAGGCGAATGTGTGCCAATAGGCGATGGCAAAGCGCAGATGGTCTTCCATGCGCTTGCCGGCGACCACTTCATCGGGGTTGTAGTGACGATAAGCCAGCGGATTCGTGCTGTCGGTACCTTCGTATTTGATCTTGTCGATATCGCCGAAAAAGCCAGTGCTCATGGATAGTTCCTCCTTGGTGTGTATTGGAAGTCATCAAGTCCCCTCCCCAACCCCTCCCCACAAGGGGGAGGGGCTAGGCCCGCCGCCACCCGTATACCGAAACATCGGCCGCGTGGTTTTCTCCCCCCTTGTGGGGGAGATGGCCGGCAGGCCAGAGAGGGTATTTCTTCAAAGCCCCTTGATCGCCGGATAGACCGAGCGATAGCGGCGGTAGGCCTCCTCGTAGGCACCAGACAGCGCCGGAACCGGCGCAATCGTCTCGGCCGTCGCGGGCGCGGTGCAGACCGACAGCGGATCAGCGCCGGTGGCCGCAATCAGGCCGAGCCGGGCCGCGCCGAAGGCGGCGCCGAAATCGCCGTCAGCCGGCACGTCGACCGGCATGCCGAGAGCCGTTGCGATCGACGCCAGCCAGTAGCGCGAGCGCGAACCGCCACCGATCGCCGTCACGCGATCGATCTTCGTGCCCGCGGATTTCAGGGCCTCCAGGCTGTCACGGATGGCGAAGGTCACACCTTCGACAACCGCCTGTGTCAGCACGGCGCGGCTGGAATCGTGGCCAAGCCCGATAAAGGCGCCGCGGATTTTTGCATCGTTATGTGGCGTGCGCTCGCCCGACAGATAGGGCAGGAACGTCACGCCGGTCGGCGCCTTGAGAGCGTCACCCAGTTCAGCGGTCAACTCGCCTGCCGATTTGCCGGTAACGCCGGAATGCCAGTTCAGCGCATCGGTGGCCGAAAGGATGACGCCCATCTGGTGCCAGGTGTTCGGCAGCGCATGGCAGAAGGCATGCACAGCGCTTTCCGGCTTCGGCAGATAGGAACCATTGGCGGCAAAGAGAACGCCGGACGTGCCGAGCGACACGAAGGCCTGGCCTTCCGCGACCGTGCCCATGCCGCAGGCCGAAGCTGCGTTGTCCCCTGCCCCGCCGGCAACGATGACATCGGAACCGATGCGCCATTTCGCCGCCAGCTCGCCACGCAGGACACCTGCGCGATCCGTTCCCTCGACCAGACCGGGCATCTGCTCGACCGTCAGGCCCGTTGCCGCGAGCAGTTCCGGCGACCAGGCACGCTTGCCCGTATCGAGCCAGGCGGTTCCAGCCGAATCCGACATGTCCGAGAGATATTCGCCCGTCAGCCACAACCGCAGGAAATCCTTGGGCAGCAGGACCTTGGCAATCTTGGAAAAGGTCTCCGGCTCGTGCTTGGCGACCCAGGCAAGCTTCGGCGCGGTAAACCCGGGAAACACGATATTGCCCGTCAAGGCACGAAACCGCGGATCGGCATCGAGCGCGGCCGCTTCCTCATGGCTGCGCGTATCGTTCCACAGAATGCAGGGGCGCAGAACCCGGTCCTTGGCGTCGACAAGGGTTGCACCATGCATGTGGCCGGACAGGCCGATACCCTTGACCGCGGCGAGTTCCGCCGGATGCGCTGCCTTGAGTGCGCCGACGGCCTCCTCCGTCGCGCGGATCCAGTCGCCGGGTGCCTGTTCGGACCAGCCGGAATGCGGCCGCTGAACGGTCAGCGCCGCATGACCGACACCGATCACGCGCTGGCCGTCATCAATCAGCATCGCCTTGATGCCTGACGTGCCGAGGTCCAAACCGAGATACATGATTTCCTCCCTTTCAACTTCTCCGAGCCGGGCGCCAGACGCCATGTCGCTCGAAACTCAATTTGCTTGTGCCCCTCAGGGCAGATTGTCCTTCAAGAATATGTCGAGCCGGATACGCTCTTGCGCGGCCACCACCGGCAAGCCGTCGGCCTTGGCTTTCAGCACCCGGATGGCACTGCGCACCTCGTGGCCCGCATCCTGGTTGAGCACCGCATCGATCAGGCCGGCGTCGAGCGCCGCGCGTGTTGTCTCGGTCAGTTCGTGCGCGATGACCGCCGGCCTGCTGGACGACGCCACCTTTTCCAGCGCCCGCACCAGACCGCGGTTGCCGGCACCCAGGCTGTAGAGACCGACGATGTCACCACGTTCGGCAAAGAGCCGACTGACCAGCGCGTCGACCGTCGCCGGATCATCCCGTCCCTCGACCACCGGCAGGATCTCGAAACGGGCAAAGTCCTTGGTCATCACGGCTTCGAACGCCTCGCAGCGCTCGCGATGGTCGCGCACCAGCATCGATCCCGCCAGAACGGCGACGGCGCCATCGCGGCCACCGAGAAACCGCCCGAGCAGGCTGGCGGCGGTGCGACCGGCCGCAGCATTGTCGATCCCGGCATAATGATCGCGGCTTGCGCCCGACAGATCCGAGACAAGCGTGACCAGGGGCACGCCGGCCGCGGCAACTCGATTGGCAGCCTCTACGACCTCCGGCGCATCGACGGCGACAAAGGCAATCCCGGCTGGAGCGCCGACAAGTGCGGCATCGAGCGCATCGGCAAGTGCCGTCGCGTCGAAGGCGGGCACATCGATGAGCCGGATCGCAATCCGTTCCACGGCCGCACGCCCCGTCGCCTCGTCCAGCGCAAGCCGGAGGCCGCGCATGAAGGAATTGTCGTTGGAGGGAATGATGAATGTCAGCGGATAGGTCCGTCCCTTGGCCAGATTGGCCGCCGCCACGTCGCGCACGAAACCGAGCGTCGACACCGCCTGATCCACCTTGTCGCGGGTCCGCGCACTCACGCCCGGGCGCCGGTTCAAGACCCGGTCGACGGTTGCAAGGCTGACCCCGGCATGGACCGCGATGTCATGTACGGTTGGCTTCATGAATTCCTCCGGCGCCTGTCCTAGCGCAGGAGATGAGGTACGTAAATCAAAAAAAGATGTACGTACCTCATTTTCATCCGGCAAAAAGCCGCCAACCCTTTCGAGTGGCGGCTTTTCGGCCTGCTAAATTCTCAGTGACCGGCACCCGCCGGTGCGGCGGCCTTGGGTTTTTTCAGCAGCAGCGTCATGAACACCAGGGAACCGAACAGCACCGTCAGCCCCATGAAGATGTCGATAAACGACAGCAGTGTGGCTTGCTGCGTGACGATGCCGGCGAGCTTCTGGACCGCAACGGTGCTGCCGTCGAGACCATAGGCGTCGTAGTTCGCACCGACACTGCTCAACCAGTCGAGTGCCGCAGGGTTGCCCCAGTCAACTCTCTCGGACAGGCGGGCAAAATGATCGTCGGTCCGCTGGGTGATCATCGTATTGATGATCGCAAGGCCGACGGCGCCGCCAAGGTTGCGCGTCAGGTTGAACAGGCCCGATGCGTTCTTCATGCGATCCGGGGGCAGCGTACCGAGCGCGATATTGTTGATCGGCACCATGCAGATCATCAGCGAGCAGCCGCGCAGGATCTGCGGAATGAGCAATTCGTAGAAATCCCAGTCCGCGGTGATGCCGGTCATCATGTAGGTTCCGGCGGCAAACCCGCCAAAGCCCATCATCATCATCACGCGCGGATCGAGTTTGCTCGACAGGATGCCGGCAATCGGCGCCGTCAGGAACATCGCGGCCCCCGAGACGAACATGGTCTGGCCGATCATCAGCGAGTCGTAGTGCCGGATGCGACTGAGATAGAGCGGATAGAGATATGTCAGTCCGTAGAGACCGACGCCCATGACGAAGGAGAACAGCGAGCCGAAGGCAAAGTTCGTATTCGAGAAAGCCCGCAGGTCGACGACCGGTAGCTCGACCTTGAAGACCCTTCGGAAGAAGATCGCCCCGCCGATCACCATGGCAATGGTGCCCATGACGATATGGTGGTCGTTGAACCAGTCCTTGTTGTTGCCCTCTTCCAGCACGTATTCCATCGAACCGAGGAACACCGCCATAGAGGCCAGTCCCCACCAGTCGAATTTCTTCATCAGGCTGTGGTCAGGCTGGTCGAAATCGATCAGGCTCCAAGTCGTCGCGGCCACGATGATGCCGGGTATGACATTGATCAGGAACAGCCAGTGCCACGACATGGCATGGCTGATATAGCCCCCGATCGTTGGCCCGATCGTCGGTGCGAGCGTGGCGACAAGACCGATCATCGGCGAGACGATATTGCGCTTCGACGGCGGAAAGATCGTGAAGGCGGCGACAAAGACGGAGGGGATCATGCCGCCGCCGATGAAGCCCTGGATCGCACGGTAGACGATCATCTGCTCGATATTGGTGGCCGTGGCCGCCAATGCGCTGGCCAGGGTAAATCCGCCGGCGCAGATCGAGAACAGGACCCGCGTCGACAGGATCCGGGCGAGAACGCCGGACAACGGGATCATGATGACTTCGGCGATCAGGTACGATGTCTGGACCCAGGCGACCTCGTCATTGCTGGCGCCGAGGCCGGCCTGGATTTCGGAGAGCGACGCCGAGACGATCTGGATGTCGAGGATCGACATGAACATGCCGAAGACCATCGCCAGAAAAGCGATGACGCGCTTCGGATCCATGCGCTCTTCCGCCCCCGAGGCCGAGCCAAGGGTGGGTGATGCTGTGCTTGCAACGGCCATGACGCGGCCCCTTTTCTAGCAGATCCGCTTACTGCGCGGCGACGGCCTTGGCTTCGGGCGCGGTCCGGGTATCAACATCGACGATCACGCTCAGACCGGCGCGCAGGTGTCCCTGGTCCAGCGCCTCCTGCGGAAGCGCGATCCGGACCGGCACGCGCTGCACCACCTTGGTGAAGTTGCCGGTCGCATTTTCGGCCGGCAGCATCGAGAAGATGGCGCCTGAGGCCGGCGCGATCGAGGTCACGGTGCCTTCAAGCGGATCGTCGCCATAGGCATCGACGTGGATCGAAACCTTCGAGCCCGGAACCAGGTGCGCGATCTGCGTTTCCTTGAAATTCGCCTCGATGTAGAGGTCACGCACGGGAACGAGGGCAGCGAGACGCTTGCCCGCGGAAACAAGATCGCCGGCCTGGACCGAAAGATTGCCGATGACACCGTCATACGGAGCCTTGAGCACGGTGAAATCGAGATCGCGCTTGGCCTTGTCGATCGCCAGTTCCTGTACCTTGACGGTGTTCAGCGCTTCATTGCGCTGGGCCTTGAGGAGAGAAACATTGGCTTCGGCAGACGACACCGCCGCCTCACCCGCAACCAGGTTTGCCTTGGCCTGCTCCAGCGCGATCGTCGCATTGTCGAGATCGGCCGTCGTGCCTGCGGACTTGGCTGCCAGATCCTTGGCGCGCTTCTCGGTAATCTGCGCACCGCGCACGCTGGCTTCCAGAGCGCCCTGCTGTGCCTTGCTCTGCGCAAGGCTTGCCTCGCCACCGGTGATCTGCGCATCGATGCGCAGCACCGCGAGTTCGGCGCTCTGCTTGTTGGCGACAGCCTGTTCATAGGCGATGCGATAATCACCGCCATCGAGCGTCACCAGCGGATCGCCAGCCTTGACGACCTGGTTGCCGGTCACTTCGACCGACTGCACATATCCGGCAATCTTCGGCGAGATAATCGCGATATCGCCTTCGATATAGGCATCATCGGTCGACACCATAAACCGGCCATTGGTCCACCAGTCGTAGCCGAACCAGACGCCGACACCGAGGATCGCCAGGCCGATGACCGGCAGGACCGGGCTGCGGCGCTTCTTGGCGGCTGCGGGCGGCGCGACTGTCTCGGCAGGGGTGACCCCGGCTTCTTGCGGCGTGGCCGGCACGGCCTCATTCCTGTCTTCGACGGGAGGAGCGGAACGGAGGGCGGTGGATCGTTGCGTGACGGACATGGGCTCAAACCGGGGAGTTGGTGTAGGAACTATTCGAACTGAACCGTTCGGTTCGATTGACATATAGGCTTTTGTGACGCATATCAAGGTGCAGAAAACGGCTTTGTGGCCTCAATCTGCACATGAGTTAATTATTTGGACCGACCATGACCCAACCGACGACGAAACCGCACGACACACCGGAGCCGACCCCCGCGGCAGCGCCCGGCCTCAGCCGTTTTGCCGCCGGCGAAGACCCGATCAAGCGCGGCCAGATTCTCGACGGCGCAAAGCGCGTTTTCATGAAGATGGGCTATGACGCCGCGAGCATGAATGACGTGACGCGGGAGGCCGGCGTCTCGAAGGGCACCATATATGTCTACTTCCAGAGCAAGGAAGAGCTGTTTGCAGCCCTGATCGAGCGCGCCAAGGGGCTGTTTGCCGAACAGATGCGCGAACTGCTGGAGCAGAGCACGAGCGCCGAGGACGGACTGCGCCGCTTCGGCCTCGCTTTCGCCCACCAGGTCATCAAGACCGACATGATCCCGTCGATGCGCGTTGTCCTCGGCGTGATCGATCGCATGCCGTCGCTTTGCCAGCGGTTTTTCGCCGGCGCCCCGACCAATGCCAAGACCGTGCTGCGCGCCTTCCTCGACCGCCATGTCGAAAGCGGACAGCTGCACATCGACGACAGTGAACTGGCAGCCCGCCAGTTCATCGACCTGGCCGTCGGCTCCTTCTTCCGGGAGCGGCTGTTCAATCAGCTGCCGCCGGATGTTGCGCAGGCCGAAATCGAGCGTGTGATCGATAGCGGCCTCAAGCTTTTCCTTGGTGCATACGGTCCGGCCGACCGGCAAAACACCTGAGCCGGAGCCGCCGCCCGCAGCCTTATCGCACTAAGCCCGGCGCTACCTGCAGCGCCGACCCTTGCCATATGCGATCATTTGCCCCATTTGCTGTTGCTCAACCCCTCTGTTTAGCACGGAAAACACCGAATGCAGGATCTGCTCCTACTCGCCCAAGACCCCGCCGCCTGGATCGCACTGGTTACGCTGATCATAATGGAAGTCGTGCTCGGCATTGACAACCTCGTCTTCATTTCCATTCTGACGAACAAACTGCCGGTGGAATCGCGCGAAAGAGCTCGCCGCATCGGCATCGGCCTCGCCCTCATCATGCGCCTGGCGCTGCTGGGCACCGTCGCCTGGATCGTCCAACTGACCAATCCCGTGTTTGAACTCTTCGGCCACGGCTTCTCGTGGAAGGACATGATCCTGATCGCGGGCGGCCTGTTCCTGGTCTGGAAGGCGACCAAGGAAATCCACCACAATGTCGATCCGATCGACCATCAGGAGGATTTCATCGCGTCTTCGGCGACCAACACCTTTGCCGCCGCCATTGGCCAGATCCTGCTGCTCGATCTCGTGTTTTCCGTCGACAGCATCATCACCGCGGTTGGCATGACCGAGCATCTGCCGATCATGGTTATTGCCGTCATCGTGGCCGTCACCGTCATGCTGATCGCCTCCAATCCGCTGGCCAACTTCATCGAGAAGAACCCGACCGTCGTCATGCTCGCGCTCGGCTTCCTGCTGATGATCGGCATGACCCTGATCGCCGACGGCATGGGCTTCCACGTTCCGAAGGGCTACATCTACGCTGCCATGGCATTCTCCGGGCTTGTGGAAATGCTCAATATGTTTGCCCGCAGGAAGAAGCAGGCAGACCGGGAAAAAGGCGCGACCCGCCACTGATCCTTGACGTCGCGAAAGAGGGCCTGTTTGTTTGAACGGGCCCTCTTTTTTTATCACAGCCTTCACGTCGTCAAAGATCACACTGGACATGAACCAGCGGTGCCTTCACCGTCTGCAGCTCTGCCCACTGAATCGCCCGGAGCCACATGACCTACGAGCAAATCCTCGCCTTCGGTGTCATTGCTGCCATGATGGCGGCATTCATGTGGGAGCGCTTCCGTTACGACGTCGTCGCCTGTGCCGCTCTCGTCTCGGCAGTCGCCCTCGGCCTCGTCTCCCCCGCCGAGGCATTTGCCGGCTTCTCCGACGACATCGTCATCATCGTCGGCTCCGCGCTGGTGGTCAGCGCCGGCGTTGCACGGTCCGGCGTCGTCGATCTTGCCATCAAGCGCTTCTTTCCCAGTCTGGAATCCGTCCGGGCGCAGATGCTGCTTCTACTGCTTACGGTCACCATACTCTCTGCCTTCATCAAGAATATCGGTGCGCTGGCCATCATGATGCCCGTGGCGTTCCAGTTCGCCCGCCGCTCGAATGCCTCACCGTCCATCTTCCTGATGCCCATGGCCTTCGGCGCCCTCCTCGGCGGCCTGATGACCCAGATCGGCACCTCGCCCAACATCGCCGTGTCGCGGCTGCGTGAAGAGATCACCGGCCAGGCCTTCACCATGTTCGACTTCACCCCCGTCGGCGCGACACTGGCGATCGCCGGCATCATCTTCCTGATGCTCTTCTATTGGCTTGTGCCCGTGCGCGAGAACCAGAACCCGTCGCTGCAGGAAGCACTCGAAAGTTCGCATTTTTCAACGGAAGCAACCCTTGGGCGGCAATCCCCCTATGTCGGCAAGACCCTGCACCAACTGCAGCAGATCGCCTCAGGCGAAGTAACGGCAACCTCGATCCTGCGCGGAGACACGAGGCTTTCGCCGTTCCCGGACGTGCAGTTGAAGGTCGGCGACACCCTCCTGCTGCAGGGACCATCGGAGGCACTGGATAGGGTCGTCTCCCAGGGCAACCTCACGCTGGCCGGCGGCACGGTTGCCTCCAACAAGGGCGGCGACCTTGTCTCCGTCGAAGCCGTCATCAGCCGGGGATCGTCCCTGATCGGCCAGACCGCGCGGGATCTCTCTCTGGTCCATACCTACGGCGTCAACCTGCTCGCAGTCAGCCGGCAGGGCAAGCGCATCCGTGAACGGCTGGGCGAACTGACGCTGCGGTCGGGCGATGTCGTCCTGCTGCAGGGCCTTCGCCAGCAGATGCCCGCCATCCTGACCGAACTCGGCTGCCTGCCGCTCGCCGAGCGCGCGATCCTGCTCGGCACCAGCCGAAATGTTCTCGTTCCGCTCGCCATTCTGTTTGTCGCCATGGGCGCCACCGCCCTGGGACTGGCCCCGGTTGCCATCGCGTTCTTTGCAGCGGCGCTGGCCATGGTCGTCTTCAAGGTCATCCCGATCTCGGAAGTCTACCAGTCGGTCGATGGTCCGATCCTCGTCATGCTGGCCGCCCTCATTCCGGTGTCCAACACCTTGCGGACTTCAGGTGCCAGCGACGTCATTGCCGGCTGGTTGAGCACGCTGGCCAGCAGCATGCCGGCCTGGGGTGCCGTCGCATTGATCCTCGTCACCGCGATGGCCGTTACACCCTTCCTTAACAACGCGGCAACGGTGCTGGTGATGGCCCCGATCGCCGCGAGCTTTGCCGGCGGGCTGGGCTACAGACCGGAAGCCTTCCTGATGGCCGTCGCAATTGGCGCGGGCTGCGATTTCCTCACCCCGATCGGCCACCAGTGCAACACGCTGGTCATGGGTCCCGGCGGCTATCGCTTCAGCGACTATCCCCGGCTCGGGGCGCCTCTGTCCGTCCTGGTAATCCTGGTTGCCGTCCCGACACTGCTGATGGTCTGGCCCGTCTGAGACCGGTGGTTGCGATATGTGCCGGTGTCAGAACATCGAGCATGTGACCACGACACCCAACCGGACGCAGAAAAACGCAGAAAAACCTGCGTCGGCGGGACGCAGGCTTTCCTGGGGGGGCGGGTACTTGGGGAGAACGCAAGCCGGACGGATGGGGCTCGCCTGCCGCTTCGTTGGCCACGGAGAGAAACCGGAAAAATCTCCGTGTTCCCCGATATTCCGTCGCGTCCGGTTGGCACGACCTGCGTTCTGTCGGTGAAACGCCTCCAACCGAAATCGGTTCCGCTGTTTTTTTGATTTATTTCCGCACCGGCTTGAGGAAGGGCCGGAAACCGCCCAAATACGCAGTTTTCCTTGACGCACTGCGTTGAATATGGCCTAAGGCCAGCCAATGGAACAGGCGGAACCTGGCACGGAAACGCGCCTTCTCGTCCTTCCGCCACATTGTATTTCACACCCATGATCCTGCGGCCATCGCTCGATTTCCCCGCACGTCACTATGAGCTGAACTCCATGACCAATTCAGGCGTCCGCGTCCGTATCGCACCCTCCCCGACCGGCGAACCCCATGTCGGCACCGCGTATATCGCGCTGTTCAACTACCTGTTCGCCAAGAAACATGGCGGCGAATTCATCTTGCGCATCGAAGATACCGATGCGACCCGCTCGACCGCCGAGTTTGAACAGAAGGTACTCGATGCGCTGAAATGGACCGGCCTGACCTGGTCGGAAGGTCCGGATATCGGCGGCCCTCACGGCCCATACCGCCAGTCCGATCGCAAGGACATGTACTGGCCGCATGCGCAGGACCTGCTCGACAAGGGCCATGCCTTCCGTTGTTTCTGCACGCCTGAGCGGCTTGAGCAGATGCGCGAGGGCCAGCGCGCGGCCGGCAAGCCGCCGAAATATGATGGCCTGTGCCTGAACCTGACCGCCGAGGAAGTCACCTCTAAGATGACCGCCGGCGAAACGTCCGTGGTGCGCATGAAGATCCCGGCCGAGGGCTCATGCGATTTCCATGATGGCGTCTACGGCGATGTGTCGATCCCGTGGGACAGTGTCGACATGCAGGTCCTCATCAAGGGCGACGGCATGCCGACCTATCACATGGCCAATGTCATCGACGACCACCTGATGAAAATCACCCATGTCGCCCGCGGCGAAGAGTGGCTGGCATCGGTGCCAAAACACATCCTGCTGTATCGCTATTTCGGCTGGGAAGCACCTGTCTGGATGCATCTGTCGCTGATGCGAAACGCCGACAAGTCCAAGCTTTCGAAGCGCAAGAACCCGACTTCGATCTCCTACTATTCGGCGCTCGGCTACATGCCGGAAGCGCTGATGAATTTCCTCGGCCTGTTCTTCATCCAGATCGCCGAAGGCGAAGAACTGCTGACCATGGACGAGCTGATCGAAAAATTCGATCCCGACAACCTGTCCAAGGCTGGCGCGATCTTCGACATCCAGAAGCTCGACTGGCTGAACGGCCGCTGGCTGCGCGAAAAGCTCTCGCCGGACGAGTTCATCGCCCGCGTGCTGGACTGGGCAATGGAAAACGACCGCCTGACCGAGGGCCTGAAACTCGCCCAGAGCCGCGTCACCAAGCTTGGCGAACTGCCGCCGCTCGCAGGCTTCCTGCTTGCCAATGATGTCGGCCTGACGCCAGCCTCCTTCGGCGGCCTGAAGACCAGCCCGGCAGAAACGCTGGCCATCGTGACCACCGTTCAGGCGGATCTTGAAAAGATCCTCGAATGGAACGTGGCGACCATCGAGGAAGAACTGCGCGCGATCGCCGATCGTATGGAGAAGAAGCTGCGCGTGGTAACCCCGCCGCTGTTCGTCGCCGTGTCGGGAAGCCAGCGCTCACTGCCGCTGTTTGACTCGATGGCGCTGCTCGGCCGCTCCGTCGTCCGCCAGCGCCTGAAGGTCGCGATCCAGGTTCTGACCGCGATGGCGGGTGCACAAAACTAAGGAAAAGCCCCTCCACCTTGTGGGGAGGATTTGGGGAGGGGTTTAGCCCCGAGCAAGACGCCTCCCCTCCCCGTCGCTTCGCTCCGACCCTCCCCACAAGGGGGAGGCTTGACCGAGCCAGCCGCACCGGCAAACCGAAACAAAAACAGCCGATCCGAGGCAATCACACGATGACCGAACAGAAGACCGAAACCGCCCTCTCCTCCGACCCGACCGAAGTGCGCCGCCAGAAACTGGCTTTGCTGCGCGAACAGATCGGCGACGTCTATCCGGCCCATTTCCACCGCACGATCACCAATGCTGAACTGGCTGCGAAATACGAGGGCCTCGAACTGGACACCGAATCGGGCGACATCGTCACCGTAGCCGGACGCGTCTATTCCTCGCGCAATTCGGGCATGTTCATCGACCTGCACGATGCCTCCGGCAAGATCCAGATCTTCTCCCACAAGGATACGACTCCGGAAGCAGCCCGCGCGCTGCTGCCGATGATCGACCTTGGCGACATCATCGGCGTCACCGGCGCCGTGCGCCGCACCAAGCGCGGCGAACTGACGATCAACGCCCATGAAATCACCATGCTGACCAAGACGCTGCTGCCGATGCCGGAAAAGTATCACGGTCTGGCAGACATCGAACAGCGTTACCGCAAGCGCCACCTCGACATCCTCACCAACGAGGATTCGAAGCTCCGCTTCCAGCAGCGCTCGCAGATCGTCTCCGGCATCCGCCGCTTCATGGAAAACGACGGCTTCATGGAAGTCGAGACGCCGATGCTGCACTCGGTCTATGGCGGCGCCACGGCCGAACCGTTCAAGACGCACCACAATACGCTGAAGCTCGACATGTACCTGCGCATCGCGCCGGAACTGTTCCTCAAGCGCACCCTCGTCTCCGGCCTGACCGACAAGGTCTTCGAGGTTAACCGCAACTTCCGCAACGAAGGCGTTTCCACCCGGCACAATCCTGAATTCACCATGATGGAATGCTACTGGGCCTATGCCGACTACGAAGACATCATGGACCTCGTCGAGCGCATGTTTGCCGAGCTCGCCGTGAAGATCCACGGCAGCACCGAATTCATGTTCGGCGACAAGGAAATCTCCTTCAAGGGTCCGTTCAAGCGCGTACCGATGCCCGACGCCGTCAAGGAAGCGACCGGCATTGACTTCCTCGCGATGAAGACCGACGAGGAAGCCCGCACCGCTGCCAAGGCTGCCGGCTTTGCCGTCGAGAAGGACTGGACCTGGGGCGAATGCCTCGCCTTCATCTTCGAAGAGAAGGTCGAAAGCACGCTGATCCAGCCGAGCCATGTCACGCACTTTCCGAAGGACATCTCGCCCTTCGCCAAGGAAGTGCCGGGTGAGCCCCGGCTCGTCGAACGCTTCGAGACCTATTGCAACGCCTGGGAAATCGGCAATGCCTTTTCTGAACTCAACGATCCGGAAGAACAGCGAAAGCGCATGGTCGAGCAGCTCGAGCAGGCCCATGCCCGCGGCGAGAAGGAAAAGCAGCTCGACGAGGAATTCCTCGACGCGATCGACCAGGGCATGCCGCCCGCCGGCGGTCTCGGCATCGGCGTCGACCGCCTGATCATGCTTTTGACCAACGCGCCGTCGATCCGCGACATCATCCTCTTCCCGGCCCGTCGCGCCCGGGCAGACTGATAAGGCAGACCGATCAGCCGCAACACAGGCCTGAAGACAAAAAAGCCCCGGTCTCGCGACCGGGGCTTGTTTCGTTTGTAAAGTATTCCAGGCTCAGTGACCGGCCTTGGCCTCTTCCTCGCCATGAACCTCCGCTTTCGGCGGCAGGATGGCTTCATCCTCGGCGGGAGCAGCTGACGCATGCGATGCATCCGCCTTTTCGCCATGCTCGCCTTGCGTCGATACCGGCTCGCCTGAGGGCTGGTCATGCGTTTCCGCAGCAGTTGCCCCTGCGGCGGCGGCGCCGTGTCCGCCGTCAGCAGCGGTCGCGATCGGCTTGGCACGCATCTTGGCCAGCCAATCGGCGCCATCATGTTTGGTCTGCGCCTGTTCGCCGTCCGGGGCGACCTGGTTCGCGGCCGGCTTCGGCCACTTCTTCTTTGCAACCTCATCGGCGTCCGACGCGGTGTCGCCACCCTGGACCGAAGCGTCCTCTTCCGTCGCAGCCTCTTCGCCACCCAGCCCGACCATGCCCTTCAGCGAGGAAAACCAGCCCTCGTCCCCGGCATCTGTCGCATCCGCATTGTGTGCATCCTCGGCACCCGCAGGCGCATGAGCGTCGGCCGCTTCCGGCGCCGCCTCGGCAGCGTCGCCCTCCGCTGATGTATGCTTCGCTGCCGGCTCCTCGACGGGCGCACCATGGGCCTCAACCTGGGCCTCAACCGTTGCTCCATGACCGTCGCCGTCCGCGGGCGCATGTCCTGTAGCCTCTTCAGGTGCTGCAGCCTCCGAATGTCCGGCGGCCTCGCCGTGCTCGGCAGGCGCCGCGTGCTCGCCCGCGGCAGCCTCGTCTTCCGCCGGTGCATCGTGGCCGGCGGCCTCGGCACCATGCGGCGCATCCGCCGGCTCTTCGCTGCCGCCGAGACCGACCATGCCCAGGATCGAACCCATCCAGCCCTTGCTTTCCGCAGCACCGTGTTCCGCCACGGGCGTGTCGCCTCCATGGCCCTCGGCCGGTGCTTCCCCATGGCCTTCGGCGGGGGCCGCCCCATGCGCATCTGCCGGTGCCTCGCCATGCCCGCTCGCAGGCGCTTCCCCGTGTCCGCTCGCTGGCGCTTCCCCATGTCCGGCCGGTGCGGCTCCATGTCCGGCAGGCGCTGCTCCATGCGCACCTTCCGGCAGGACCACTTCCGGCTTCAGGCAATCGGTGGTGTCGTCCAGCCGGGCAACGAGCGCTTCGATGTCCTTGTCGATCATGTCGATGCGCTCGCCGAAGAACTGGCCGTTCTCGTTCGCAGCCTTGTCGACATAGCGCGCGGTAAAGATCCGGGCGGCGCTCTCTTCCGGCACGCGGCTTGGATCGGGAATATAAATCACATCCGCACCGACAGCGCGGCCGCGCATGTCGGCGCGGTCCTTTGGTCCCTTGGTATCAAGTACGACCACCTGGACCAGATCGGCCTTTTCGTGCTCATGCAGGCTCTTGGCGACCCGCAATGCCGTCTTCACCCGTGTCAGGCCGTCACCCGGCGCATCGGTCGTGATGTATTTCCGGATCCAGAAATGGTCCTTCTTGTGGATTTCGACGGTTTTGACCTCGGTGCATTCCAGACCGTTGAGTTCGGCATAGGAAGGACCAAGCAGGGTGTCGGCGCCGATGAACACGGCCGCAGCACCGGTTCCGCCGCACAGGACAAGAACGCCGCCGAAGATCAGCACGAGCTTGCGCGAAAAATGGATCTTCGGACCCTTCACGCTGTGAACTCCGCCATGACACCGCTCCGCTGTTTTACGCAATACTTGCGCCACCATATGAGATCGTTGTTGCGGAAACTTTAACTTGCCCCCGACAATGCCGCACAACGGCATGCCTCCGGCGAAAATCCCGAATTCGACGGAATTTTCGTCAGCGATATGTTCTTTTTGCGAATGAGTTGCAAATGCATTGACAAAGCAGATTTGCGCGATAGGTTTTAATGAGAATTATTCGCAACAACTGGAGATCGTGCATGCTGCCAAGACTTGCCTGCCTGGTGGGAAGCGCGCTGTTTGCAGCGCTGGCCGCTCTGACCCCGTTGCCGGCATCCGCCGCCGACAAGCCCAAGGTCGTCACCACCTTCACCGTGATCGCCGACATTGCCCGCAATGTCGCGGGCGACGCGGCGACCGTCGAAAGCATCACCAAGCCCGGCGCCGAGATCCACGGCTACCAGCCGACGCCGCGCGATATCCTCAAGGCAAGCGACGCCAATCTCGTCCTGTGGAACGGCCTCAATCTCGAAACCTGGTTCGAGAAGTTCCTCGCAAATCTTGGCAACGTGCCCAATGTGGTGGTCAGCGACGGCGTGGCCCCCATGAGCATTTCCGGCGGCGCCTATGACGGAAAACCCAATCCGCATGCCTGGATGTCGCCCGACAATGCGCTGATCTATGTCGAGAACATCCGCAAGGCGCTGACCGGGATCGATCCGGACAATGCCGCCGTCTATGCCGCCAATGCCGCGGCTTATTCGGAAAAGATCAGGGCCGAGATCGCCCCGATGAAGGCGCAGATCGCGACCCTGCCCGAAAACGAACGCTGGCTGGTGACGAGCGAGGGCGCGTTTTCCTATCTCGCCCGCGACCTCGGCCTGAAGGAGCTCTATCTCTGGCCGATCAATGCCGACAGCCAGGGCACCCCGCAACAGGTCAAGGCAGTGATCGACGCAGTGACCGCCAACAAGATCCGCGTCGTCTTCTCCGAAAGCACCGTTTCCGACAAGCCCGCAAAGCAAGTCGCGGCCGAAACCGGCACCACCTATGGCGGCGTGCTCTATGTCGACTCGCTCAGCACCGAGGACGGGCCGGTCCCCACCTATATCGACCTGCTTAAGGTCACTGTCTCGACCATTGCAAAGGGACTTGAAGGATGATCATGGGTTCCAGCCAGCGCCAGGCCAGATCGCCTCAGTCCCGCCTGAAAGCCGTCCAGGCCTCGGAACTGGCAGGCGTCCAGGGTATCGTCGCAGACGACGTGACGGTCACCTATCGCAACGGCCACACGGCGCTGCGCCATGCAAGCTTCGCCATCCCCACCGGCACGATCACCGCCCTTGTTGGCGTCAACGGTGCCGGCAAGTCGACCCTGTTCAAGGCGATCATGGGCTTCGTCCCGGTCGCCGGCGGCCAGATCCGTGTTCTCGGCATGAGCGTCCATGATGCGCTGGCCAAGAACCTGATCGCCTATGTGCCCCAGGCCGAGGAAGTCGACTGGAATTTCCCGGTTCTGGTCGAGGACGTGGTGATGATGGGCCGTTACGGCCACATGAATTTCCTCCGCATCCCCTCGAAGAACGACCGCCGCCTGGTCGATGAGGCATTGGCCCGTGTCGGCATGGGCGACTACCGCAAGCGCCAGATCGGCGAATTGTCCGGCGGCCAGCGCAAGCGTGTCTTCCTTGCGCGGGCGCTTGCCCAGGAAGGCCAGGTCATCCTGCTCGACGAACCCTTTACCGGCGTCGACGTGACCACCGAAGAGCAGATCATCACCCTGATGCGCGACCTGCGCGCCGAAGGCCGCGTCATGCTCGTTTCAACGCACAATCTCGGCAGTGTTCCCGACTTCTGCGACCGCACCATTTTCGTCAAGGGCACGGTGCTCGCATCGGGCACGACCGCAGAGACGTTCACCGAAGACAATCTCAAGGCGGCCTTTGGCGGTGCTTTGCGTCATTTCGTCCTTTCCGGCACCGACCTGCACGAAGATGCCGACGGCCGCGAGGTCAAGGTGATCACCGATGACGAGCGCCCCTTCGTCATCTACGGCACCCCGGCTACAAAACAGGCGACACCATCGCCATCGCTTGTGCCTGCACGCAAGGCCGAAGCGGCTCTCGAAAAGGCTGACGATGAACGTTCTGTTTGAGCCCTTCACCTATGACTACATGCGCAACGCGATCTTCGTCAGTTCGCTGGTCGGCGGCGTCTGCGGATTTCTTTCGGCCTATCTCATGCTCAAGGGCTGGTCGCTGATCGGCGATGCGCTGTCACATGCGATCGTCCCCGGTGTTGCCGGCGCCTATATGCTCGGCCTGCCCTTTGCCTTCGGCGCCTTCCTCTCCGGCGGTCTGGCAGCGCTCGCCATCCTCTTCCTCAACCAGCGTACCAAGCTGAAAGAGGACGCGATCATCGGCCTGATCTTCACCTCCTTCTTCGGCCTCGGCCTGTTCATGGTCTCGATCTCGCCCGTCTCGATCGACATCAAGACCATCGTGCTCGGCAACATCCTCGCGATCACCCCGGCCGATACGCTGCAACTCGTGCTGATCGGCGGCATCAGCCTCCTCGTCCTGGCCCTCAAGTGGAAAGACCTGATGGTCGCCTTCTTCGACGAGAACCATGCCCGCTCCATCGGCCTGAAGCCCGAACGCCTGAAGGTGATCTTCTTCACCCTGCTCGCCGCCTCGACCGTTGCCGCCATGCAGACGGTCGGCGCCTTTCTGGTGATCGCCATGGTCGTCACGCCGGGCGCCACTGCCTATCTGCTGACCGATCGCTTCCAGCGGCTGATCCTGATGGCGCTCGCCATCGGCGCCGGAACCAGCTTCATCGGCGCCTATCTCAGCTATTTCCTCGACGGTGCGACCGGCGGTGTCATCGTCGTCCTGCAATCACTGATCTTCGTCGCCGCCTTCCTGTTCGCCCCCAAGCACGGGTTGCTGGCTTCACGCAGCCGCGCGCGCAAGGCCCTGGAGCCCCTGGCATGACCGAAACACTCGAATTGCTGCTCCTTCCCTTCCAGCTGCCCTTCATGCAGACGGCATTCGTCATCACCCTGATGATAGCGGTGCCGATGGCCCTGCTCTCCTGCTTCCTGGTGCTGAAGGGCTGGTCGCTGATGGGCGACGCGGTGTCCCATGCCGTGCTGCCCGGCATCGTCATCGCCTATATCGCCGGTATTCCGCTGGCGATCGGCGCCTTCATCGCCGGCCTCGCCTGCGCGCTGATGACCGGCTACGTCAAGGAAAACAGCCGCATCAAGGAAGACACGGTGCTTGGCATCGTCTTCTCCGGCATGTTCGGCCTGGGACTGGTGCTCTATGTCAATGTCGAGAGCAGCGTGCATCTCGACCACATCCTGTTCGGCGACATGCTCGGTATCCTGCCCTCCGACCTGATCGAGACCGGCCTGATCGCACTGGCGGCCACCGCCTTCCTGGTCTTGCTGCGCAAGGACCTGCTCGCCCATGCCTTTGATCCGCAGCACGCTCGCGCCATCGGCCTGTCGGTGCGACTTCTGCACTATGGCCAGCTTGCTGTCCTGTCACTGGTCGTCGTCGGCGCCCTTAAGGCGGTCGGGATCATCCTGTCGGTCGCCATGCTGGTGACACCCGGCGCCATCGCCTTCCTGATCACCCGCCGCTTCCAGTCCATGCTGGTCGCCGCCGTATCGGTCGCCGTCCTGGCCTCGTTGATCGGAATCTATCTGAGCTTCTTCCTCGACAGCGCGCCGGCACCGACCATTGTTCTGGTCATGAGTTCGATGTTCGTGCTTGTCTTCATCACCGGCGCCCTGCGCAATCGCCGCACGCAGGCAACGCTATAGAGCCGTGCCGCCAGAATGGCGCGGCGACTTTGGACGGAAACGAGCAGACAGCGCGCCGAAGTGAACCGCGCTGTCTGGGAACGTCCTAGACCCGCGCCTCTTCCTCGGCCCGGCGGACACGGCGCGAAACCACCCATTCGCGCCAGACCGTGAACAGGCCCGCGCCGACGACGATGGCAGCACCCACCACCGTGTTCCAGCGCAGGACTTCGCCGAAGACGGAAATGGCGATCACCGCACCGATCACCAATTGCCAGTAGGAAATCGGCTGCACGATCACCGCATCCAGATTCTCATAGGCCCGGATCAGCGCGAAATGCCCGATGATGCCCGTGCAGCAAAGTCCCCCCATCCACGCCCAGTCGATCACCGTGAACGGCACCCAGAAGAACGGACCAAGCAGGCTCGCGCCAATGAAGCCGACGATCGCCAGATAGAAGAAGGATGTCGAGGGCTGGTCGTCACGGCTGACGAGGCGCGTCACGATACCGTAGATCGCGCCAAGCACGGCGCAGATCAGCGGTAGCCAGATATAGGTATTGAAGCCGGCCGCCGTCGGCGAGAGCATGATCACCACCCCGACAAGCCCGAAGACGATCGCCGTCCAGCGGCGCCAGCCGACCTTTTCGCCCAGGATCGGCATAGACAGCAGCGCGACAAAGATCGGACCCGCGGCAAAGATCGCCTGGCTTTGCGCCAGCCCAACCTTGGTAAAGGCAACGATGGAAATGAGGATCTGCGAAAACAGGATCAGCCCGCGCAGCACCTGCAGGAACGGCCGCTTCGTTGCCACGGCTGCCGACAGCCCACCCGGCGCACGGCTGGCCAGCAACAGGGCGAAGGCGACGAAGGCCCAGTAGCGCACCATCGCAACCTGCACCGGCGAATAGCTGACCCCCAGATGCTTGGAGATACCGTCCTGAATGGCGAAGACGGAAAAGGCGAGGAAGGTAAAGGTATAGCCGAGCGGCGTCGATTTCATGATGGGGTACAAAGGCTTGGGGGAAATGATCGGGTAAGTCCGTGCACGAACACGGCGCAGCGGATTGATCCTACACCCCTGACGCCATTTGCCTAGTCCAGAAATTCATGGCTGCCCTGCAACCTGACAACTGCTGCCGCCCCTTGTTCGCAGCCTCGTCTCCATGCTGTATAGTCGCCATGGCCTTTACCATTCGTCAGTTGCAGTATTTCGTCGCCGTCGCGGAACTGGGCTCGGTCACCCGCGCCGCCCAGAACCTGTCGATTTCCCAATCCTCGGTCACCGAGGCGATCAAGGAACTGGAAGGCGATCTCGGCGTCGAACTGTTCGAACGCCATCCGCGCGGCCTGTCGATCACCTATAACGGCCACCAGTTCCTGCGCCATGCGACCAAGATCCTCGCCACGGTTTCGGATGCCCGCAATTCCTTTGCCGAAACCAAGAACAATACCGGCGGCACGCTGAACATCGGCGTCACCTCGCTGGTTGCAGGCTATGTCCTGTCCGACCTCCTCGCCCGTTACCGTCGCGCCTGCCCCGGCGTCGAGGTCTCGGCTATCGAGGACAACGGCTCCTATCTCGAGCATCTGCTTGTCGGCGGCGAACTGGATGTGGCCGTCATGGTCATCTCCAACTTGCGCGACCGGCTGGCGCTGCAGGCGGAAATCCTCGAAACCTCGCCCTATCGCCTCTGGTTGCCGATCGGCCACCCGTTGGTCTCGGCCGACATCATCTCGATTGCCGATATCACCAAAGAGCCGCTGATCATGCTGACGGTGGACGAAATCGAGGAAAACACCGGCAAGCTCCTGTCGGCGCTTGGCGCCCGCCCGCATGTCGCCTTTCGCACCCGCTCCGTAGAAGCCGTGCGCAGCCTGGTCGCCACCGGCGCCGGCGTTGCCCTTCTGCCCGATCTCGTCTACCGCCCCTGGTCGCTGGAAGGCGACCGCATCGAAAGCCGCGACGTCTCCGGCGCCCTTCCCGTCGTCCAGGTCGGCATGGTCTGGCGCAAGGGATCGAGCCTGCCTCAGGCCGCCCGTGACTTCGTCGGCATCGCGGAAGCGACACGCAGCGGCCGCGTTCGGTAATTTGCGGAGAATACCCCTCAAGCCGTGCCGATATCGGAAAAACCGATAACGTCTTTCTGACGAATGAATTTGCGAATGCGGATTTTTCGCGGCACCTTTCGAACCGGGAACAAAACGCCGTGAAAATACGGCACCTCAAAAACCGGGAGACCTCGCGATGAAGTCCATTCTCAAGTCCTGCACCGTCCTTGCCTCCATTCTGAGCCTCACCTCTGCCGCCGTCGCCCAGGAGCCGCTTCAGGCGCTCGGCGCAGGCGAAGGCGCACTCTCGATCGTTGCCTGGGCCGGCTATATCGAACGCGGCGAGACCGACAAGAACTACGACTGGGTCACCGAATTCGAAAAGAAGACCGGCTGCATGGTCACCGTCAAGACCGCGGCCACGTCCGACGAAATGGTCGCCCTGATGAACGAAGGCGGCTTCGACCTCGTTACCGCCTCGGGTGATGCCTCGCTCCGCCTCGTCGCCGGCAAGCGCGTCCAGCCGATCAACACCGCTCTGATCCCGTCCTGGAGCACCATCGACGAGCGCCTGCAGAACGCACCGTGGCATACGGTCAACGACGTGCATTACGGCACTCCTTACGTCTGGGGCGCCAACGTGCTGATGTACAATACCGACGCCTTCAAGGGCGAAGCCCCGAAGAGCTGGAACGTTGTCTTCGAAGAACAGACCCTGCCGGACGGCAAGTCGAACAAGGGCCGCGTACAAGCCTATGACGGTCCGATTTATGTCGCCGACGCAGCCCTTTACCTGATGAAGCACAAGCCGGAACTCGGCATCAAGGATCCTTACGAACTGAACGAGGACCAGTACAAGGCAGCGCTTGACCTGCTGCGCGGCCAGCGCAAGCTGGTTGGCCGTTACTGGCACGACGCGATGATCCAGATCGACGACTTCAAGAACGAAGGCGTGGTTGCCTCCGGTTCCTGGCCGTTCCAGGTCAACCTGATGAAGGCCGAAGGTGCCAAGATCGCCTCGACCTTCCCGGAAGAAGGCGTGACCGGCTGGGCCGACACCACCATGCTGCATGCCGACAGCGAACATCCGAACTGCGCCTATATGTGGATGGAACATTCGCTGTCGCAGAAGGTCCAGGGCGACGTCTCGGCCTGGTTCGGCACGGTTCCCTCCGTTCCGGCGGCCTGCAAGGGCAATGCGCTCTATGGTGACGAAGGCTGCACGACCAACGGCTTCGACAACTTCGACAAGATCAAGTTCTGGCGCACCCCGACCAGCAAATGCAGCCAGGGCGAATGCGTACCCTACCACCGCTGGGTATCCGACTATATCGGCGTGATCGGCGGACGCTGATCTTCCACCTCCCCCTTGATGGGGAGGTCGCGCGGAACGCGCGGGTGGGGGGATCCCCTGGCATTTCGACATGTTGGTCGTCACCCCACCCCGGACCTTCGGTCCGACCCTCCCCCTCAAGGGGAGGGTGTTGGCCCACGCCGGCCTCACGCCGGCACCCATGAAAATTCTGGAGTCCCCATGACCGCTGCCGTTTCCTTCACGAAGGTGTCGCGCCATTTCGGCACTGTCAAAGCCGTCGACGCGGTCGACCTGACCATCCAACCCGGCGAGTTTTTCGCCATGCTCGGGCCGTCGGGATCGGGAAAGACCACCTGCCTGCGCCTGATCGCCGGCTTCGAGCAGCCGACCAGTGGCGAGATCGAGATCTTTGGCGAAAAGGCCGGCGGCGTTCCGCCCTATCGCCGCAACGTCAATACGGTCTTCCAGGACTACGCCCTCTTCCCGCATCTGAGCATCCTCGACAACGTCGCCTATGGCCTGATGGTCAAGGGTGTGGCGAAAGCGGAGCGCCTGCGCGAAGCCGAAAAGGCGCTCGAGCTGGTCAAGCTTCCCGGCTATGGCAGCCGCAAGCCCGGCCAGTTGTCCGGCGGCCAGCGCCAGCGTGTGGCGCTCGCCCGCGCCCTGGTCAACAAGCCCAAGGTCCTCCTGCTCGACGAACCGCTCGGCGCGCTCGACCTCAAGCTGCGCGAGCAGATGCAGGAAGAGTTGAAAAGCCTGCAACGCTCGCTCGGCATCACCTTCATCTTCGTCACCCACGACCAGGGCGAAGCACTCTCTATGGCCGACCGCGTCGCCGTCTTCAACGACGGCCGGATCGTCCAGGCTGGCACGCCGGAAGAAATCTACAACCGCCCGCGCACCCGCTTTGTCGCTGATTTCGTCGGCTCCTCCAACGTGATTGCACCGGCCGACATGGCAAAGCTTGGCGGCGCGGCGAAATGGACCAGTCTCAGGCCCGAAGCAATCCGCCTGACGAGCGATGGCGGCACGACTGCGACGGTGCGCTCGAAAAGCTTCCTCGGCAGCGCCACCCGTCTGTTCCTCGACGTCGGCGGCCTGTCGCTCTCCGTCATGGTTCCGGCGGGCCAGCCCGTGCCGAACCCCGGCGAGACCACCCGCATCACCTGGCAGCCGGGTGACCTGCACACCATGGAGGACCTGGCATGAGCACGGCCTCCACCACCGCCATTCTTCCCGGCCGCAGCGGCCTGGCGGGGCGGCTATCGGATCTGTTCTGGCGGAGGCCCAACCTGCTGCTGGTCCTGATGCTGGTGCCGCCCCTGCTCTGGCTCGGCATCATCTATGTCGGCTCGCTGATCGCGCTTCTGCTGCAGAGCTTCTTTGCCATCGACGATTTCTCCGGCCTGATCAGCTACGAGTTCACGCTCGCCACCTACAAGCAGCTGCTCATCCCCGCCAATTTCGACATCATCCTGCGCACGCTGCTGATGGCCATCGCCGTCACGCTCGCGTCTGCCCTGCTCGCCTTCCCGATCGCCTACTACGCTGCCCGCTATGCCACCGGCAAATGGAAGGCCGTGTTTTATCTCGGCATCATGCTGCCGCTCTGGTCGAGCTACCTGGTCAAGATCTATGCCTGGAAATTGATCCTCGCCAAGGAAGGCATCCTCACCTGGATTTTCGAGAAGCTGCACCTGACCTGGCTGCTCGACGGTATACTGGCGACGCCGGTGATCGGCGGCAACTCCCTGTCGATCAGCTATATCGGCACCTTCATCGTCTTCGTCTATGTCTGGCTGCCCTATATGATCCTGCCGACCCAGGCCGCACTCGAGCGCGTGCCTGGCAACCTGATCGAAGCCTCGGGCGACCTTGGCGCCGATCCGCGCCAGACCTTCCGCCACGTGCTTTTCCCGCTTGCCCTGCCAGGCATCGTCGCCGGTTCCATCTTCACCTTCTCGCTGACATTGGGCGACTACATCATCCCGCAGATCATCGGATCGTCGCGGCTGTTCATCGGCCAGGCGGTCTATGCCCAGCAGGGCACGGCCGGCAATATCCCGCTCGCCGCCGCCTTCTCCGTCGTGCCGATCATCATCATGGGCATCTACCTGACCATCGCCAAACGCATGGGGGCCTTCGATGCGCTCTGATCGCTCCGCCTCGGCCGGCTGGCCCTTGAAATTTGCAGCCGCGGGCGGGCTCGCCTTCCTGCATCTGCCGATCCTCCTGATCTTCGTCTACGCCTTCACCACCGAGGAAAAGAGCTTCCAGTGGCCACCGCCGGGGCTGACCGCCAAATGGTTCGCCGTTGCCTGGAACCGTCCCGACATCTGGGAAGCGCTGTGGCTCTCGGTCAAGGTCGCCTCGATCGCGACGCTGATCGCGATGGTGCTCGGCACGCTGGCCGCCGCCGCCGTCGCCCGGACGAAATTCTTCGGCCGCGAAGCGATCTCGCTGCTCGTCATCCTGCCGATCGCGCTGCCCGGTATCATCACCGGCATTGCGCTCCGCTCGGCCTTTTCGCTGGGTGAGATCCCCTTCTCGATGTGGACGATCATTCTCGGCCACGGCACCTTCTGCGTCGTCGTCGTCTACAACAATGCGGTGGCCCGCTTCCGCCGCACATCCGGCTCGTTGATCGAGGCGTCGATGGATCTGGGCGCAGATGGTTTCCAGACCTTCCGCTACATCATCCTGCCGAATATCGCGACGGCCCTTCTGGCCGGCGGCATGCTCGCCTTTGCACTGTCCTTCGACGAAGTCATCGTCACCACCTTCACCGGCGGCCAGCAGTCGACCCTGCCGATCTGGATGCTGGAAGAACTGATCCGCCCGCGCCAGCGCCCGGTCACCAATGTGGTCGCCATGGTCGTGGTGATCGTCACCTTCCTGCCGATCCTGGCCGCCTTTTATCTCACCCGCGATACCGACCAGGTATCCGGCAGTGGCAAATAACCGTCAAAAAATGAGGGAGAACGACATGGACATCCAGATGCTGATCGGCTCGAAATTCGAAGCCGGTACCGAGATCGAGGAAAAGATCCTCAACCCCAAGACCGGCGAGACGATCCTCGATCTGCCCGAAGCCTCGCTGTCGCAGATCGATAGTGCCGTCGATGCCGCCGACAAGGCCTTCCAGTCCTGGTCGGCGACAACGCCCGGCCAGCGTTCCGCTTATCTGCTGGCGATCGCCGATGCCGTCGAAAAAGACGCCCTTGGCTTCGCCACGCTGGAAGCGCTCAACTGCGGCAAGCCGATAAATGCCGTGCTGAACGACGAAATCCCCGCCATCGTCGACTGCTACCGCTTCTTCGCCGGTGCGATCCGCTCGATGCATGCCCCGGTCGCCGGCGAATATCTGCCCGGCTTCACCTCGATGATCCGCCGCGATCCGGTCGGCATCGTCGGCTCGATTGCGCCGTGGAACTATCCGCTGATGATGATGGCCTGGAAGCTGGCCCCGGCGATCGCCGCCGGCAACACCGTCGTCTTCAAGCCATCGGAACAGACGCCGCTGACCGCGCTGAAAATGGCCAAGCTGATGGCCGAGATCCTGCCGGAGGGTGTGGTCAATGTCGTGCTCGGCCGCGGCGAAAGCGTCGGCAACGCCATCATCAACCACCCGAAGATCGGCATGGTCTCGATAACCGGCGATATCGCCACCGGCAAGAAGGTGCTCGCCGCCGCCGCCAAGACCGTCAAGCGCACCCATCTCGAACTGGGAGGCAAGGCGCCTGTCATCATCTATGACGACGCCGATATCGATGCTGTCGTCTCAGCGATCCGCACCTTCGGCTATTACAATGCCGGCCAGGACTGCACGGCGGCCTGCCGCATCTATGCCGCCGACAAGGTCTACGAAAAATTCGTCGCCGACCTTGCCTCCGCCGTCTCGACGCTGAAATACAACCAGGCCGACGACACCGAAAACGAGATCGGCCCGCTGATTTCCAAGCGCCAGCGCGACCGCGTCGAAAGCTTCGTCGCCCGCGCCTCCGAACACAAGCACATGGAAGTCGTCACCGGCGGCAAGCTCGGCTCCGACAAGGGCTTCTTCTATGCCCCGACCGTGATCGCCGGCGCGCTGCAGGACGACGAGATCGTCCGCCGCGAGGTCTTCGGCCCGGTCGTGTCCGTCACCCGCTTTTCGGATGTCGATCAGGCGGTCACCTGGGCCAATGACAGCGACTACGGCCTTGCCTCCTCGGTCTGGACCAAGGACATCTCGCGCGCCATGCAAACGGCGGCCAAGCTCCGCTATGGCTGCACCTGGATCAACACGCATTTCATGCTGTGCAACGAGATGCCGCATGGCGGCCTGAAGCAGTCCGGCTACGGCAAGGACATGTCGGTCTATGCGCTGGAGGACTACACCGCAGTGCGCCATGTGATGATAGCACATTGACGCCGCTTGGCCGGGCGCAACAAGGGCGCAAACCGTTCCGCGGTTTGCGCCCATTGTCGTCGGGGGCCGACAGATGGATCTGTCATCACCTCGGACTGAAGAATTCCAGTTGAGAATCGAGCGAATGCGCCGCTGCCGCGACAATGCGTGAACTCGCTTCATGCCGGCTCCTCAGCCGATCGCCGACACGGCTCAGCGCGATGCACACCTTGCCCGGCTCGCTGCAGATCTGTTTCAACCGCTGCAGCGCGGCAAGGGTGGCCCTTTCCTCTGAGGCAGACAGCCGTCCGCCACGCACAAGCTCCTGCAATGTCAGTATCGCCTGGCCGATCGACAGAACGGCAATGCCCGTCTCGGCTACTTGTGGGCTGGCCCGTCCGCCACGCTCGGCATAGCGCACCATGCGCAGCAGGCGGTGATAGAGCCGCGCCCGCCAGACGAGGCGGTGTTCTGTGGCATCCTCGGCTCGTGCCATGAACTGCAGTTCGCCGACCATCATGCCGATCAGCGTATCCAGCCTTCGCTGCAAGGTAACCGGATAGATCAGGCGATAGGCGAAATAGGCCACCAGCGGCGCCGAAACAACCGCCATGCCCGACAGCAGCGACTGAATGAAATTGCCGCTTACCGGATAGTGCGGATGCAGAAGCAGCATCGAAACCATCGCATAGTCGAAGGCCGACGCTACGGTATGTCGATGGGAGAAGAACAGCGGCGCCGCCAGAATGAACGGCAGGGTCAAGAGCACAACCTGGAATTCGCTGCCGGCAAGCGGCCAGACCAGGTATAGGCAGGCAAGAGCCCCCGCGCAGCCATAAACCTGCCCCAGGAAGACCGAGCGCAGGATCTGCGTCGGATTGTCGAAGGTCGAAAAGACCGTGGTCATGATCGACAGCCCGAGCATCAGGAAAGCAAGCGACGGCCAGCCGGTCGCAACCCAGACCATGCCGACGACGATGAGGCTGAGTGTCGCTCGGATACCGGCTTCACGCGCACCCACCCAGTCCCGGTGCAGGATACTCGGATAGGCTGCCGGCGGCTCGACGGATTGCGCGGCAATACCGGCCCGATATGTACGGATACCCTCGGCCAGCGCGGTCAGCGCCTCTCCCAGATCTAGGAGGCCATCCGCCTGGACGGTGGCCTGGACGAGCAGCCGAAGCGGCTCTTTCGTCGCATCCCCCGCAGTCATCCGCGCGCTGGCGTTGCGCAGCGTCGCCGCACAGGCTGCATACCCTCCCGTCTCAATACGACGCGCCGCCAGAAGCAGCGAAATCTGCACAGAAAGGATGGAGCGCATGGCACGCACCGTCTGGCGTCGCCGCAGGGATCCGGCGGCATGCGGGTCGCATTGTTCATCGACCGCCGCCATTTCGGACAGGATCGCCACTTCCTCGGCAGTCAAGGCCGCCGGACCGCCTTCACGAAGCCGGTCGGAAAGACGGTCGAGCAGGCGTGCCGTCAGCCGCCGCATCCGGCCGATCATCTCGTCCTCGGCCGCCGCCGGCGTCAGCAGGAAGCCAAACAGCACCGCAACGGCAACTCCAAGGAAGATGGTGGCGGCACGATCAAGGCCTAGCACCCAGACATGAGCCGGATGGCCGTAGTCGAGCAATGCCACCATCGCCGCGGAATAGCCGGCCAGCATCACGCCATACGAGACAAGCCCGCGAAGCAGGTTACCGACCGTGACGCAGAGCCCGATCCAGACGGCAAGACCGACGACAAGGAAAAATGGCGCGCCGTCCACCACCATCAGCAGGGCGACGCCTGCAACAACGCCGATCACCGTGCCAAACGCCCGAAACAGGCCCTTTTCCAGCAATTGGCCGCGCGTCGGCTGGGATGCCGCCCAGACGGTCATGGCCGACCACTGCGGATGATCAAGGCCAAGCCGCCACGCCAGGAGGAAGGCGATGCATGCTGCAATGGCCGTTCGAAAGGCAAAGCGAAGGCGCGGCATGTCGAAGCCGAACCTCGCAAGAGGCGGAAACACAATCATGTCTGTGGTCCCGCATGGGATGGCTTCGTCCGCAACCTTGCCTCGATCCGCTCGAAGGCAGAAAACAGAGCCTGAACCTCGTTCTCATCCAGGTCCTGAAGCAAGCCGTCTTCCAGTGGCTCCACCTTGTCGCGGATATGCTCGACCCGCGCGTGGCCCTTAGGCGTCAGGCGCAGCCGCTTCGCCCTCCGGTCATGCGGGTCTGGATGTCGCACCACTAGATCTTGCGCTTCCAGAATGTCGAGTAGCCGCACAAGGCTCGAAACATCGAGACCGATTCGGGCCGCAAGATCCTTCTGCAGCAGCCCATCGCCGGCCCGATGCAAATGCATCAACGGCGCCCAGGTTGCATCGGTCAGGCCAGAGGCGACCAGCTGCTCATCGAGATAATGTCGCCAGTGGCGGGCAAGCCCCACCAGTCGCATGCCCAGAAGGCGTTTTGGATTTTCACTCATAGAATTTCATTGGCATAAAAATAGTTTGTATAGCAAGTATTTTTGGTTTTCTGACAACCGACCTGGAGAAAAGGCTGTTTACCCTGCTGCGGCAAACAGGTGGCACACGATCCTTCGGCCCTTTATGATCCCGGAAAATCACGGAGATTCCGCATGCGCCGCATTCTCGCAGCCGCCCTTTCAGCCAGCGCGATCGTCTTCAGCGCCACAGCCTGCGGCTTTCCTGCGATGGCCCAGCAACCGCAGGTGATCCCCGCCCCGGATATAGGCGGCGGCCAGATGATGGATACCTACCTCTGGCATGTCCGCGGCCTGCCGCCCGGAGCCCGTCTTGCGGTCTATTCCGGCGCGGGCCCGAACTTTCGCGTCATTCACATGCTGGATGAAGGCTCGCCGATCGAACGGCTGAACTGCCGCGAAAGCCGGGGCGGATACTGGTGCCGGGTGGCAACCGTCCATCGTCCCCGCGTTTCGGGCTGGGTCGATGGCCGTTTCCTATTCGAAGATGCCGGCTTCATGCCCTATGATGACCGGCGGCTGGAAATCCAGCCGATCATTCCGATCCCCTTCCCGAACAAGCCGGATCGTCCGCACCGGCCACCCAGACCGTGAATTTCGCCATCTGATCCATACGAAAAAGGCGCCGCGGGTGGATCGCGACGCCTTTTCGGGAGGTTTGGGTCTGCGGTTTGCCGCCTCAGGCGGCCAGCGCCTTGGAGATCTGGCCACGCAAGGTGCCGAGATCCTTGGCAAAGCCGCGAATGCCTTCTGCAAGCTTTTCGGTCGCCATCGCATCCTCGTTCATCGCCCAGCGGAACGCCTTTTCATCGAGCGAGACCAGCGGTTCGGCCTTGGCCTTTTCCGGAGAAAGGACGCGCGGCAGGTTGCCTTCGGCAGCATTCAATTCGTCAAGCAGTTGCGGGCTGATCGTCAGGCGGTCGCAACCGGCCAGCGCTTCGATTTCACCGGCATTGCGGAACGACGCGCCCATGACGATCGTGTTGATGCCGTTCGCCTTGTAATAGTCGTAGATGGCTCGCACCGAGACGACGCCCGGATCGGTTTCCGCCGTGTAGTTCTCACCGGTCGACTTCTTGTACCAGTCGAGAATGCGACCGACGAAGGGCGAGATCAGGAACACCTTGGCTTCGGCGCAGGCAATTGCCTGGGCCTTGGAGAACAGCAGGGTCAGGTTGCAGTCGATGCCTTCCTTCTGCAGCACTTCGGCAGCCCGGATACCTTCCCAGGTGGAGGCGAGCTTGATCAGGATACGATCCTTCTCGATGCCGCGTTCCTTGTAGCCGGCAATGATCCCATGCGCCTTCTCGATCGAAGCCTTGGTGTCGAACGACAGGTCGGCATCGACTTCGGTCGAGACACGGCCCGGAACGAGCGCTGCAAGCGCGGCACCGACCGAGATCGCCATACGGTCGGCGATGGCGCCGACGACGGCGTCATCCTTGCCGCCCTTGGCCTTGCCCCAGGCAATCGCTTCCTTGAAAGCATCGGCAAAGGCATCCGTGCCCAGCGCCTTGAGGACGATAGACGGATTTGTCGTGCAATCGACAGGCTTCAGGCGCGCGACCGCCTCGATGTCGCCGGTATCGGCAACAACGGTCGTCATGGCGCGAAGCTGTTCGAGTTTGGAAGTCATGCGGATATCCTTCGAATTTGCCCAGTTAACCTACTCGGCCGCCATTCGTTCCCGAAGCTCTGGCTCGAAGATCCGGGCCAAAGATTGGGCCACAGACCTGCAAGATGAACGCGCGCGCCTATAGCCTGAACTATCGCCATCGGAAGGGGAGGAAGTCAAGACATTTGTGCAACAGATTTGACATAAGTATCATATCGGGAAATAGTATGCGCGGACATCATCAGGATACCGCAACCTTTGGCCAAGCTCAGACGGGAAACCCACAGCACCTATTCGGATGCGGCATCGCTGCGCCTGCGCGCGGCATGGCTCTACTACAACCAGGGCCTGACGCAAAAGGGTGTCGCCGACCGTCTCGGCATCAGCCGCTCGACCGTCATTCGCATGCTCGACGAGGCCCTGAAGCGGGCCGAAGTGCAGATCTGGATCAGCGAAGGCATCGGTGATTGCGTCGAGCTGGCTGTGCGGCTGGAAAAAGCCTTTGGCCTCGACGAAGCCGTGGTCGTTCCCTCGCCGGCCAGCCAGGATGCCGCCTCGATCGCCTCAGCCGTCGGCCTGGCGCTCGGCCAGTTCCTCACCGAAGTGGTGACCGACAATGCCACGATCGGGGTCGGCTGGGGCCGGACCATGACCGCCTCGTTGTCGGGTTTTCGCCCGCCGCGCCGGGAAAACTGCAAGGTCGTCTCGCTGCTCGGCGGCATCGTCGCCGTCCACCAGACCAACCCGATCGACTACACCTGGCGGCTGGCAAGCCAGCTCGGCGCGGAATGTTACATGTTCCTTGCGCCGCTTCTGGTCGATTCCGTTGCCACCAAGCGGGCGCTGATCGAAAAATGCGGCTTGAAGACGCTCTACGACCTTGCCGAAAACCTTGACCTCGCCATCGTCTCCTGCGGTGACATCGGTCCGCACTCGACCTCGCTGTCGGAAGGCTTCATCAGCCACGAGACGCTGGAGGAACTGATCGCCGCCGGCTGCGTCTGCGACACCATGTTCAATTTCCTCGACGCCGAAGGCCGCTCGGTCGATCACCCGATCAACGAGCGGGTCATGTCGGTCGATCTCGATACGCTGAAAAAGGCGAAACACATCGTCATCTCGTCCGGCGGCGCCCACCGTGCCGTCGCGATCCGCGCCACGATCAAGCGCATCGGCTGCAACACGCTAATCACAGACGAGAGTGCTGCGCGGCAATTGCTGGCATTGGCGGAAGAGGCGTGAGAACTGAAACACAGCACCGCGACAGATAGGCCTCTGGCGGCCATTCGCGCGCGGCATGCTGGACGAACAAGACTTCAATTCGTTCCCGATGAACGCGGCAAGCTACAATACACGAAATTCCCGCCAGCACGAGTTCGCGGGTTCCCTCTATTTCGCCGACACGCCCGATCAAGGCATTTTTCGACAGCATAAGCGCCGTCCTGGAGTGGATCTCGTTAACTATGCGATTCGCAGCTCGAGGATTGCGTTCGCCGATGTAGTCATTGACTAAGGCAAACTCGCGCAGATATCGTCTGGTCCAAACGATCTGCACGGAGATTAATTCTTGAACTTTTCAAGAACGACCGCGATCTCGTGATCCTCTGCAAAGTCGCAGGCGTCAGCATCATCCATGCCTTCCCGCACACCTGCCGCCCATTTCTCTCGCCAGGCGAGCGAACGGCCATGAGTGAGAGCGTCTTCAACGATCTGCTCGCGCGTCAAACGCGTCCGCTCTGCGAGTTCGTCGAGACGCTGCGTGATATCATCGGACAGGACGATCATGTTTTTCATCGAAAGATTGTCGCACACGCTTCGCGATCTGCAACAAAAATGATTCCCGACTGCCGGCTCAACGCTCAGACCCGCCCCTGCTCCCAGCCCAGCATCGCCCGCTTGCGGGTCAGTCCCCAGTGATAGCCGGTGAGCGCGCCGCTTTTGCCGAGTGCCCGGTGGCACGGCACGACAAACGAGATCGGATTGCGGCCGACGGCTGCCCCCACCGCGCGGCTTGCGGTGGGCTGGCCGATCCGGCTGGCGATGTCGGAATAGGTGACGGCCTTGCCGAGTGGAATGCTGAGCAGGCTTTCCCAGACCCTGACCTGGAAATCGGACCCGATCAGCACCACCCGCAGCGGTTCTTCCGACGACCAGCGCGCCGGATAAAAGACCCTCTCGGCATAAGGCGTCGTGGAAGCCTGGTCCTCGACAAACTGCGCATTCGGCCAGCGGCAGGCCATGTCGTCGAAACAGGCCTGTTCGCCGCCGAAATCGGCAAAGGCGAGCCCCGCCAGCCCGCGATCGGTTGCCATGACCAGCGCCACGCCGAACGGCGACGGGTGATAACCGTAGCGGATGACAAGGCCGGCACCCTTGGCCTTCCATTCGCCCGGGCTCATCGCCTCATGGGTGACGAACAGATCGTGCAGGCGGCCGGGTCCGGATAGGCCGAGCTCCAGCGATGTTTCCAGCAAGGGCAGTTCTTCCCGACCAAGCAGCCGCTTGGCATGGTCGAGCGTCACCGCCTGCAAAAACGCTTTCGGCGAGAGCCCTGCCCAGCGGGTAAACGTCTTCTGCAACTGTGTCGGCGACTGGCCGAGCCGTTCGGCAATCGTCTCCAGCGACGGCTGGCTCTGATAGTCGAGCGTCAGCATTTCGATCACCTGGCGCACGGTCTCGTAGTCGCCGCCATCCGGTGTGATGTCTGTGCTGCGGGAAAGATCGATATGCTGCGCAAGTGTCATGGTCTGGTCCTCGTGTCGAACGCGACTTCACCATGACATGGACCGCGATGCCACCCGTTTCTTGCGCTCAGATCCGCTGTTTTGCCGTCGCCAGCGCGCCGCGAAACGCCTTGGCGAAGCTCTCGCGATCATCGGGATTGAGGAAGGAGCCGATATCGGTGCGCCGTCCTTCGCCGGTCACCTGCATCGACACGATGCCGATTTCCTCGTGGCGGCGCACGAAGAACCGCGCCCAGAACGTGTTGAAGCGATGCTCGGTCATGCGGCCTGCGGGCGTAAACTTGCGGATCGACAGCCTGGTGCGCGACACGACGATTTCCTCGCGCGCCCGGCCTGAACGATAGTTCATCCGGAAGGCACCATAGAGCAGCAGGAAGTCGAGCCCGAAAAACAGGCCGATCGGCCAAGCCCCGGTCGACAGGAAGAAGAGGGAATGCACAAGGCAGATCCCGCCTGTGAGGACGAGAAGCACGCGAAAGCCCTTCGGCCCCAGCGATCGATAGGGCGTGAGCTCCGCTGCAAAAATCGGCGTCTCCGCGGCCTGCTCGACATTGCCTTCCATCTGCCTGCCCGACTATAGATTTCCGATGACCCTTGCGAAGCCGAAATCCAGCACCCAAAGCTTGAAAAAGTCAAATCAACCGGCACGAAAATCGGCAGCGACAAGCCGTCGCACGGCCTATTCCCGCGCCGAACTGGAGGAGATCTTCCGCCGCTTCTCGGTCCAGCGGCCGGAACCCAAGGGTGAACTGGAACACGTCAATCCGTTCACACTCGTCGTCGCGGTCGCGCTGTCCGCCCAGGCAACCGACGCCGGCGTCAACAAGGCGACGCGAGCCCTGTTCAAGGTGGCCGATACGCCGGAAAAGATGCTCGCCCTCGGCGAGGACAAGGTCCGTGACTACATCAAGACCATCGGGCTCTATCGCAACAAGGCGAAGAACGTGATTGCGCTCAGCCGGATGCTCGTCGACGATTTCGGCAGTGTCGTGCCGAAGACGCGGGAGGAACTGGTGAAGCTGCCGGGCGTCGGGCGCAAGACGGCCAATGTCGTCCTGTCCATGGCCTTCGGCATCCCGACCATGGCGGTCGACACCCATATCCTGCGCATCGCCAACCGCATCAGGCTCGCCCCGGCCAAGACGCCGGACGCGATCGAAGACATCCTGATGAAGATCGTGCCGGAGCACTACCTGTTCCATGCCCATCACTGGCTGATCCTGCATGGACGCTACTGTTGCAAGGCGCGCAAGCCCGAATGCGAGCGCTGCGTGATCGCCGACATCTGCAAGTCGGCGGAAAAGACCTGCGATATCCCGGCGCCGCTGGTCGAACTGCCGCAGCAGGTGATCAGCAGCGTCGAATGACCGTTCAGGTCCTGAATTGTGGATCGCGGGCGCTCAGCAGCTTGTGCAGATGCACCATCAGGCCGGCCGCAAACAGCGGCGTCAACAGATTGAGGATCGGCACCGCGAGGAAGCCGGCGATCACCAGCCCGGCGAGAAAGATCGTGCCGCCATGTTTGGAGCGGAACTGCTTTGCTTCTGCAGGCGTGCGAAAGCGCATGGCGGCGAATTCGAAGAATTCCCGTCCGAGCAGATAGCCGTTGACCAGGAAGAAGGCGACGAGATTGACGCCCGGAATGAACAGCAGCATCAGCGCCACGAGATTGCCGAGCACAACGACGCAGAAGAATTTCAGCGAGGTTGCAATGCTGGACAAAAGCGGCATGGCGAGACCGGCCGGATCGTCCGGATAATCGCGTTTTTCGATCACTTCCGCCACATCGTCGAGAAACAGGCCGGCAATGATGGCCGTCACCGACGACATCAGCAACGCCACGCCGAGCGCGAGACCGATGCTGGCGAGGATGCCGAAGACGAAGCTCAGCCAGCCGGCCCAGGCCGGCAGATCGGGAATGAAACCGTCGATCAACGGCATGGCATAGGCGATGAAGGTCTCGCGAAGCGCCAGCCAAAGGGCGACCAGCACCAGCGCCGTCAGGCCCAGCACTTTCCAGAATACGGAACGGGTTTCGGCAGCAAACAGGTTACGGGCGGCAAGCGCTGCAGCATCGAGGATCATCGCGGTCTCCTTCAGGATCGGTGCCTGATGTAGGAAAGGCAAGACACAACCGCAATGCGCACGGGTCAGCCGAGCCGGTAGAGCGAGGGGCGACGGTCGGTCAGATAGGGGTTCTGCGCCTTTGCCTCGCCATAGGCGCCAAGGTCGATCTTCGCCACCAGCAGCGTTTCCCCCGTGCCGGCACGCGCCAGTTCGTCGCCATCCGGCGCAAGGATCACCGAGCGCCCGGTATAGGACAGTTCGCCCTCGGTGCCGCAAAGATCGGCATAGACGAGGAAGAGGCCGTTTTCGAAGGCACGGGTCGGCACCACCATGTCGGCAACCCGTCGGCTGATGATACCGGCCGGCAGGGCGGTGGGCACAAGCACCAGTTCGGCACCGGCCAGAGCCAGTGTGCGCACATATTCCGGGAATTCGACATCATAGCAGATCAGCATGCCGGTCTTGATGCCGAAGAGATCAAACACATGCGGGCTATCGGCACCGGGCACGAAGGCGGCGCGCTCGCCATCGCCGTAGAGATGGCCCTTGCGATAGAATTCCAGCGATCCGTCGGGCCGCACGACGACGGCCGAGTTGAACACCTGGTCGCCGTCGCGCTCGGGAAAGCCGGCGCAGATGGCGAGGCCGCAATCGGCGGCAATCTCGCTGAGCGCCTCGACGATCGAGCCGTCACGCGTCTCGGCCACCTCGGCAAAGCGCGGTCCGAGCGCATAGCCGCTGGTGCCGAGCTCCGGCGTGACCAGAACATCCGCTCCCATTTCGGCCGCAGCCATTGCCGCCTGGGCGATCTTGCCGATATTGCCCGGTACATCGCCGGAAACCGGCTGCATCTGGTAGAGCGAGATCAACATGGCGGCACCTATGTTTGGCAGGTTAGAAAAACGTCGCGGACACGAGCAGGATGAACCCCTTCACGATTGCAAACAAGACGCCCGCGACCACCACCAGCGATAGCACGAATGTCAACAGCCCGAACAGGATGCAAAGCCCATCGCGCTCCAGAATCCCGAACGAGAACAGGCATATGGCAACTGCCGGGAGGATATTGCCGAGCGGTACCGGCAGCGCCAAAATGATCGCCAGGATCAGGCAGAGCAGTCCGGTCACATATTCCACAGGGGGATAGACAAGGAAGGTCAGCCTGGGACGCAGCATGCGCTCGCCCCGCGCCAGCCAGGGTGAAATGCGCAGGACGATCGCTGCAAAATCCTCGCGCGCCATCGACCTGTTGGCGATGATCTTCGGCAGCCACGGCGACTGGCCCAGCATCAATTGCGCCGCCAGAAATACCAGCGGCGCACCAGTGATCGCAGACGTTCCTGGGGGCGTAGGCACGACATTCGGAAGCGCAAAGATCAGCAGCAACGCACCGAAGGCGCGGTCGCCCATCGCGGTGAAGAGATCGGCAACGGACACGCGCGAGCGTTCGACATCGAGCGCGATATCGGAAAGGATTTTGGAGAGACGCCGTCCACGCTTGCGGTTCTCGTTGCCCGGCAAGGGATTGCCTGCCGGATTTTCGGCAGTCCCACCATCCGCTTCAATCATGCGTCATTCCAGTCTGCTTGCGTCAAGGCTCCTATAGCGAACCTTTAACGCCAGACAATGACGGATATTGGATGAGACCCGTTCAATGTGAAATGAATGGGTGAAAATGCCGGCAACCGCGAACAAGCCTGGCTGTGCCTCTTCTACAGCTGCACAAGATGACCGGCCGCGACCTCGCGGTATTGTCGCACCGGCGGCGTGAAACCAAGCGGCCGGATCGGGCTCTTGATTTCATCCGTCGACAGGTTTCGCTTGGCCCGCCGCCGCGAGGGATCCGGCACCGGCACGGCCGCCATCAGCTTCCTGGTATAGGCATGCTGCGGATTTTCGAACACCGCCTGGCGCGGACCGATCTCGACGATTTCACCCAGATACATCACCGCAACCCGGTGGCTGACCCGCTCGACCACCGCCATGTCGTGGCTGATGAACAGATAGGCGAGATTGAAGCTCTGCTGCAGGTCGAGCAGCAGGTTGCACACCTGCGCCTTGATCGACACATCGAGCGCCGAGACCGCCTCGTCGGCAACGATGACCTTCGGATCGAGCATCAACGAGCGGGCGATCGCGATACGCTGGCGCTGGCCGCCGGAAAATTCGTGCGGATAGCGCGGCATCATCTCGGCCCCGAGACCGACGCGCTCCAAAAGGTTGGCTGCCTTCTCGCGCGCCTGCGCCTTGGTGCCAAGCTGGTGCTCGATGAACGGCTCCATCACCGCCTGCCCGATGCTCATGCGCGGATCGAGGCTGGCGAACGGGTCCTGGAACACCATCTGGATGCTGCGCCGCATGCGCCGCAATGCCATGCTGTCGAGGCTTGCCACGTTGTACCCGTCCATCGAGATCTGGCCCGAACTCGGTTCGACCAGGCGGGTGATCGAGCGACCGGTGGTCGACTTTCCGCAACCGGACTCGCCCACCAGAGCCAGGGTCTCGCCCGGCCTGAGATCGAAGGAGACATTTTCGACGGCATGCACCGCGCCGCTCTTGCGGCCAAGCAGGCCGGACCGGATATCGAAGCGCGTCGTCATGTTCTTCACTTCGAGGATCGGCCGGCTGGCTTCGTCAACACCCGCCGCTTCCGTTTCAGGCACCAGCGTCTCGCCACTCTTGATGTCGATCACCGGAAAGCGCATGGGTCGCTGGCGCCCGCCCATCGAGCCGAGCTTCGGCACGGCGGACAGGAGCGCCCGCGTATAGGGATGTGTGCCGCGGTTGAAGATGGCATCCGTCGTTCCCGTCTCCACCGCCTCGCCACGGAACATCACGATCGTCCGGTCCGACACCTCCGCCACCACGCCCATGTCATGGGTGATGAACAGCACGGCCATGTCTTCCTCGTCCTGCAGAATCTTGAGAAGGTCGAGGATCTGCCCCTGGATCGTCACGTCGAGCGCGGTTGTCGGTTCGTCGGCAATCAGCAACTTCGGCCTGGAAGCCAGTGCCATGGCGATCATCACGCGCTGGCGCATGCCGCCGGAAAACTGATGCGGGTAGTCGTCGAAGCGGCTCTTGGCATTCGGAATGCGAACCTTGTCGAGCAGCCGCAGCACCTCCGCTCTGGCATCTGATTGCGAGACGTTCTGGTGGCAGGTGATCGCCTCGGCGATCTGCTTTCCGATCGGGAAGATCGGATTGAGACTGGTCATCGGCTCCTGGAAGATCATCGCGATCTCGTTGCCACGCACCCGGCGCATCGCTTCCGGCTCGAGCGTCAGCAACTCGCGCCCCTGAAGCCTGACGCTGCCTTCGATGCGGCTCGACGCCGAAGGCAGGAGCCGCATGACCGACAAGGACGTGACGCTCTTGCCCGAGCCGGATTCGCCGACGATTGCGACCGTCTCCTTTGGCGCGATATCGAAGCTCATGTTGCGAACGACAGAACGCCATTCCGTGCCAACCCGGAACGACGTCGTCAGATTGCACACCGACAACACGGGCTCGATTGTGCCGCCAGTTCCCAATTCCACGTCAGCCATGTCCCGTTCCCCTGTTTTTTTTGTCGTCGAGATGTGCTGCGGATGGATCAGGCGGCAAGCGCCGTTTCGGCCAGCGTCACCCAGTAGCTGATGCCGTAGGGGATCGCCTCGTCGTTGAAGTCATAGGCCGAATTGTGCAGGTTCGCCGTATCGCCATTGCCGATGAACACGAAGGCGCCCGGACGGGCCTCCAGCATGTAGGAAAAGTCTTCGGCGCCCATGGCCGGCGGAAATTCGTCGCTGACCGCCTGGTTGCCGACCACCTTGCGCAGCACGTCGAGCGCAAAATCGGTCTCGGCATGATGGTTGAAGGTGACGGGATAGCCACGATGATACTGCACCTCGGCCTTGGCGCCCATGGCCATGGCGATGCCGGTCGCGATTTCGCCCAGACGCTTTTCCGCCATATCGCGCAGTTCGGGTAAAAGGGTGCGCACCGTGCCGGACAACTTCACGCCGTCGGGAATGACGTTATAGGCATCACCGCCATGGATCTTGGTGACGGTGACGACCACGGAATTCAGCGGATCGGTTTCGCGGGCCGCGATCGACTGCAGCGCAACGACCACCTGGGCCGCCGCCAGCACCGGATCGATGCTCTTGTGCGGCTGGGCGGCATGGCCGCTGCGACCATGGATCTCGATGTCGAACTGGTCGGCAGCCGCCATCACCGATCCCTTGCGGGTGGAAAACGTTCCCACCTTCATGCCCGGATGATTGTGCATGCCGTAGACTTGGCTGATGCCGAAAGTCTCCATCATGCCGTCGGCGACCATTTCACGGCCACCGCCGCCGCCCTCTTCTGCCGGCTGGAAGATCACGGCAATCGATCCGCGAAAATTGCGCGTCTCGGCAAGATACTTGGCGGCACCGAGCAACATGGCCGTGTGGCCGTCGTGACCGCAGGCATGCATCTTGCCCGGTGTCTTCGACGCCCATTCCTTGCCGCTCGCCTCGAGGATCGGCAGGGCATCCATGTCGGCCCTGAAACCGATCGCCGGGCCGTCGCCGCGGCTGCCCTTGATCAGGCCGACGACACCGGTTCTGCCGATCCCGGTCTGGACGATATCGCAGCCGAATTCCTTCAGCTTGTCCGCAACGAAGGCAGCCGTTCCATGCACATCGAACAGCAGCTCGGGATTTTCGTGCAGGTGCCGGCGCCATTCGGCCACCTCCGGCTGGAGTTCGCTGGCGCGGTTCAGAACTGGCATGAAAGACCTCTTTTTATCGTTGCTCCCGGCAGAATTGCACCCATACTGGCCTGCGAATTTATCGTTTTGCAAGCCGCAATTTTCCACCTTGCATGGAAAATAGGCTTGTGGTTACATGGCCTAAATTTTCATCAGCCGGACAGGGCGTTGCCATGTCAGCGGCGGTTTCCGCGACGCGCATTACGTCACAAAATCTCAAATTTTTCTATATATGCCAATGAGATAGGCGGTTGACATTTTTCATTTGGGCTGGCCACATCTCGTCCCGGCGCCCAAAGGTGCCGAAGCTCCAACAATAATAAATGGGGAACAGCTTATGAAGAAACTGCACCTTATCCTTGCGGCGTCGGCTGCCGCATTGACCATTTCCGGCGCCCCGGCCCTGGCCGATCGCGGCACCGATGGCGACCTCAAGATCATCTTCTGGCAGGCCGTCTCGACGATGAATCCCTACCTGTCCGGCGGCACCAAGGAAGTCTACGGGGCCTCGATGGTCATCGAGCCGCTCGCCCGCTACGACGAGACCGGTGCGCTGGTGCCGATGCTCGCGACCGAGATCCCGACCGTCGAGAATGGCGGCGTCGCGGCCGACCTGAAGAGCATCACCTGGAAGCTGAAGCCGGATCTGAAATGGTCTGACGGCACGCCGGTGACCGCCGATGACGCCATCTTCACCTGGAAATATTGCACCGCGCCGGATGGCGGCTGCGCCCAGGGCGCCTATTTCGAGGGCGTGAGCAATGTCGAGGCCGTCGACGCCTCCACCATCAAGATCTCGTTCACCGACCCCAAGCCTTATCCCTATAGCGCGCTCGTCGGCGGCCAGTCGCCGCTGATCCAGGCAGCGCAGTTCAAGGATTGCCTCGGCGCCAAGGCCCCCGAATGCACCGCGGCCAATTTCGGCCCGATCGGCACCGGCCCCTTCGTCGTCAAGGAATTCAAGCCGAATGACGTGGTGACCTTCACCGCCAATCCGAACTACCGCGATGCCGCCAAGCCCGCCTTTGCCTCGGTCACCCTCAAGGGCGGCGGCGATGCGGCATCGGCGGCACGCTCGGTGCTCGAGACCGGCGAATTCGACTATGCCTGGAACATGCAGGTCGAGCCGGAAGTGCTGGCCACGATGATGCAGGCCGGCAAGGGCAAGATCGAGGTCGCCTTCGGCACCCAGGTCGAACGTATCGACCTCAACCCCTTCGGCGTCGACCCCTCGCTCGGCGACAAGCGCTCGACCAAGGAGGCAGGCCCGCATCCGGCCCTGAAGGACCCGGCCGTGCGCAAGGCGCTGTCGCTCGCCATCGACCGCGACATCATCGATGAAGCCGGCTACGGCGACAACGGCAAGCCGACATGCAACATTCTGCCGGCGCCCGATATCTATGTCTCGACCGCCGTCGACTGGTGCCTGAAGCAGGATCTCGAAGCGGCCAACAAGCTGCTCGACGATGCCGGCTGGAAGATGGGCGGCGACGGCATCCGCGAAAAGGACGGTGTCAAGCTCTCCTTCCTCTACCAGACCTCGACCAATTCCGTCCGCCAGGCAACCCAGGCGCTGGTCAAGGACATGTGGAGCCAGATCGGCGTCACCGTCGAACTGCGCAACGTCTCGGCCAACGTCTTCTTCGGCGGCGACCCGGCCTCTCCGGACACGTTCCAGAAGTTCATGGCCGATGTGCAGATGTACACCAACAACTTCGACGGCACAGACCCGGAAAAATACATGGCCGGCTGGATGTGCGACAAGATCCCGAGCCCGGCCAGCGGCTGGCAGGGTGAGAACATCGTCCGCTACTGCAACCCGGAATACGACACCCTGGTCAAGGAACTCGGCAAGACCGGCAAGCTCGAGGACCGTGCCGTGATCGCCAAGAAGCTCAACGACATGCTGAGCAATGACGTGGCGCAGATCCCGCTGATCCATCGCGGTCAGCCGTCCGCCGTTTCCGCGACGCTGGAAGGCGTCAAGATGAACGCCTGGGACAGCGAGTTGTGGAACGTCGCCGACTGGTCGCGCAAGAAATGATGTCGCCTCGCCGGGCCGCGGACACGCCGGGCCCGGCGATCGCATTTCTCGTGACAGCCTGGAGACCATCCGATGTTCACCTTTACGATTCGGCGATTGCTGTTTGCGATCCCGACATTGCTGGCGATCAGCTTCATCATCTTCGCACTGCTCGATCTCGCCCCCAGCGACCCGCTGAGCGACCTGCCGCTGACCATTCCGCCCGAGGTGCGCGAGCAGATCCGCGCCGCCATGGGCCTCGATCAGCCCTTCCTCATCCGCTATCTGAAATGGCTGCAGCAGTTCTTCATCAATGAACCGCTCAACATCTTCGAACAGCTGACCGGCCTGACAATCGGCACCGGCGAGCGCATGCGGGTCCTGTCCTGGGCGACGCGCAGCCCGGTGGTCGACCTGATCGTCCAGCGCCTGCCGCAGACGCTCTGGGTCGTCGGCCTGTCCTATCTCTTCGGCGTGCTGCTGGCGATCCCGATCGGCGTCATCTCCGCCTACCGCCAGTACTCGATCTTCGACCAGGTCGGCACCTTCATCTCGATGGTCGGATATTCCGTTCCGACCTTCTTCACCGGCGTGCTGCTGATCGTCGTCTTCTCCTCCTGGCTGCAATGGTTTCCGTCGATCTACGACACCAATCTCGTCGTCGACAGCTGGTCGAGCTTCGTCCTGCAGGTCAAGCAGATGTTCCTGCCCGTGCTGGTGCTGACGCTTTACAACACCTCGCAGATCAGCCGCTTCGTCCGCGCCTCGATGCTCGACAACCTGCATATGGATTATGTCCGAACGGCGCGCGCCAAGGGCGTGAAAGAAAAGGTCGTGCTTCTGGTGCATGTGCTGCGCAATAGCCTGATCCCGGTGGTCACCGTGATCGCGCTCGGTGTTCCCACCATCTTTTCCGGCGCAATCATCACCGAACAGGTGTTCCGGGTGAACGGCCTCGGCCAGCTGCTGATCACCGCGATCCAGGGCGCCGACATTCCCCTCGTCCAGACGCTGACCTTCATCTTCGCGGTGCTGATCGTTCTCTTCAACCTGATTGCCGACGTTCTCTACGGCATCCTTGACCCGAGGATTCGCTATGACTGATGCGGCCATTGCCACGACCCTTGCCACACGGCCGAAGAGCGGCAATTTCTGGCTCCTGCTCTGGCGCCAGTTCCGCGCCCATCCGGGCGGCGTCGCCGGCCTGATCGTCTTTGCCTTCATCGTGATTGCGGTCTATGTCGGCCCGCTGATCCACACGATCGACCCGAACAAGATCGACATCAAGGCGAAGAACCAGGGCCCGTCGCTCGCCCATCCCTTCGGCACCGACAATCTCGGCCACGACATGCTGGCCCAGGTCATGGCCGGCGGGCAGATCTCGCTCGCCGTCGGCATGACTGCCATGTCGCTGGCGCTCCTGGTCGGAACGCTGGTCGGCGTGCTCTCGGGTTACTCGAAGAAGCTCGACGGCCCGCTGATGCGTATCACCGACCTCTTCCTCGCCTTGCCGCTGCTGCCGCTGCTGCTGGTGATCATCATGCTGTTCCGCGACACGCTGCGCGCCGCCTTCGGCCCGGAAACCGGCATCTTCATCCTGATCGTCTTCGTCATCGGCATCACCAGCTGGATGCACACCGCCCGCATCGTGCGCGGCGACGTGCTGGCGGTGAAAAGCCAGGAATACATCCTGGCGGCCAAGTCGAGCGGCATGCGCGAATACCGGGTGATCCTCAAGCACATCCTGCCCAACGTCATGTCCTCGATCATGGTCTCGGCGACGCTCGGCATCGCCTCGGCGATCATCACCGAATCGGCCCTCTCCTTCCTCGGCCTCGGCTTTCCCTCCGATTTCCCGACCTGGGGCCGCCTGCTGTTCGACGGCGCCAACTTCCTGCAGATCAACCCGTCGCGGGTTCTCTGGCCGGGCCTGGCGATCTCGCTGACGGTCTTGAGCGTGAATTATATCGGCGACGCGATCCGGGATGCGCTGGATCCTCGGGCGCTGAAGCATTGAGGGGGTGTTCGGTGCACAACGTCAATGGGGCGCTTCGGTGCCCCTTTGACGTTTGTCGATTTGGCAACGTCAAAATGGGTCGCAACCAATAGGAGACATTCGCGTCAAATCGGCCTGACTGGCCGCATTGGGGCCATGAAGAGACTGTCCGATGAGGAAGTGTCGGACGGCGAAACCGGACATCCAAGTAACTGGTGCCGCTGTCCGAGTTCGGCCCTAACCGGTCATCAATTCCTTGACGATCAAGCTGCCACGATCTGTAAATGCGAGGATCAAACACATACGGGGAGCCTAAGATTTGCAACCTCTAACAATCCGCGTAGCGCGGCCAAGCGATAATTTGGATGCCCTTCGCCAATTTTACTGTGGGGGACTTGGGCTCGACTTATTGTACGAATTTGCAGGGCACGATGGCTTCGACGGCATAATGGTCGGCCAGCGTGGAGTTCCATATCATTTTGAGTTCACGAAAAAAGCAGGACATCCAGTCGGCCGTGCCCCAACTGAAGACAACTTGATCGTCTTTTATATCCCCGATCAAACGGAGTGGAACGCGTCCGTTGCCCGCATGGTATCGTCTGGGTTTCCGCCCGTTCCTGCGTTTAATCCCTACTGGGATCGAAATGGTAAAACCTTCGAAGACCCAGACGGCTACAGGGTCGTCCTACAACACGCGGCCTGGGATTAGTCTCAACGGCCGCTGTTGGCGCGAAGCAGAAGACGGTATTCGGTCCGATGCGGATATTGCTGACATCCGCGTACGTGACCGATTCCGCTCAAGCAAAGCACCGCAGCCGCAACTCCTTTACTGCCGCTTGCGCTACGTAGCCTGTGCGGCCAGAAATTAGACTACACGTTCAGGATGTGCTACTTTAGATTCTGCAAAAAATGCAGGGGAGAGTGATGCCCGACGCTGAATTGACTGCGCCAGCAAGAGAGGCAATTAGAAAATTCGTCTGGCAAACCGTAGCTCCGTCTGGTTTAGCAATAGCTATATTTTCCGCCGCCGCTGGATTTGTAGTGAAAGACTGGGCCATATCGCACGGAAACAAACAGCTTGAAGAAAAAGTTCAGGCTGAAATTGATTCAGCTCAAGAAAAACTGAACGTTGCGCTGCGCGACGCTGACGTAAAGCTAACAGAACTATACAATACGAGAGACAAAATACAGGCCAATAACGTCGCGCTTGCCGTAACTTCAAGCAAGATCGAAAGCGATTTGGAATCTATTAGGCGGGCAATTCCGATCATTGAATCTTTAAATCCCGCGCAATTGGTCAGACTAAACGAGTTACTCCAGATGGCTGTTGCCGGAAGTGCTGACGTGGTGACAGCTGACAAGCCTGCAGCAATTCCAACGGAAAACAAGTCCATGGATTGGGAGAATTTCATTCAGTCGGTATCGAATGGATCGGCGGACAAGGCTGGGATCGGTGAAGGCTCTTCGTCTAGGTGTCCTTCCGGTGCGTTTGCCGTGGGTTTCAACCTATTAACGTCACCCGGAGGGCCACATGGCATCGTATATGGTGGCACCGTTATCTGCCGCGAATTCCCGCGAGGTTGACCGAGGCAATGCTGCACTACGTTCGAGTGGCCCGAGCGCCCCCAATTGGCGCGAAGGCGACGAGACGTCCCCGCGGAGAATGACCGCTTACGGTGACGCAAGAGACGGCGCGTGCGGCTGAAATGGAAGCGCAAGGGGGCCATTCGCACAGCCCCCCAAATGGCAGACAAGGGCCAAAGCCAACCGTTCGGCGCTTGTAACATCGCTCCCCCAAACTCCCCCTTGATCCCGCCGCAGTCCCCCGCCACTCTCCGCTCAGCCATCCGGAGACACACACCATGCCCCACGCGCCCCTCAACCTCCTGACCGATGTTGCCGGTCTGTCCGTCGGCCATGCGACCGATATTGCCCTCGGTTCCGGCGTCACGGTCATCCTGTTCGATGAACCGGCGGTAGCCTCGGGCACCGTTCTCGGCGGGGCGCCGGGCGGGCGCGACACGGCGCTGCTCGATCCATCGATGACGGTGCAGACCGTCGATGCCTTCGTACTGTCGGGCGGCTCGGCCTTTGGGCTCGATGCGGCGGGCGGCGTGCAATCGGGGTTGCGCGCGATCGGCCGCGGCTTTCCGGTCGGCCCGGTCAATGTGCCGATCGTGCCGCAGGCGATCCTGATGGATCTGCTCAATGGCGGCAACAAGGACTGGGGCCTGCATTCGCCCTACCAGGACATGGGTTATGCAGCGTTTCTCGCCTGCGCCACCGGCCCCTTCGATCTCGGCACCGTTGGCGCCGGCACCGGGGCCACGACCGCCAATCTCAAGGGTGGCATCGGCTCGGCCAGCGCCGTTTCCTCCACCGGCCACACGATCGGCGCGCTCGTTGCCGTCAACGCCATGGGATCGGTGACGATCGGCGACGGGCCGCATTTCTGGGCGGCTGCGTTCGAGGAAGGTGACGAATTCGGCGGGCTCGGCCTGCCGGCCAAGGTCAGCGCGGCTGACCGGGCCATGACCATCAAGGGCCTTCGCCTGACGGCAACGACCATCGGCGCGGTGGTCACCGATGCCAGGTTGGCCAAAGCCGACCTGCACCGGCTGTCGATCACCGCCCATGACGGGCTTGCCCGCGCCGTTCTGCCCGCCCATCTGCCGCTCGACGGCGACACGCTGTTTACGGCATCGACCGGAAAGCGCGATCTTGTCAGCCCCGCCGATCTCCTGGAACTCTGCCATCTCGCCACGCTGGTCACCGCGCGTGCCATCGCCCGTGGCGTGCATGCCGCGACGGCATTGCCCTATCCGGACGCACAGCCGGCCTGGCGCGACCGCTGGGTCTTGCCCGGCGCCTAGCTTTGCAGACGCCTGGCTCTGGCCAGCCCTTAGACTTTAGCCCGAGACCGCTTGAGATAAGTCAAAGACAGGCGCCCTCCCGACCGGAATAGTGCCGGCATATTGCAGCGCAACATTGCGGCATGACCCGGCAAACCGCATGATGATCCGCCAGGAACCGGGACGATTTCAGATGGACGACATTGCCGACATGGAAAAACCGATCCTCACCAACCACACCTTCGAGGAACTGAAGGTCGGCGACAGCGCCGCGATCACGCGCCTGATCGGACCCGACGACATCGAACTCTTTGCGGCCTTGTCCGGCGACCACAATCCGGTTCCGCTCGGCCAGTCGCTGATCCCGGCCGGCATGGTCTCGGCGGTGCTCGACACCCGCCTGCCCGGCCCCGGCACCGTCTATCTCGGCCAGGACCTGCAGTTCCAGAAATCGCTGTCTCCCGGCGATACGATCACGGCGACGGTCACCCTCGTTCAGAAACAGGCGGACGGCCACACCGTGATCTTCGATACCCTATGCGTCAACCAGCACGGCGAAACGATCCTGGCCGGCCAGGCGCGGGTGAAGGCGCCGGAAAGACGCGTCGTCTGGTCGGAAAATTCCATTCCCGACGTCTCGCTGCAACGCCATGACCGCTTCGACGCCATCGTTGCCGAAGCGAGAGCCCTGCCGATGCTGAGAACGGCGCTCGTCCATCCCTGCACGCCGGATGTGATCGAAGCCGCCGTCGAGATCCGCGACGAAGGCCTGCTGGAGCCGATCCTGATCGGTCCCGAAGCCAAGATCCGCGCAGCAGCGGCCGAAGCCGGCATTGCGCTCGACGGCTTCGAAATCATGTCGACCGAACACAGCCATGCGGCGGCGGCACTTGCGGTCGAGCTTGCCATCGCCGGCAAGGTCGGCTCGGTGATGAAGGGCAGCCTGCATTCCGACGAGATCCTCGGCGCGGTCGTTGCCGGCGGTTCCGGCCTGCGCACCGAACGCCGCATCAGCCACGTCTATGTCATGGACGTGCCCGCCTATTCGAAACTGCTCGTTGTCACCGACGCCGCGATCAACATCGCGCCCTCGCTCGACCAGAAACGCGACATCTGCCAGAACGCCGTCGACCTCATGCACATGCTCGGTGTCGCAAACCCCAAGGTGGCGGTGCTCGCCGCCGTCGAGACGGTCAACGACAAGATGCCGGCAACGCTGGATGCCGCAGCCCTGACCGTCATGGCGGCGCGCGGCCAGATCAAGGGTGCCTTGGTCGACGGACCGCTTGCCTTCGACAATGCCATCAGCCCGGAGGCCGCGCGCACCAAAGGCATCGTCTCCTCCGTCGCGGGCGATGCCGATATCCTGCTGGTGCCGGATCTCGAAGCCGGCAACATGCTGGCCAAGCAGTTGCTCTATTTTGCCAATGCCGATGCCGCAGCCCTGGTGCTCGGCGCCCGCGTGCCGATCATCCTGACCAGCCGTTCCGACAGCCTGCGGGTGCGCATGACATCCGCCGCCCTTGCCAAGCTGGTGGCGGCCAGGCGCGCCGCTGCCCCAAGGTCGGAAATGGGGCTGATCATTGCATGAGCGAAAAACTGCTGCTGACATTCAATGCCGGTTCGTCGTCGGTGAAGATCGGCCTGTTTGTCCGCGAAGACGACAGGGCGAGACGCATCGGCAAGGGCATGATCGACTTTCGCCACCAGCCGCTGACCTTCCACCTGGTCGAGGGCCCGCAGACCTTCGACGTGCCGCTCGAAGCCAGAAGCGACGACCTGCTGCATGATGTGCTCGACGAAACCTTCGAATGGCTCTCCGAGCACTACGATCTTGATGCCGTCTCCGCAGTCGGCCACCGCGTCGTGCATGGCGGCGACCGCTTCGCCGATCCGGTGCTGGTCACCGACGAGAGCACGGCCGAGATCGCGGCACTGATCCCGCTGGCGCCTTTGCACCAGCCGCAAAACATCAGGCTGATCCAGGCGATCCACGACCTGAAGCCCGGCCTGCCGCAAACCGTGTCCTTTGACACGGCCTTTCATCGCAGCCAGAGCGAGACCGTGCAGCGTTTTGCCATACCGCGCGAATGGTTCGACAAGGGCATCAAGCGCTACGGCTTCCATGGCCTGTCCTATGCCTATATCGCCCGAGCCCTCAAGGCGCTGGAACCGGAGAGCGCCGGCGGAAATGCGGTTGTCGCCCATCTCGGCAGCGGCGCCAGCCTCTGCGCCATGGAACATGGCATCAGCCGCGACACCTCTATGGGCTTTTCCACCATCGACGGCGTCCCGATGGCAACCCGCAGCGGCGCAATCGATCCCGGCGTGCTGTTTCATCTCATGAAGGGGCATGGCCTGACGGCCGATCAGGTCGAGAGCATGATCTACCAGCAATCCGGCCTGCTTGGTCTGTCGGGCATCAGTGCCGACAGCCGCCTGCTGCTGGAGAGTGACAGGCGCGAGGCTCGCGAGGCGATCGACGTCTTCACCTTCCGCATCGCCGGTGAAATCGCCCGACTGACCGCAAGCCTCGGTGGACTGGATACACTGGTCTTCACCGCCGGCATCGGCGAGAACCAGCCGGCGATCCGCAAGGCGGTCTGCGACCGCCTGGGCTTTCTCGCCGTCGCGCTCGATCCGCTCGCCAATGACCGGAATGCCGCGGTGATCTCGACGGCCTCGAGCGGGATCACGGTCCGGGTCATCGCGACCGACGAGGAACAGGTGATCGCCGACGATACGCTGTCGGTCCTCGATCGGCAGCGTTGAGTTGCAATCGTTCGCGATTGACAACAAACCGTCATGAAGCGCGCTTAGAGACGGGCCGACACTCGGTCCAAATCAGTCCAAACGGGAGCACGCCGCATGCTGCAGGAGATGAATGCAACGGGTGAGGCCGAGCGTCGTGCGGACCGGACCGCCATCGTCATCACCAATGCCCGCGTCGTTTTACCCGGCCATGTCATGCATGGTACCGTGGTGGTCGAGGACGGCCTGATCACCGAGATCCACGAAGGCCCGTCGCGGCTGGAAGGGGCGATCGATTTTGCCGGCGACTACCTGCTTCCGGGCCTTGTCGACATTCATACCGACCATTTCGAAAAGCACATCTACCCGCGCGCCCATGTGCGCTGGGACTTCATGCGTGCCGCCCTTGCCCACGATGCCCAGATCATCGGCGGCGGTGTCACCACCGTGTTCGACAGCCTCTGCGTCGGCGCCACCACCGACAATCCGCACCGCGCCGAAATCCTGACGCCGATGATCGAGGCCCTGGAACAGGCAACCGCCGCCGGCATGCTGCGCGCCGAACACCTGGTCCATCTGCGCTGCGAGATCACCGATCCGGCGACGCCGGCGCTGACGGCCGCCAATATCGACCGCACCATTGTCCGCGTCATGTCGGTCATGGAACATCTGCCCGGCATCCGCCAGAGCCGCGATATCGACGCCTATGTCGACCGCGCCGCCAAGTCGACCGGCGAACGTCCTGAACTGGTGCGCGAGAAGATCAAGTTGCTGGTTGCCGAGAAGGGTGAGATCGGCGTCGCCATCCGGCCGGAAATCGTGGCGCTCGCAAAGTCGCGCGCCCTGCCGCTGATGAGCCACGACGACACCGATATCGAGCATATCGACGAAGCCCTTGCCGATGGCGTCAGCATTTCGGAATTCCCCTGCACGGTCGAGGCGGCACAGGCTGCCCGCGACAAGGGGCTTGGCATCGTCGCCGGCGCCCCGAACATCCTGCGCGGCGGCTCCCAATCGGGCAACATCGCCGTGCGCGACCTGCTGGCGGCCGACCTCGTCGACATCCTGGCATCCGACTATGTGCCACGCTCGCTGCTTGATGCGGCCTTCATGATCGCCGCCGATCCGGGGCTGAGCTACGACCTGCCCCGCGCAGTGGCCATGGTCACCCGCGCACCGGCACTGGCCGGTGGGCTCAAGGATCGCGGCGAAATCTCGCTCGGCCTGCGCGCCGACCTGATCCGCACCGACCTGCATGACGGTCATCCGTTCCTGAAGACTGCCTGGCGGTCAGGCATGCGGGTAGCCTGAGCCAGCCCCGCTGAACTGATCCGTCGCGCTCTATATCAGTCGCGGCGGAAACCTTCGCTGGCGGTCAGGAGCTGGCGCGTGTAGTCGGTGGAAAAGTCGCGGCTGCGCAACTGCTCTGTCGACAGGGTTTCCACCACTTTGCCGGACTTCATCACCACCAGCTTTTCGCACATGTGGCTGATCACCGAGAGGTCGTGGCTGACCATGACAAAGGTGAGGCCGCGATCCTTGCGCACCTGTTCGAGCAGGTTGAGGATCTCCGCCTGGATCGAGGCATCGAGTGCCGAGGTCGGCTCGTCGAGCAGCAGGATCTTCGGCTCGAGGATCAGCGCGCGGGCAATTGCGATGCGCTGGCGCTGACCGCCCGACAGCTGGTGCGAAAAGCGGAAGCGGAAGCCGCTGCCAAGGCCCACCTCGTCGAGGGCGCGGGCGATACGCACCTCCGCATCCGGAATCCCATGGATCGCGAGCGGTTCGAGCAGCAGCCGGTCGACGGTCTGGCGCGGATGCAGCGAGCCATAGGGATCCTGAAAGACCATCTGGACCGTGCGGTAGAATTCGCGGTCGCGCCGGCGGCCGCTGTAACTGCGGCCGCTCACAGTCAATGTGCCCTCATCGAACGGGTTCAGTCCGGCGACAGCGCGCAGAAGCGTCGACTTTCCCGACCCGGATTCGCCGACGATGCCGAAGGACTGGCCCGTCTCGACATCGAGACTGACGGTATCGAGCGCCCGAAAACCATCAAAGCGCACGATCATGTCACGGATGGACAGGGACAGTTTCATAGCTTCCACTCCGCCTGGCGCTCCAGCACCGGCAGCGGATGCCGGTCGGCCGCGATCTGCGGCAGGCAGTTGAGGAGACCTTGGGTATAGGGATGTTTGGCCTCGGACAGTTTCGATGCCTCGATCTCCTCGACCACCTTGCCGGCATACATCACCAGCACCCGGTCGCAGAAGGACGAGACGAGCCTGAGGTCGTGGCTGATGAAGATCAGCCCCATGCCACGCTCGGACACCAGCTTGTCGAGAATGGCCAGCACTTCGAGCTGTACCGTCACGTCGAGCGCCGATGTCGGCTCATCTGCGATCAGCAGTTCCGGACCGCAGACCAGCATCATCGCGATCATCACGCGCTGGCCCATGCCGCCCGAAACCTCGTGCGGATAGAGATTGAACACACGCTCCGGATCACGGATCTGCACCGCTTCCAGCATGGCAAGCGCACGCGCACGCCCCTCGCCTTTCGAGACCCGTTCATGGGTTCTAAGGGTTTCCATGATTTGCCGGCCGATCGGCATGACCGGATTGAGCGAGTATTTCGGATCCTGCAGGATCATTGCCAGGCGCTTGCCGCGCAGCGACCGCCGTTGCGAAGCCGGTGCCTTGAGCAAATCGATGTCGCCGAACGCCAGCCGATCCGCGGTGATCCGCGCATGGCCGGGTGTCAGCCCCATGATGGCGCGCCCGGTCTGCGACTTGCCGGAACCGGATTCGCCGACAATGCCGAGACGTTCCTTGCCGAGCGTGAAGTTGACGCCGCGCACCGCTTCGATCGTGCCGGTGCGGGTCGGGAAACTGACCCTCAGGTTTTCAACCGTCAGAAGTGGCGTCATTGGCCGGCCTCCTTCGGATCAAGCGCATCGCGCAACCCGTCGCCCAAAAGATTGAAGCCGAGCGAAACGATCAGGATGGCAAAGCCCGGCATGGCTGCGACCCACCACTGGTCGAGGATGAAGCGGCGACCCGAGGCGATCATCGCGCCCCATTCCGGCAGCGGTGGCTGGGCACCGAGGCCGAGAAAGCCGAGGCCGGCCGCCGTCAGGATGATACCCGCCATGTCGAGCGTCACGCGCACGATCAGCGACGACATGCAGAGCGGGATGATGTGGAACAGCACGATGCGCAGCGGCGACGCCCCCATCAGCTTGACCGCCGAGATGTAATCCGAATTGCGGAAGGTCATCGTTTCGGCGCGGGCGATGCGGGCATAAGGCGGCCAGGATGTGATCGCGATGGCAAGAACCGCATTCTCGATACCCGGACCGAGTGCCGCAACCAGCGCCAGCGCCAGAACCAGTTTCGGAAAGGCGAGGAAGATGTCGGTGACGCGCATCAGCACCGCATCGACCCAGCCGCCGGCATAGCCCGACACAGTGCCGACGATCAGCCCGATCGGGGCCGCGATGATCGCGACCAGCGCGATGACGAACAGGGTCAGGCGCGAGCCATGGATCAACCTTGAGAGGATGTCGCGCCCCTGGTCGTCGGTGCCGAGCAAGTAGCCTTCCGTTCCCGGCGGCAGGAGGCGCGCATTGCGCAGGTCACCCTGGATCGGCGAATGCGGCGCCAGCACGTCGGCGAAGGCGGCGACGAACAGCAGCGCGATCAGGATGGCCAGACCGAGCAGCGCCAGCCGGTTTTCGGAAAACCGCCGCCAGATCATGTAGAGGCGACCGCAACGGGCCTGCCAGCGTGACTGCGGCCGGTCGGAGAGCAGCCATTGGCGGAGACTCGGTTTTGCCGTGAGTTCGGATCCGGTCATCGGCTGCGCGTCCTCGGGTCAAGCATGCGGTAGAGAACGTCCGACAGCAGGTTGATCGCGATGAACACGGAACCGATGACAATCGTCCCGCCCAGCACTGCGTTCATGTCGGCATTCTGCAAGGAATTGGTGATGTAGAGGCCAAGCCCCGGCCAGGAGAAGATCGTCTCCGTCAGCACGGAGCCTTCGAGCAAGCCGGCATAGGACAGCGCGATTACGGTGATCAGCGGCACCGCCGCATTGCGTAGCGCATGGAACCAGATGATCCGCGTTTCAGACAGGCCCTTGGCCCGCGCCGCGACGATATATTCCTGCGAAAGCTCGTTCAGCATGAAGGAGCGCGTCATGCGGCTGATATAGGCGAGCGAGAAATAGCCAAGCAAGGCGCCCGGCAGGATGATGTGGCGGAACAGGTCCCAGAGCACGTCCCACTGCTGCTGCATGGCGGCATCCAGCAGGAAGAAGCCGGTAACAGGGGTAAAGCTGTATTCGTAGACGATGTCGACGCGTCCCGGATAGGCCACCCAGTTGAGCTTGGCATAAAAGAACAAAAGCGCCAGCAGGCCGAGCCAGAAGATCGGCACTGAATAACCGATCAGCCCGATCACCCGGACGATCTGGTCGGCGATCGAGCCGCGCTTGACGGCAGCCAGGATGCCGAGCGGCACGCCGAACAGGACGCCGATGATCGTCCCAACCGTGGCCAGTTCCATGGTCGCTGGAAACACCCGGGCGATATCGGTCAGCACCGGATTGGTGGTCAGAACCGACGTGCCGAAATCGCCGCTGAGCACCTGGCGAATGTAGATGAAGAACTGCTCGTAGAGCGGCAGGTTCAGGCCGAGTTCCTCGCGCACGCGCTCGACGACATGCGCCGGCGCACGGTCGCCAACAATGGCGAGCGCGGGATCGATCGGCACGACACGACCGATGAAAAAGGTCACGGCCAGGAGGCCGAGATACGTCGTCAACACTGTCAGAATGAACTTCAACAGCGAGATGGCAAGCGCCGAGGCGCGCGCGCTACTGCGCCGCGCCTCGGTCCGATTGGAGACATCCGTCAAGGGGATCAGTCCTTGGAGACGGTATAGACGAAGTTGGTGTCGAAGCTCGGTCCGAGCTTGTAATCCTTCACCTTGTCCGAATAGCCGGCGATTTCGGTCTGCTGGAAGATCATAACGAACGGGCCGGTCGCAAGCACCTGCCTCTGCAGGTCCTCATAGATCGCCGCACGCTTTGCCGTGTCCTTTTCGAGTAAGGCGGCCTGGGTCTTGGCCGAAAGCTCCGTCGGGTCCCAGGCATTACGCCATGCGAGCGTCTTGTTCTTGCCCTCGTCGGAATTGTCCGGGTTGAAGGTAAACGTCTCGGCATTCGAGTTCGGGTCGAAATAGTCCGAACCCCACTGGCCGATATAGATGTCGTGCTGGCGGGCACGGAACTTGGTCAGCGTCTGCTTTCCGTCACCCGGAATGATTTCCAGCTTGATGCCGGCCTGAGCCAGTGTCTGCTGGACGTTTTCGGCAATGCCGGTGACCGGCTGGGTATTGCGCACGTCCATGGTGACGGTGAAGCCGTCCGCAAGACCGGCCTTGGCCAACAGTTCCTTGGCCTTAGCCACGTCGAGCTTGTAGGGCTTGTCCTCAAGCGCACCGAGCTGGCCGGACGGCAGGAAGGTCTGGTGGATCGAGCCGATGCCCTTGATCAGGGTTTCGCCAAGCGCATCATAGTCGACCAGATACTTGAAGGCTTCGATGACTTCCGGCTTGGCCAGGTTCGGGTTCTTCTGGTTGAGGCTGAAATAGTAGAGCGTGCCCTTCGGCGCGGACGTCGTGGCAATGCCTTCCTTCTTCGCAACGGCCTCGAAATCGCCCGGCTCGAGGTTGCGTGCAACGTCGATATCGCCGTTTTCAAGCGCCAGGCGCTGTCCAGCGCTTTCCTTCATGTAGCGATAGATGACGCGGGCAAGCTTTGCCTTTTCGCCATAGAAGTTGTCGTTGCGCTCGAGCACGACCACTTCGTTGGCGCGCCATTCGCGGATCTTGAAAGGACCCGAGCCGGCATAGCCGGTCTTCAGGAATTCGTTGCCGAAATCGGTGTCATACTTGTACTCAGCCGTCGGCGTCATCGCCTTGGCCTTCTCGGTGACCAGCACCTTATCGACAACCGAGGCAACCGTGGAGGTCAAAACGTTGAGCACGAAGCTCGGCGCATAGGCCTTGTCGACGGTCAGAACGAATGTCATGTCGTCGGTGGCTTTTGCCTTTTCGGTGACATTGTCGCCGGTCAGGCCGAACTGGGTGAGCAGGAAGGCCGGCGACTTGTCGAGCTTGACGGCGCGCTCGAACGAGTAGGCCACGTCGGCCGCCGTGATCGGATTGCCAGAGGCAAATTTCAGGCCCGACTTGAGCTTGAACGTATAGGTCAGGCCGTCATCCGAAATGGTCCAGCTCTCGGCGAGGTCGCCGATTACCTTCGACGTGTCGGCCGGATCGAGCGCGACCAGCTTGTTGTAGGTGTTGGCCGTCACTTCGGCCGTCGAGATTTCGAAGGCTTCGCCCGGATCGAGCGTAATGATGTCATCGATCGCCCAGGCCAGAACCAGCGTATCGGCCGGCGTCGCGGCATAGGCCTGCGGCGCACCCGCCAGGATCAGCGCGAGCGCCGCGCTGGTCGTCATCAACTTCAAGCGCTTGTTGAATGAATTCATCATCCTATTATTCCCCTTCTTGGTTGTTGGTGGATAACGATCGTATGGCTCGGCACTATTCGTGCCAGGCCGATGCGAGTACTCTCAGCCAGTTTTCCCGGCAGATCTTGTCCAGGTCTTCGCCACCGTATCCAGCAGCCTTCAGCGCTTCAACCAGCTTTTGATTGCCCGCCGCATCGGCGATCTCGGCGGGGATGGTCGCACCGTCGAAATCAGAGCCGATGGCCACGCAATCGATGCCCATGCGCTCGACCAGATAGTCGATATGCTGGACCATGGCCGATACCGGCGTGTCGGCGCTGTCGCGAGCGTCCGGCCGCAGCATGGTGACGGCATAGTTCAGGCCGACCAGACCCCGGCTTTCCTTGATCGCATCCAGCTGCTTGTCGGTCAGGTTGCGGGCAACCGGCGTCAGCGCGTGCACATTGGAATGGCTGGCAATCAGCGGCTGGTCGGTGATCTTGGCGACATCCCAGAAGCCTTTTTCGGTAATGTGCGCCAGATCGATCAGAATGCCCAGTTCATTGCAGCGCTTGACCAGCGCCACGCCGGCATCCGTCAGACCGGGGCCGGTATCGGGCGACATCGGATAGGCGAACGGCACGCCATGGCCGAAGATATTGTTACGGCTCCACACCGGGCCCAGCGAACGCAGGCCCGATGCGTGGAAGGTTTCCAGCACGTCGAGATCCTTGTCGATCGCTTCGCAGCCTTCCATGTGGAGGACGGCGGCAAACACGCCTTCTGCCATGGCCTTGCGGATATCGGCGGTCGAGCGGCAGAGCCTCCAGGCGCCGGCGCGGTCGAGACGCTGAGCGACCGATGCCATTTCGAGAGCGATGTCGAGCGACCGCGGCCGGTCCAGCGGCGGATCGAGCGGCGTGACATAGTGGCCAGCCGCGTCCGGCACCTGCAACGAGAAGTCATGCGGCGACGGAATGTAGATGGCGCAGAGGCCGCCAGCCAGTCCGCCAGCCTTGGCGCGCGGCCCGTCGATATGGCCGGCCGTCGTGCCCTGGGTGAATTCAACGACCGGATCTGTCCCGTCCTTGCGGCTGCGCCACAGGCGAAGCAACACGTCGTTATGGCCGTCGAAGATCAAGTCCATGAAAATGAATTCCGCTTTTCAGTCAAACAGGAGGAGAAGCGCGGTCCCCGTGATCGGGGGCTGGCAGAGTTAAGTCACGGTAGAACCGTGTATTCAGATGGTAGGACCAAATCCCCTCGATATTCAAGGGTGAAAAAATTTTACCCCAACTGAAACTATTCGAGCTTCGGAAGGTGGCCGAGCCAATCGGTCGCCTGCTCGTAAAGCGCCGCCAGCGACAGCACCTCGCCATCGCAACGCGGCCGGCCGATCAGCTGGAATCCGGTCGGCAGGCCATGCGCATTGAAGCCGGCCGGCAGTGCCGCCACCGGCAGACCGGCCATGCTCGGCCCGATCACAACCTCCATCCAGCGATGATAGGTATCCATGTGCCGACCGGCAATCGTTCGCGGCCAGGGGATATCAGCATCGAAGGGAAAGACCTGGGCAGCGGGTGCGATCAGGTAGTCGTAGCGGTCGAAAAGCTTGAGCATCGCCTGGTACCAGGCCGTGCGCAGCGCCGAGGCATCGTAGACTTCGCTCGCCGTCACCTTCAGCCCCAGTCGCACTTCATGCAGGATTTCCGGCTTGAGCGAACCGCGCTTGCCGGGATCCTCATAGAAATCCCGCATGCTGCCGGCGGTCAGGAAACTGCGCAGCGTCGTCCACGCCCACCACAGCCGCTCCATGTCGAAATCGGGCATGGCCTTTTCGACCACGAAGCCGAGCCCGTCGAACACCTTCAAGGCCCTTTCGGACAAAGCCAGCACACCCGGCTCGAATGGCAGATAGCCGTTATAGTCACCCAGCCAGCCGATCCGCCCGCCCGATTTGGCGACGGCTGCATCGAGCAAGATCGGCGCGCTGTCATGAGACGACGGATCACGCCGATCATAACCGGACTGGGTGTTCAGCAGCGCCACCACGTCGGCAACGGAGCGCCCCATCGGCCCGGTGGTCGCAAGCTGGTTGAGATAGGCGTCGCGGCCCGGCAGCGACGGCACCCGGCCGAAACTGGGGCGAAACCCGACGACATTGTTGAAGGCGGCCGGATTGCGCAGCGAGCCCATCATGTCGCTGCCATCGGCGACCGGCACGAGCCGCGCCGCCAGCGCCGCCCCTGCCCCGCCGCTCGATCCGCCGGCCGAGCGGCTGAGATCGTGAGGGTTGCGGGTCGTGCCGAAAACCGGGTTGTAGCTATGCGAACCGAAGCCCCCTTCCGGCGTATTGGTCTTGCCGATGATGATCGCGCCGGCGGCCCGTATCCGCTCCACCTGTATCTCGTCGAAATCGGGAATGAAGTTGCGAAACAGCGGCGAACCATAGGTGCAGGGAATGCCCTTCACCTCGGAGAGATCCTTGATCGCGATCGGTAATCCGTGCATCCAGCCGAGACTGCGACCGGCCTCGCGCTCACGGTCCGCCGCCTTCGCCTCGGCCAGAAGCTGATCCGCCGGCCGCAGGCTGACGATCGCATTGATCTTCGGGTTCAGCGCCTCGATGCGCCGGAGAAACGCCTGCATCACGGCCTCTGCCGTGAGCGCGCCGGACTGGATTGCGGCAGAAAGTGCTGTTGCGCTGAGGGCGGTCGGATCGGTCAAGGCGGGCTCCCGAATGGCTGCGTTGCGGTTTGCCCGATCAGGATCGGGGTGCAACGGTGCATGTGGCACCGACGATGGAGCGCTGCCGCAAACCCGTCAAGCCGATGGTCCACGCGCAAATCACAGCCCTGCCATGCAGCTTGCGAAAATCTTGTCGAAGCCGCGAAATAAAAATGGTCAAACGACCAATTTAGAGGCAACATGCCGTTAATCAGGCTGATCCGGACACGCCGAACGGGTCAGCTCAAACAAACGGGAACATCGGCGAGACAGGTTTACATGCGGGTTTTCGGCGCTCTGCCTTGCGCCGCCGCAATGAGTGGAGGCTTTCGAAGACGGCGACCGGGATGGCACGCGAATTGCGTGACGAAAGTTGCAAGAAGCAGTTGCTGATCCGCTTTGGCAGGTTGCGGCTGCTGTGTGAACCACTCCACGCATAAACCCAACATAAAAAACGGGGGCACTGCTTGAGTTCCATATCACAGAAGGCAGCCATTGAGATCCGCGGCGTCAGCCGTGTTTATGGATCGGGCGGAGGCAAGGTGACCGCATTGGACGGCATCAACCTGAGGATCCGTGAAAACGAATTTTTCACCCTGCTCGGACCATCCGGCTGCGGCAAGACCACGCTCCTGCGCCTGATTGCCGGCTTCGATTTTCCGACCACCGGCGAGATCCTGCTGCACGGCGAGGACATCGCACCGCTTCCGCCGTTCAAGCGGCCGGTCAACACGGTGTTCCAGAGCTACGCGCTCTTCCCGCACATGACCGTCGCCGAAAACATCTGCTTCGGCCTGAAGATGCTCGGCAAGCCGGCTGCCGAGGTCAAGGCGCGCGTCGACGAAATGCTCGAACTGGTCCATATGGTCCCGATGCGCGATCGCCAGGTGAGCCAGATCTCCGGTGGCCAGCAGCAGCGCGTGGCGCTTGCCCGCGCGCTTGCCCCGAAGCCGAAGGTCCTGCTGCTCGATGAGCCGCTGTCGGCCCTCGACTACAAGCTGCGCAAGGAAATGCAGATCGAGCTGAAGCGGGTGCAGGCTGAAACCGGCATCACCTTCATCTTCGTCACCCATGACCAGGAAGAAGCCCTGACCATGTCCGACCGCATCGCGGTCATGTCGATGGGAAGCCTGCGCCAGGTCGGTTCGCCCTGGGACATCTATGACCGCCCGGCCGAACGTTTCGTCGCCGATTTCATCGGCGAAACGAACTTCCTCGAGGCCGACGTGCTGTCGGTCGAAGGTGACCGTGCCATGGTCCGGCTCGCGTCGGGAACGGAAATTGCAGCGACCTTCCCGGATCAGACCACGCCTTCGGGCAAGGTCACCGTGGTCATCCGCCCGGAACATGCCCGCATTGCCGGTCCCGATGCCGCCTCCGTCCTGTCGGGCACTGTCGAGACCGTCGTCTATCTCGGAACGGATACGCATATTCACATTCGGCTGGGCGACGGCGCCCCGTTCATGATCCGCCAGCAGAATGCCCGCAGCGGTCATTGCGGCATCACCGAAGGCGACACGGTAGGCATCGAGCTCAGCGACGATGTCGCGCAGATCCTGAGGGATTGACGATGAGCGCGATGAAAACGGCCCCAGAAAATGCCAGATCGCGCGACATCAAGAACCGCTGGCTGCTGAGCCTGCCCGCGCTTCTCATCATCTTCATCGCCGCCGCCGGACCGCTTCTCGTCATGCTGCTGTATTCGTTCATGGCGAAGGGCGACTATGGCGACGTGAAGTTCGGCGAATTCTCGTCGGAGGGCTGGTTCTCGGTCTTCTTCCAGCGCGACATGTTCGACGACACGTTCGGCCTGGCCACGGCCCATCTGTCGATCATCTGGCGTTCGATCCAGCTATCGTTCTTCACCACGCTACTGACCGTGATCCTCGGCTTTCCGACCGCCTATTTCATTGCGACAAGGCCGCCAAGCTCGCGCGAGATCTGGGTCTTCCTGGTGACGATCCCGTTCTGGACCAATCTCTTGATCCGCACTTTTGCCATGCAGCAGGTGATCCGCAACGAGGGACTGCTGAACAACGCGCTGATCTGGCTCGGGGTGATCAGCAGCCCGCTGCAGATCATGTATACCGACACGGCCAACCTGCTCGGCATGACCTATGTCTATCTGCCGCTGATGGTCCTGCCGCTCTATGCCTCGATCGAGAAACTCGACTTCAGGCTGGTGGAGGCGGGATATGATCTCTATGCCAACCGCTTCCAGGTGTTGAGGCGCATCGTCATCCCACTGGTCATGCCCGGCATCATCGCCGGCTCGATCCTGGTTTTTATTCCCTCGCTCGGCGCCTATGTCATTCCGCGCGTGCTCGGGGGCGGCAAGAACATGATGCTCGGCAACCTGATCGAGATGCAGTTCGGCTCGGGTCGCAACTGGCCACTGGGGGCCGCCATGTCGATCACGCTGATGGCGCTGGTGATGATCGCCCTGATTTTCTATGTGCGCAACGCTTCACGCTCGGGAGCAGGCCATGTTTAAGCCCCGCTTCGATATCCGCGCCCAGCCCGGCTTCGGCTTCATCGCCCTCTTCACCTTCTTCGCGCTCTATCTGCCGATCGGCGCGCTCGTCGCCTATTCCTTCAACGGTGCGGAATCCCTGTCCCACTGGGACGGGTTCTCGCTGCGCTGGTTTGAAGCCGCCTGGCAGAACTCTGCCGTGCAGGATGCCGCCATCCGGTCGCTGATCATCGCGGTCTGGGCCGCGACGCTTGCGACGATGGCCGCCACCATGGCAGCGCTTGCCACCACCCGGACCGAGCCTTATCGCGGCCTGACCTTCAAATATGCGCTGATCAATCAACCGATCATGGTTCCGGAAATCGTCACGGCCGTGGCGCTGTTGATCGTCTTCTCCCGGATCAAGGTCTGGACCGGCTATTCCGGCCTCGGCTACCTGATCGCAGCGCATACCGCGTTTTGCATTCCATTCGCCTATCTGCCGATAAGGGCGCGGCTGGAGAGCATGGACCTGACGCTGGAGCGGGCAGCCGCAGACCTCTACGCCACCCCCTGGATGGCGTTCCGCCATGTGACCTTCCCGCTGCTGCGCCCCGCCCTGATCGCCGGTTTCATGCTGGCCTTCGTCATTTCGCTCGATGACGTCGTCATCACTGAATTTGTCAAATCCGGCGGGCAGGACACCCTGCCGACTTACATGCTGGGTCAGCTGCGGCGCGAGACCACGCCCGAAATCAACGCGATTGCCACGGTCTTCCTGGCGCTGTCGACAGCGCTTGTGATCATCGTCTTCATCGTCAACAGGCGAAAGCAACAGTAATTCGACGTCATAACAACAGAGAGGAACGAAGAATGACAATGAAATGGATGACGACAACCGCAACAGCGCTGATCGCGACGCTTGCCTTCGCCGGTGCGGCTTCTGCTGCCGGCGAACTCAACATCTACAACTGGGGTGACTATACCAGCCCCGAATTGATCAAGAAGTTCGAACAGCAATTCGACGTCAAGGTGACGGTCACCGACTACGATTCCAACGATACGGCGCTGGCCAAGGTACGCGCCGGCGGCCACGGCTTCGACATCGTCGTGCCCTCGGCGAACTACGTGCCGATCTGGGTCAAGGAAGGCCTGCTTGTCGAAGCGCGTCCCGACCAGATGGAAAACTTCAAGAATGTCGATCCGCGCTGGATCGACGTCGCCTGGGACCCGGGCCGTCACTACACTGTTCCGTGGCAGTGGGGCCTGACCGGCATCGGCGTCAACACCTCGGTCTATAAGGGTGACATCAACACCTCGGCAATCTTCCTCGATCCGCCGGCGGAACTGGCCGGCAAGATCAATGTCGCACCGGAAATGAACGACGTGCTCTTCGCCACGATCAAGTACTTCGGCGGTGACTGGTGCACGATGGACAAGGACGTGCTGCGCAAGACGCGCGACAAGCTTGTCGAAGCAAAAGCGAAGTGGCTGGCCATGGACTACAGCGTCACCGAGAAGCTACCCGCCGGCGACTATTCGGCCGTCTACTACTGGAACGGCGCCATCATGCGCTCGCGCGCCAAGAACGCCGACATCAAGTTCGGCTACCCGAAGGAGGGCTTCCCCTTCTTCATGGACAGCGTTGCCATCCTGAAGGATGCAAAAAACCCGGAAAATGCCAAGCTGTTCATGAACTTCATCATGGATCCGGAAAATGCCGCGATGATTTCCGCCTTCGCGAAATACGCCAACGGCATCAAGGGCTCGGAGAAATTCCTGCCGGCTGACATGCAGACGGCACCGGAACTGGTGGTCCCAACTGAATTCGAAGCAGCAGGCGAGTTCCTCATCGCTTGCGACCCGGAAGTCCAGCAACTCTACTCCAAGATCTGGACCGAAGTGCAGAAGTAAGCCGGTCCGACACTCAACTGACGACAATGACCAGCGGGAGCGCCGCACGGCGCTCCCGTCTGGAGGAGCATTTCCATGACCACCGATTTTGCCAGGGCGCACGGCTTTGAACGCAGCGCCGTGTCCCTTGCCAACTGGCGCACGGCCCCGTTCAGCCGCTGGAGCTTTGCCCATGCGGCCGAAGTGGTGCCGAGTGCAGCAATCCACGCCGCAGCCGAGCAGCCGGAAACGGCATTGCACCAGTCACCTTTGCTCGACCGTCCGATGGACACCGGCCTCGCCGGCCATGGCACGGCCCGCGACTTTCTCGCCTATGCCCACACGGATGCCTTCGTCATGATGCGCAGCGGACAGGTGATTGCCGAGCACTATGCGCCGCATGCCGAGGTCAACCAGCCGCATATCGTCTTTTCGGTGAGCAAGTCGCTGACCGCGCTCTTGATGGCAAACCTTGAAGCCGATGGACTGATCGATCCGGACAAGCCGGTGACCAGCCTTCTGCCCGAAGCGGAGGGCTCCGCCTATGGCGACTGCACGATCCGCGACGTGCTCGACATGCGCGTCAGCCTGGCATTCGACGAAGCCTATCTCAACACCGATGGCGCCTATGCCCGCTATCGCCGCGCGACGCTGTGGAACCCCGCCGATCCGGAAACGCCGACCGAGACGCTGCTTGCCTTTCTGCTCACCCTGAAAAAGGCGGATCATGCCCATGGCGGCGCGCATTTCTACGCATCGCCGAATTCCGACCTGCTCGGCATCCTGGTCGAGCGCGCCACCGGCAAGCGTTATGCCGAGGTTTTTTCCGAGCGCCTGTGGAAACCGCTCGGCGCGAAGAACCACGCCAGCGTGACCGTGGATACCGAAGGTTCGGCCCGCGCAGCCGGCGGTGTCTCGGTGACCGCACGCGATCTCGCCCGCGTCGGCGAAATGGTGCGCAACAATGGTCTGGTCGATGGCCAGCAGGTGGTGCCGCAAGCCTGGGTCGCCGACATGCTGCAAGCCGGGGACCATCAATCCTGGGTGGACGGCAAGCCCAACCTTTTGCCGAACGGACGCTACCGAAGCCAGTGGTACCAGAGTGGCGAGGCGGATGGCGCCTTCTGCGCCATCGGTATCCATGGCCAGTGGCTCTATGTCGATCCGTCCACCGAGACAGTGATCGTCAAGCTCTCGTCCCAGCCCAACCCGCTGGATGACGAGTTGAAGCAGGACAATTTCGCCTTTTTCCGCGCCCTCAGCGGCCTGAACGCCTGAGAAACGCCTGACCCGAATTATTGACAACCGGAATGACCGCCATGTCCCAGACCGCCGACCTGATCATCACCAATGCCCGCGTGCTGACGATGGACCCAGCCAAACCGCGCGCTGAAGCGATTGCACTTCTCGGAAACCGGATCCTGGCGGTCGGTTCCGCACCCGAGATCGACGCACTTGCCGATGCAGCAACCCGCGTCATCGATGCCAATGGCGCAACGGTCCTGCCCGGCTTCAACGAAGCGCATATGCATATTTTCCCGGGCTCCGTGTCGCTGCGCCAACTCAACCTGCACGGCATCCAGGGTATCGACCAGATGAAGACCGCAATCCTTGACTATGCGGCCGCCAATCCCGATGAACCGCTGCTGATGGGCTTTTCCGCCGACTATTCGATCATCGGCCTCGGTGAACCGGTAACCCGCCAGCATCTCGACTCCATCCTGCCCGACCGCCCCTTCATGATGTTCGCACCCGACCACCATACGGCATGGGCCAACACCAAGGCTCTGCAGCAGGCAGGCCTTCTGTACGGCAAGGATGTCGGCATCGGCAACGAAGTTGTCATGGGGGCCGACGGCCTGGCCAGCGGCGAATTGCGAGAAGGCAATGCCTTCGGCCCGGTCGCGGCACTCGCCTCGACCGGTGGCCGCGAGGAACTGGGCATGGTCACCGGCATGGACCCGGAAACAGTGACCCCGGAGCAATACGCACTCGACCGGTCAATCCTCAAGGCGGGGCTGAACTACTGCGCATCCTGGGGCGTCACCTCGATCCAGAATTTCGATGGCAATCACTACCAGTTGCGCCTGATGCGCGATCTGGAACAGGCCGGCGAGTTGCCCTGCCGGATCCGCATCCCCTTCCACATGAAAAACTTCATGGACCTTGGCGAACTCGACAAGGCCGCCGAATGGAAGAAGGAATTCGCCACCGACATGGTGCGCGGCGACTTCGTCAAGGTGTTCATGGATGGCGTGCTCGACAGCCAGACCGCCTATATGCTCGGCGGCTATGGCGATCGCCCCGACTATGACTACGAACCACTGTTCTCCCCACACGCCTTCAACGCGATTGCCACAAGGGCCGATGCCCTCGGCCTACAGGTCGCCGTGCATGCCATTGGCAGCGCCGCCATCCGCCAGACCCTCGACGGCTACGAGGCCGCGCTCGCGGCAAATGGCAAACAGGACAACCGCCACCGCATCGAGCATATCGAGATCATTCACCCGGACGACATTCCGCGCTTTGCCACCCTTGGCATCGTCGCCTCGATGCAGCCGGTGCACTATCCGGGCGGCACCTGCTTCCCGGCAGAACCCACCACCGCAAAGATCGGCGAAGACCGTTGGCAATATGCCTATGCCTGGCGGACGATGAAGGAGGTAGGCGCCCCGGTCGTCTTTGCCTCCGACTGGCCGGTCTCGCCGGTTTCGCCCTTCCAGTGCATCCAGGATGCCCTGACCCGCAAACCCTGGAAGGACGGCTTGCCCGACCAGCGCTTCTCGCTCGAGGAATCGCTTGAGGCCTATACGGCGATCGGCGCCTGGGTCGAATTCATGGAAGACCGAAAGGGCAGGCTGAAACCCGGCTTTCTCGCCGATGTCGTGGTCCTGTCGACCGATATCGAAACCGTCGCACCCAACGAGATCATGGCAAAAGTCCGCGCCGCGATCACCATCTGCGATGGACGGATCACCTATCAAGCCTGATTGAGCGCAGCGAGCGAAAGTAACAGCATCATGAGCATCCCTGCCGATATCATCATTCACAATGCACGCGTCCTGACCATGGACGACGCCATGCCGAAGGCGCAGGCGATTGCCCTCGCCGGAAACCGCATTCTGGCCGTGGGCACCGATGCCGAGATCATGACCCATTGCGCGCCCGCCACCCGGATGATCGATGCTGGTGGCGCATCGGTCCTGCCCGGCTTCAACGAAGCGCATATGCACATTTTCGGCGGCTCGGTCGGCCTCAGCCAGCTGTCGCTGATGGGCGTTAAGGGTTTTGATGCGCTTAAGGATGCCATTCGCGCCTATGCCGAGCAAAATCCCGACAAGCCCCTGCTTGAAGGACTTTATGCCGACTATACGATCCTGTCGGAGGACGAGCGCGTCACCCGCCACCATCTCGATGCGATCATCCCCGATCGGCCCTTCGTGATGATGGCGCCGGATCGCCACACCGCCTGGGCCAACACCGCTGCGCTGAAAAAGGCCGGCATCCTGGAGGGCCGCGACGTCGGCATCGGCAACGAGATCGTGATGGGGCCCGACGGACTTGCCGCCGGCGAATTGCGCGAGACCAATGCTTTCAGCCCCGTGATGGCACTCAGTGAAACCGGCGGACGCGAAATGCTCGGCAGCGCGACCGGCGGCGACCCGGCGCATGTAACGCCGGAGGAGCGGGCAACGGACATCGCGGTTCTGAAAAAGGGCCTCGCCTATTGCGCATCGCAAGGCATTACCTCGATCCAGAACATGGACGGCAGCCTCTACCAGCTGGAAATGCTGCAGGAGATCGAGGATACCGAGGGCCTTCCGGTCCGCGTCCGCATGCCCTACCACATGAAGAACTTCATGCCACTCAGCGATCTGGCTGACAAGGCAGCGCTCTGGCGCGCACGCTTCAACTCAGACAAGCTGCGCTGCAACTTCGTCAAGATGTTTATGGATGGCGTGACCGAAGGCGAGACGGCGGTCTTTGTCGACGATTACAGCCACAAGCCCGGCTGGAAGGGAGAACCACTGTTTTCAGCCGAACACTTCAACGCCATTGCCGTCGAAGCTGACCGGCTCGGCCTGCCGGTCACCGTGCATGCCATCGGTGACGGCGCGGTACGCATGGTGCTCGACGGCTACGAGGCGGCGATCAACGCCAATGGCCGGCGCGACAGCCGCAACCGGGTCGAACATATCGAGGTGGTGCATCCCGACGACGTGCCACGCTTCGCGAAACTCGGCACCGTCGCCTCGATGCAACCGACCCATCCACCCGGCTCGGCCGGCCTGCCGTTGGAACCTTACCTGACCTATATCGGTGAGGATCGCTGGCAATATGCCTTCGCCTGGAAGCTTCTGGTCGATGCCGGCGCGACCATCGTCTTTGCCACCGACTGGCCGGTTTCGCCGCTCCCGCCGCTCAGTTGCATCACCGACGCGATGATCCGTGCACCCTGGCGTGACGACATGCCGGATCACCGGCTGACTTTGGCCCAGACGCTTGCCGCCTATACGCGCACCAGCGCCTGGGTGGAGTTTATGGAAGACCGGAAAGGCCTGCTGAAAGCCGGCTATTATGCCGACATTGTCATGCTGTCAGGTGATATCGAAATGCGACCCGTTGCCGAGATAGTCAATCTCACTCCGGTTGTTACCATCTGCGACGGCCGCATCACCTACGAGGCACGATAGGACACTCATGAGCAGCAGGCCGCCGGACGAGGACGAGACCGCAACCAAACTGCCGCGCGGCGACGAAAGCCAGCGCGGCCGGCCGGCTGGCGCGACCCGCAAGGGCCTTGAGACGCGTGCGCGGATCATCAAGGGCGCAATGGATGCCCTGGAGGACGGCGGCATGGGCGCGCTCACCACCCGTCGCATCGCAGAAAGCGCCGGCGTCAAGCTCGCCACCTTGCACTATTATTTCGACAGCAAGGAAAGCCTGCTGCTGGCCGTGCTCGAAGACCTGATTGCCGACATGGACAATGCCTATCAGCGGGATGAACCCTTGCCGGAAAATCCCGAAGACCGGGTCGAGGCGCTGATCCGCGCCAGCTGGCGCTACATCCAGCACACGCGCTCCAAGCAGATCGCCCAGACGGAACTGACCCTCTATGCGCTTAGGACAAAAGGCTCCGAATGGCTCGCGGCGCGCCAGTACAATGCCTATATCGATTTTTACGGCCATCTTGTCTTTGCCGACAACGACCAGCTCACCGGCGAGCGCTGGCGCATCGGCCGTGCCGTCGCCCGCCAGATCCTGATCGGTATCGATGGCATCATCCTGCAGAGCTACGCCCTGCAGGATCAGTCTGCCTCCAATGACGATGTCGAGGCGTTGATCATCGCCATGCGCGGCTACCTGCGCCGCATGATGGCCGACAGCAGCATGGCTGGAGAAGGCTAGGAAAGCCTCCACAAGCGCTTCGCATTGTCGGCAAACAACGCCTGCCTGTCCTCGAGACTGACGCCGGACAACAGCGCCTGCGTCGTTGCGACCCAGGTGGAAAGCCCGCCGCCCAGCGTGCACACCGGCCAATCCGAACCCCAGACCGCGCGATCGAAACCGAAGGCTGCGATGACATGCTCGAAATAGGGCTTCATGTCATCGAGCGTCCAGTTTTCCAGATCGCCATAGGCCGGGATGCCTGAAATCTTGACGCGGACATTGTCACGCCTGGCGATCTCGCTAATGCCATCTTTCCAGACGTCATAGCCATTGCCCTTGATATCAGGAACCCCGCAATGATCGAGGATGAATGTCACGTCCGGAGCGAGATCGACCAGTGCCTTTGCCTTGTCGATCTGATGCGGCAACATGCAGAGGTCGAAGGTCAGTCCCGTGCCGGACAGGCGCTTGATGTTTTCACGAAACAGAGCGCCTTCGGAGACATCGTCAGGCACGACATGCAGCACGCGGCGGAAACCCTTGACGAAGCGATTGCCGCGCTGCTGCTCCAGATAGGCGGGGAAATCCTCCTCCTCCGGCCGGCAGGCGGCAATCACGCCCCGGATCATGTTGCCGGGCTTGTGCGAGATCGACTGTACCATCTCCGTCTCGGCTGCCATGTCGACGGCATCGACATCGACCTCCATGTGAAGCACCGCGCTGATGCCGAGTCGGCGGGCCTCGCGCGCATAACGCTCATAGGTAAAGTCCGCGTCGAGCGCCGGCACGTCCTTCAGCCACGGATAGCGCAACCAGTCGCGATAGATCAGATGCAGATGGGTATCGATGATCATGGGTGCCTCCTCCAAAGCGCCGACTGGCCACACGTAAACTGCCCACTGGTAAACGGCAAATTCCGCGGTGAACTACTCTTGGCTCGATATGCCGGCTCCGGCAAGATCAGAAAGCCGCTTTGCGGTGGCGAGCAGGAGCTGGATCGTGTTGGTGATATCCGGCGCACCGGGCGTGTTGATCAGGGTGATATAGGGCACCGTCAATGCGGCAATGGCCGTTCCATCGGCAATCACGATCGGTGCCGTCAGGTTGATGACGCCCGCGGTCTGGGCGCTTGGCATCATTTCGTAGCCACGCGCCACCACCTGGTTCAGCCGCGCCTCGAATGCCGGCGTCATGCGATCGCCTTCGCCGCCGCTGCCGACATGTTCGGACACCATCATCGCCCGCGCATCCTTGCTGCGAAAGGCAAGCAGGACGTGACCGGAACCGGTGTCGAACAAGCCGACTCGGGAGCCGATCCGGATGGAAATCCCCCAGTATCCGGGCGCTTCCTGCTGGGCAATGACCACCGGGTTGCCGCGGTCATAGACGACGAGATGGTTGGCCTGGCGTGACGTCTCGCCGAGTTCACGCATCAACGGCATGGCAAACGAGGCCAGCCGGCGCGTCGGCACATGCATCTGGGCAAGGCCGAACAACTTCAGCGTCAGTGCAAACCGATCACCGTCGAGCCGCGCCACGTAGCCACGGCGCACGAGGCGATCGAGCATGCGATAGAACTCGTTCGGACTGCGGTCCAGCCGCTTGGCGATCTCCGCCTGGGTCAAGCCGCCGTCGACACCCGCCAGCAGCTCGACGATATCGAGCCCCTTGTCGAGAGCGGGCGCCCGGTAGCGGTCTTGTTCATGCTCGGCCTCAGTCAACCCTGCCCCCTTGCAGCACTCTGCGTCTGCCATGCGATTCATGAATAGGTGCTTTGTCTGTGAATTAGGCTCGCATTGGCGATCGTTTTATGCAACCCATATGAACGCATATTGGGAGCGGCCCCGTGTTTTGCGCAGCACTGATCGAGCGGTGTGCAGGGCGGGGCGCAGGAGTGGTCGAAGGCTGGAGCCCGGAGGGGAGCGCGGGGCGGCAAGGGAGCCGCAGCTGCGTAAAATGGTTCGACCACAAGCGAGAGGACGCAAGGAAGATGAGACTACCCCTGCAGGACAAACGCGTTTTGATCACGGCCGCCGGCCAGGGCATCGGCCGCGCCAGCGCTCTGGCTTTCGCTGAGGCCGGCGCCAGTGTCGTTGCCACGGATATCAATGCCGACGCCCTGAAAAGCCTCGATGGCGAAAGGGGAATTGAGACCAGGGTTCTCGACGTGCTGAAGGATGACGCGGTGAACGCCGTCATCGCGGCCTCCGGCCCATTCGATATCCTGTTCAACTGCGCCGGTTTCGTCCATTCGGGTTCGGTGCTCGACATGGCCGACAAGGACCTCGACTTTGCCTTCGACCTCAATGTCCGCGCCATGATCCGCACCATCCGCGCCGTCTTGCCGTCTATGCTCGAGCGGGGCGGTGGCTCGATCATCAACATGGCCTCGGTCGCAAGCTCGATCAAGGGCGTGCCGAACCGCTGCGCCTATACCGTCACCAAGGCCGCCGTCATCGGCCTGACCAAATCCGTCGCCGCCGACTATGTCACGCAGGGCATCCGCTGCAACGCCATCTGCCCGGGCACGGTCGAGAGCCCGTCGCTGCAGGATCGCATGAAGGCACAGGGCAACTACGACGAAGCGCGCGCCGCCTTCATCGCCCGCCAGCCGATGGGCCGCCTCGGCACGCCGGAAGAAATCGCCGACCTGGCCGTCTATCTCGCCGGCGCCACCTATACTTCAGGCCAGGCCTATTCGATCGACGGCGGCTGGGGCATCTGACAAAAACCCGAATGATGTGGCAGGTTTTGCGACCGCGCGACAATAAAGCAGAGGGCGCCGCACGCGCTCCACTCAGCAGGAAAGGAACCCAGACAAATGAAACTCATGCGCGTCGGCCCACTCGGCCAGGAAAAGCCGGCCCTCCAGGACAAAAACGGCAAGATCCGCGATCTCTCCGGCCATGTCGCCGACATCGGCGGCAGCGCCATCTCGCCGGAAGGCCTCGCCAGGATCGCCGCCCTTGATCCGGCAAGCCTGCCGGAAATCAGTGCCGAGCGCATAGGCGCCTGTGTCGCCGGCACGGGAAAATTCATCTGCATCGGCCTCAACTATTCCGACCATGCCGCCGAGACCGGCGCGCAGGTTCCGCCTGAACCCGTGATCTTCATGAAGGCGACCTCCGCCATCTGCGGCCCGAACGACGACGTGCTGATCCCGCGCGGCTCTGAGAAGACCGACTGGGAAGTCGAACTCGGCGTCGTCATCAGCAAGACGGCGAAATATGTCTCGGAAGCCGAAGCCATGGACTATGTCGCCGGCTACTGCGTGTCCCACGACGTATCGGAACGCGCCTTCCAGACCGAGCGCGCCGGTCAGTGGACCAAGGGCAAGTCCTGCGACACCTTCGGCCCGATCGGCCCATGGCTGGTGACGAAGGACGAAATTGCCGATCCGCAGGCCCTCGGCATGTGGCTCAAGGTCAATGGCCAGACCATGCAGAACGGCTCGTCGAAGACCATGGTATACGGCGTCGCCCACCTGGTCTCCTATCTCAGCCAGTTCATGTCCCTGCATCCCGGCGACGTCATCTCGACCGGCACGCCCCCCGGCGTCGGTCTCGGCATGAAGCCGCAACGCTTCCTGAAAGCCGGCGATGTCGTCGAACTCGGCATCGAAGGTCTGGGCAGCCAGAAACAGACGTTCAAGGCAGATGTCTGACGTACCGGCTTCCTGCGGCCAAAACTGCTGGCTCCTTTGACGTCAGGGTAGACAGGTACAAAAAGAAAAGCCGGGCCTCGCAGCCCGGCTTTGTACATTTCGAAGTAAGCCGAAGTTTACTTGATCATCGGTAGCAACTCGCTCACCGACTTCTTCGCGTCGCCATAGAACATCCGCGTGTTGTCCTTGTAAAACAGCGGATTCTCGATGCCGGAATAGCCTGTGCCTTGGCCGCGTTTGGAAACGAAGACCTGCTTGGCCTTCCACACCTGCAGCACGGGCATGCCGGCGATCGGGCTGTTCGGGTCTTCCTCGGCCGCCGGATTGACGATGTCGTTGGAGCCGATGACGATGACGACGTCTGTCGTCGGGAAGTCGTCGTTGATCTCGTCCATTTCCATGACGATATCATAGGGCACCTTGGCTTCGGCGAGCAGCACGTTCATGTGGCCCGGCAGACGCCCGGCCACCGGATGGATGGCGAAGCGCACGGTCTTGCCGGCGGCCCGCAACTTGCGGGTCAGCTCCGACACGGCCTGCTGCGCCTGGGCAACCGCCATGCCATAGCCCGGCACGATGATGACACTGTCGGCATCGTTCAGTGCGTTGGCGACGCCTTCCGCATCGATGGCGATCTGTTCGCCCTCGATCTCCATCGCCGGCCCTGTCGTGCCGCCGAAGCCGCCGAGAATGACCGAGACAAACGAGCGGTTCATCGCCTTGCACATGATATAGGACAGGATCGCACCGGAAGAGCCGACCAGCGCGCCGGTGACGATCAGGAGATCGTTGCCGAGCGAAAAGCCGATGGCAGCCGCGGCCCAGCCGGAATAGCTGTTGAGCATCGACACGACGACAGGCATGTCGGCGCCGCCGATGCCCATGATCAGATGATAGCCGATGAAGAAGGCAAGAAGCGTCATCAGCACCAGCGTCCAGATGCCCGCGCCGTTGAAGAACATCACCAGCAGGATGATCGACCCGAGAGCCGCGCCTGCATTGAGGAAATGCCCGCCCGGCAGCTTCTTCGCCTTGCCGTCCACCTTGCCGGCAAGCTTGCCGAAGGCGATGACCGAACCGGTGAAGGTGACCGCGCCGATGAACACGCCGAGGAAGACCTCGACCTTGAGAATGGCGATTTCCACCATGTCCTTGTGTGCGAGCTTTTCGGCAAAGCCGGCCAGCGTCGACAGGTCGCCGCCCGCCGCCTTCAGCGCCAGCACCGTGCTGAGTTCCAGTTCGGCATTATAGCCGATGAACACGGCGGCTAGGCCGACGAAAGAGTGCAGCGCCGCAACCAGCTGCGGCATTTCCGTCATCTGCACGCGGGCAGCGACGTAGTATCCCATGACCGAACCACCGGCGATCATCACAAGGATGATGAACCAGTTGCCGACACCCGGGCCGAAAACCGTGGCGATGACGGCGAGCCCCATGCCGACAATGCCGTACCAGACGGCGCGCTTGGCGCTTTCCTGGCCGGACAGACCGCCGAGAGAAAGGATGAAGAGAACAGCAGCGGCAATATAGGCCGCAGAAACGATACCGATTGTCATAGTCTTTTCCCCTCCCCGATCACGACTTCTGGAACATGGCGAGCATGCGCCGTGTCACGAGGAAGCCGCCGACGATATTGATCGTCGCGATCAGCACCGACAAAGCCGCCAGGATCACCACCAGCCAATTGCTGGAGCCGACCTGCAGCAGCGCACCCAGGATGACGATGCCGGAAATGGCATTGGTCACCGCCATCAGCGGCGTGTGCAGGGAGTGGCTGACATTCCAGATCACCGAGAAGCCGATGAAGCAGGACAGGACAAAGACGATGAAGTGGGACATGAAGCTTTCCGGCGCGTAGGCACCGACGACAAGCAGCAGCGCCGTGGCAAGCACCAGCAGCCCGACCTGATTGCGGGTCTGCGTCTTGAACGCCGCAATTTCCTTGGCCCGCTTCTCCTCCGGCGTCAGCTCCTTGATCTTCTCCTTCGGCTTTGCAGCCGCGATCGCCTGGATCTTCGGTGGCGGCGGGGGATAAGTGATCCCACCCTGGAAGGCAACGGTCGCGCCGCGAATGACGTCGTCTTCCATGTTGTGAACGACCGCACCATCCTTGGCCGGGGTCAGGTCGGTCATCATGTGGCGGATATTGGTCGCATAAAGCGTCGAGGCCTGGGCCGCCATGCGGCTTGGGAAATCGGTATAGCCGACGATCGTGACGCCATTGTCCGAGACGATCTTCTGGTCGGCAACCGTCAGGTCGCAATTGCCGCCACGCTCGGCGGCAAGATCGATCACGACCGAACCGGGCTTCATCGCCGCAACCATGTCGGCCAGCCAGAGCTTGGGCGCGTCACGGCCGGGGATCAGCGCCGTGGTAATGACGATGTCCATGTCGGGCGCAAGCTCGCGGAACTTGGCAAGCTGCTTTTCGCGGAATTCCGGCGACGAAGGTGCCGCATAGCCGCCGGTCGCGGCACCGTCCTGGCTGTCTTCGAACGCCAGATAGACGAACTGCGCACCCATCGATTCGATCTGCTCGGCCACTTCCGGACGCACGTCGAAGGCATAGGTGATCGCACCGAGCGAGGTCGCCGTACCGATCGCGGCAAGACCGGCGACGCCGGCGCCGATGACCAGGACCTTGGCCGGCGGCACCTTGCCGGCAGCCGTTACCTGGCCGGTGAAGAACCGGCCGAAATTGTTGCCCGCCTCGATCACCGCGCGGTAACCGGCGATATTGGCCATCGAAGACAGCGCGTCCATCTTCTGGGCGCGCGAAATACGCGGCACCATGTCCATGGCGATCACATTGGCACCGGTCGATTTCGACTGCTCGAGCAGATCGGCGTTCTGAGCCGGGTAGAAGAACGAGATCAGCGTCTTTCCGGCAGACAGTCGATTGACCTCTGCCGTCTCCGGCGGACGAACCTTGGCGATCACATCGGATGCCGAATAGAGCGCCTCGGCGCCTTCAACGACGGTGACGCCGGCGGCACGATAGGCCTCGTCCGAAAAGCCGGCTGCCTTGCCGGCGCCGGTCTCGATCAAACATTCGTAACCGAGCTTTTGCAGCTGGACGGCACTATCCGGCGTCATCGCGACGCGCGCCTCTCCCCCGTAAATTTCCCTAGGCGAACCGATCTTCAAACCCATCTCCCTCTCGAACCTCGCTCCATCAAGCCCAATCCCTCCACCAAAAGTCGCAGGGACTCTTCACGGCGGAAACGATCAGATGCACGCGCGGCTGTCTAGTACGCTTGGCGGCGCAAGTGTCGGTTTTTGTCGCATTGGGAATAGCTTAAAACGATTTTTGTTGCGCCGCACAATTCAGCGGCCGGCGCGAAAATGGAACAATTGCGGCACCTGTCGGTTACCTGTTCGAATTTAATCAAACGGAGATGACCATGCTGCACTGGATCCTGATCTTGCTTCTGATTGCCGCCGTTGCGAGCCTTCTCGGTTTTCGCGGCGTGGCCGGAGCCTCTGCCGGAATTGCCAAGATTCTGATTTTCATCGTTCTGGTGATCCTGATCATCGCTCTGTTTACCGGCGTGCTCATCGTCGCCTGATAAGGCAAACCGTGCGACCAGACGAAATCGGCCGGCTCCAACGAGCCGGCCGATTTCATGTGCACCATCTATCTATCTGTCCAGGCCGCATCTCGCATCAGATGAAAGGCCGCATCCGGGGATCGCCCGGCGTCCAGCGCGCGGTCGCCTGCAGCCCCTCCGGATCCAGAACTTCGCAGCCTCTGTCACGCCACAGGATATAGCCGCGATCGGACAGCTTTTTCAGCGTCTTGTTGGTATGAACGATGGACAGCCCGAGCGTGTCGGCAAAGTGTGTCTGGGTGATGGGAATATGGCGGCGAACGTCATCGAGCAGACCGGCGATGCGTCCCCGTTCGAACAGGAACGCCAACAGGTAAGACGCACGTTCGATCGCCGAGCGCCGACCGATGCTCAGCAGATGCTCATCGAGGATTGTCTCCTCCCGTGACGCGAGCCATGTCAGATCGAAACCAAGGCCGGGATGGCGCTCAAACAGGCTGAACAGACGACTGCGCTCGAACACACACAGCTTCATCGGCGTCATCGCCTCGACGGAATGCTGCATTTCGGCCATCACCGCCCCCTGCAACCCGATCATGTCGCCAGGCACCACGTAGTTGAGGATCTGCCGACGGCCGTCCTCAAGGATCTTGTAGCGGAAGCCCCAGCCGGACAGGACGGTGTAGAGATGCGCACTGCGGGCGCCTTCGACCAGAACCGTTGTTCCCGGATCGGCCATCAGTTCGCCGCGCTTGAACTGCGCGACGAATTCCAGCTCGTCCTCCGTAAAGGTTCGAAAATGCGGCATGCGCCGCAAGGGACATTCGTAACAGCTGACGCGAACCGGATTCAGGCGAGTTTCCCCGGCCATGGGATTACCTCGTTTGTTTGCCAGTTTGTTCCCTCACAGGAACACAACCAACGCCGCACATGTCTTTTTTAAATGACGATGGAGAAGCCCGGCACCATAAGCGGTTCTGGAAAAAGGATTAGTCATGCAAAACCCGTCGCTTCGCGTTCTCATTGCCGAGAACCAATATCTGATTGCGATGGAGGTCGAAAGGATCCTCGCTGAAACGCTGGCCTGCGAGGTGACGATCGTCCCTCTCACACGGCTTGAAAGCGAACTCTCGAGAAGCCCCTTCGATGTCGTCATTCTGGACGCAGCCCCCAACGACAACCTCAATACTGTGCGTGGCCGCATGATCGAGGCGGCCGGTGCCAACCCTGTCTTCCTGTCCTCCTATGACCAGTTCCCGCAGAGCGGCACAAGCCGGACAGACTACCCGTTCGTCACCAAGCCGCCGCAGCCTGAGGCACTGGCAGACGCAGTGACCCAGGCAAAGCGGCAAGGCGCATCGTCAAAGGGCGAAGGCTTTCTTGGTGACCGCTGAACTGTGTGCATCGGGGCCGTAGTCCCCTTCCCCGCTGACACCGAGAATTTCCTGCAGCTTGTTGCGCGCACGGTTGATGCGGCTTTTGATGGTGCCGACAGCACAGCCGCAGATTTCGGCTGCTTCCTCATAGGCAAAACCGGAAGCACCAACCAGGATGATCGCCTCGCGCTGGTCGCTGGGCAACTGGTCAAGCGCCCGCTTGAAATCCTGCAGGTCCAGCGAACCGTATTGTTGCGGGTGCGTGGACAGTTGCGAAGTAAAGATGCCGTCGGTATCGGACACTTCGCGGCCACGCTTGCGCATCTGCGAATAGAACTCGTTGCGCAGGATGGTGAACAGCCAGGCTTTCATGTTGCTGCCGGGCTCGAAATGGTCCTGCTTGGCCCATGCCTTCATGATGGTGTCCTGCACCAGATCATCGGCCACGTGATGACGCCCTGTCAGTGACACCGCGAACGCACGCAGGTTTGGCAGGGCGGCGAGAAGGTCGCGCTTGAAAGCGCGCTGGTTCGCTTCATCGTCAGCAGTCATTGGGTGGTATCCTTGATCCGATGGCCATCGCCGGCCTGTCGTTCAGCCATGTCCAGACGTTCGAGCAGGTTCAGAAAACGCTCCGGAATGCCCTCCTCCTGCACCGACTGATAATACTCACGCAATTGCGCCGATACGCCGGGGTGAACGGCGCTCACGCCGGGCAACCCGTTCGCCACCGGCGGTTTCTTTGAGTCATGTGTCATGTGTTCCAACGGCTCTGTTTCTTTGTTGGCGGACAACGGCTACGAAGCCAATAGGTTCCGCCTGACATGTCTTTTTTTAGTGACGGTGGAATTTAGGTGGGTTGTCGGCGACCTGAATGGAACAAAGCCGCGTCCATGACGTTTTTCCGCCACCAGAACAGGAGAAACATCATGCTTTACTACGCTCTCGTCTTCCTCGTCGTTGCATTGATCGCCGGCGTTCTCGGCTTTGGTGGCATTGCTGGTGCATCCGCCGGTATCGCCAAGATCCTTTTCACGATCTTCATCATCCTCTTCCTGATCTCTCTTGCAATGCGCCTGTTTCGACAGGCGTAATATCAGAAACCGGGATATAAAAAGGGGCCTCGCGCGACGCGAGGCCCCTTTTTACTTTGCATGCAAGTTTTATCGAATGATCCAGAATAGCGCGGCGAGCAGTGCGATCAGGATGCCGACCATGACGGCAACCGTAAATGTGCCGTAACGCGGCGGGACTTTGGAGCCGAGGTCGGCATCAAGCCCCGCGCGTTGCGCCATATCGAGTGTCTGACGATCGACTGCAACGTTTGGCGGATAGTCAGGATTTCGAGCCGGGTCTGTCATCGGACCTCCTGGAAACGCTCAAGCGGAATGGGAATACGGACGGGAACCTGCGGCATCATGGCCTGCGCCTCGACCGTCGGCGCATCTGTGGGCTTTTCGAGGCTGGCAAGCTTGGCCGGATCAATCGAACGATGGATGTCCCGCCCAGCGACAAGCTCGGCATCAACAGGAATGCAGTCACCGTAGACGACGCCGGCAAGACGTTCTGCCTTCCGCATTTGCTGCGGCAGCGCGACCCGGCAAGCCTGGCCGGTTTCGTAGGAAATAACCGCCACTGGCTCTTCCAGACAGGAAGTGTCTTGTGCGTGGCAAGCAACGATTACCATCAAAGCAGCCAGGGTGTTCATCACTGATCTCCGCGTTATTTAAATGTTAACGCGGGAAAAACCCCGAAGTTCCGGGGTCTTTGGCATTTAGACGTCAGCCGTCTTTCAGGACATCCGACCCGAGCGGATCAGTTGATGAATGTATCTGAGCTTTTCGAAAACCGGCTCGGACAGGATGAAGGGATAAAGGTCGTGTTGGCCCATGCTGCGGTTGATGCTGTTGATCGCAAGCGTCAGTGGTACCCAGGCGCGGATCAACGCCTCGGAGCTGCCGCTGCGATAGCTGTCGAACGTCTTGCTCAGCGTCAGCCCCGATACGTCCGTATCGGCTTCAGGACTGGTTCTGAGACCAAACGCATCGGCCGTGTCGAGCGCATCTACGATATGGAAATAGTGGGCAAACGTTTCGGCGAAATCCTCCCAGGGGTGGCTTGCCGCATAGGCGGTAATGTAGCTCAGTTCCCAGCCGATCATCGGACCTTCGGCATAGTGCCGCTTGAGGGCCTCACCATAGTCGACCCTCTCGTCGCCAAAGGCTGCGCGAAACGCATCATATTCGCCCCGGTCGCGCACCAGAACATTCCAGTAGTAGTGCCCGACCTCATGACGGAAATGGCCAAGCAGAGTACGGAACGGTTCACCCAGTGCAACTCTCCGGGCTTCGCGCTCGACATCCGAAGCTTCGGCGATGTTGAGGGTGATCAAGCCGTCCTCATGGCCGGTCAGCACAGGCCCCTCCTCGGTCGCGATGACCTCGTCGGCAAGAAACTTGAAGCCGAGCCCCTGCGCGGGATCTTCGGCGCGGGTCGTCATCGGCAGATCGAAGCGCAGCAGGGAATAGAACAGGTTGCGCTTGGCGAGCTCGATTTTCTGCCAGTTGGCGATGTTCTCGGGAATCGAGATATCCGGAATGGTCATATTGTGCCGGCAGGCGACACAAAAGCCCGAGACGTCATTGTCATCGACCAGCCAGTTGCATCCGCCGATATCGGCATTCGCACAGGGATGAGCCGCCCAGCCGCTTTCTGCAGGATCGCTGAGAACGGCGCTACCGTCCGGCCGCAAGGCAACCATGTCCAGCGCACTTGGCCTGAAGGCCAGGCGCGAGCCGCATGTGACGCAGCCATTGTTTTCGAAATGAACGACGTTCGAACAGTTGGAACAACTGAACAGGCGCATGATCAATCACCATTGTCTGGAGAGTGTGGAAGGCCGCCCCCGGATGAATTCATCGCAACTAGTCGAAGATCTCAAGCGGGAAGGTCAGCTCGTAGCGGATTTCTGCCTGCCCGAATTCGTGCGTTGCCGTTCCGTTGACAGACGACGGCACCACCCGTTCAAGAACGGTACTGCCAAACCTGTTGGTCTTGACTGCCTTGATGTCTTCGGCATTCGCCATCCCGAAGGGCTCGACCCAGAGAATACGTACCATGGGACCTTCAGGCGTATCCAGCCGCGTGCAGGTGACCTCGATGGACCGGCGGCGCTGCAGGAAGTCGCCGTGGCTGACCGCATTGACGACCAGTTCGTGCAGGGCAAGCCCGATATGCAGCGAAGCGTTCGGCGTGAGAAGCACATCGTCGCCCGAAACATGCACCAGATCCGCATTTTCCTGAACGTAGCGGTCTACCTGCTGCTTCAGCAGATCTCGAAAATAAGCGCCCCGCCAACTGCTGTCGGTGATCAGATCCTGCGATTGCGACAGCGCATGCAATCGACCGCGGAATTTGCCGAGAAACATGTCCAGCGTTCCGGCATAGCGGGCCGTTTGCGACGCTATGCTCTGGATGATCGCCAGCAGATTTTTTGACCGATGACTGACCTCGCGCAGCAAGGCCCGCAGCAGCCGTTCGCGACGGCGATCCTCGGTGCGATCGATGACAACGGTGATCAGGTGCAGCTCGGCATCGGCCATTTCGACCAGCCGGCAGCGAAACTCGAAGAAGCTGTCGTCACCGGCCTCGATCTCGAGGTCGGCCCGGTCGCCCGCCTTGACCAGGGTCGATTTCAACTCTGTCAGCCGTTCGCCGATATCCGGCCCGAAGATGGAAACGTCCGTCGGCCGCGCACCGGCTTCCAGGCGCCACTGGGGCGGAAGCGCGGTGATGCAGACATAGGTTCCATCCTTGTCCTGCAGGATCAGGCTGGCACCCATATCGATAAGAGCGGTTATGAAGAACTCGCGCAATTGCTCCTCGCCGCGCTGAGGTTCAAACCATGTCAATCGATGTACCAACTGTCCTGCTCCGCCGTTGCTCGGCCCTTCGGATCAGCGCCGGCGCTCCATGCGCCAGCACTTGATCCAAAGCCCCTGACTTTATTGCATTTGTCCGCGTGTCACGCCTGTTCAGCGACCTGTTCATTGAAGAACAGGGCTTGGCTGATCAGAGCCTTGACCATGTCCGGGTTGAATGGCTTCGTGACCAGGAAGGCGGGTTCCGGTCGTTCGCCGGTCAGCAGACGCTCGGGGAAAGCCGTGATGAAGATCACCGGAATGGTGTCCACCTTCAGGATATCGTTAACCGCATCGATACCTGAACTTCCGTCGGCAAGCTGGATGTCCGCCAGCACCATCTTCGGGCTGGTGCGCTTGTAGAGCTCGACCGCCTCGCTATGCGTCCGGGCGATGCCCGTCACGCGGTGACCGAGATCTTCCACCATCTGCTCGATGTCGAGCGCGATCAGCGGTTCATCCTCGATGATCATGATGTCGGTTGCGACCTGGCGCGAAATCTCGGCCGACGCCTCGTTGAAGAAGGTGTTGAATTCGCCCTCGCTCACACCGAGAACGGCCGACGCTTCAGCGGTTGTGAAGCCCTCGACCGTGACAAGCAGGAAGGCGTGGCGTGCACGGGTCGGAACGGCCGCAAGATTGGCAGCGGCGCGCTTTTCCCAGGCGAAGGGGGAGGTGATGGGCGGCAGCTCGACCGTGGTTGAATCATAGATCGACACAAACAGGTTATAGAGCGCCACTCGATCATCGCCCTTGTCGGGGAAAATCGATATGTCGGCAATCAGCGCTTCCAGAACAGCGGCGACATAGGCATCGCCTGACGTCTGTGAACCGGTAACGGCGCGTGCATACCGCCTCAGATAGGGAAGATGTACGGCGACGCGGGCAGTAAGGGACATGCATTTCTCCAATCGCATATGGAAATACGGGTGCGGACTCGGCTGAAAACGTTCGGCTCAAAAAATAGTTCCATCGCAGCGGAACTTTTTTGCATCAAAAAGGTTATCAGGCTATTCGCTCCTGCCTAGTGAACTGACGGAATTGGACAAAGATGGCCAAGAGCCCCCAAGACAAGCCCGAAAAAAGCAAATCTGCCAATACCAAGGGCCAGAATTCCAAGGGCCAGAATTCCAACGCCCAGAATTCCAATGCATTGATCGCCTCGAAACTGCGCGGATATTACGACACCATTATCGATGAAGGCACCCCGTCGCATCTGATCGACCTGCTCGAACGGCTTCATGAAGCCGAGATCAAGGCGAAGAAGTAACGACCATCTTCAATGGCCAGCCCGGGATATCGCCAGGCGGCATATCAAGATCCGGATCGTCAAGATCTTCAATGCCGAAGCTCTCAATCGTCATCTGACCTCGATGAGCCCGCCCCCTGGCTTTTGGCCATGGCAAAGACAACCGCAGCAATGGCCAGGGTGGCAAACAGCGATTTCCCGCGCATCATCGTCGGAAGCCCCGCAAGGATCTGCAGCGTCACCGGATCCGGCAATTGTGCCCGTGCAGCCCTCTGCCGCGCCAGAAGCCGTCGCTCCGACCGCCGATTGAGCCCGGAAATTACCCCGACCACAACAAGAGCGGCGAATGCCGTAACTGCTGCAATGATCAAGGCGGCCGTCACCGGATCATAGGCCCGCGACAGGTAAATGCCGAGCGCCAGAAACAGCGCGATATAGGCGGTCAATCCGAAGATGCCCGCGACCACGGCCCCAATCAGGGACCGTGCCATGCGCCTCGCCGTCGGCCGCACCTTGCCGAAGACCAGAACACCGAGGTGTTGCATTAATTGCAGCATGATCAACGCCGGCTGAGCAACGCGAAGAAATAGCCGATGCCGGCCGCAATCGCGAGCGACTGGAACGGATGGGCCTGCACCTGCGCTTTCAGATCCTGCTCCACGCCGACCAGCGTATCACGTGCCGCTTCGACGTACTGCGTCGAGGTTTCGGCGGCATCGGCACCCAACTGGCTAGCCACGCTGCCGGCTTCCCGGATCTTGCCGCTGCCGAAGGACGCAACCGTCTTGGTCAACGACGCCAGATCCCGACGAAGGTTATCGAGTTCGGCCTGGATATCGGCGGGCGTTGCCGATGCATCGGTCGAAGCAAGCGCCTCGATGCGATCGGCAATATCATTTGCCGTGTCCTCGATCTTCCGTTTGCTGGTGGTCGATAGCGCCATGTCCGGAGCCTCCTTCGAGCGTCTTGAGCGATCACAACGATCCTGTGTTCCGGACGACAACGCGGGAAAGCCGTTTCGGTTCCCTCGCCGAACGCTCTTTCTTCGGTTGCCAAAACCGGAACTTCCGAGACGCCGGCACGTTGTAGATGTCGAGGACACGAGCCTCTCATCAAACACAAGACACGGGAGATTTCCGATGAATTGGAATCAGGTTGAAGGCAATTGGGAACAGTTCAAGGGCAAGGCCCAGGTTCAGTGGGGCAAGCTCACCGGCGATGATCTCGATGTGGTCGCCGGCAAGCGCAAGGAACTGTCCGGCAAGATCCAAGCCGCTTATGGCAAGACCCAGGAAGAGGCCGATCGCGAAATCGACGACTGGATGAGCAAGAACTAAGCTCGACCGGATCATCTATCGGAATGGCCCGGAGGCAACCGCCTCCGGGCTTTTTCTTTGGCTTATGCCGCCGTCGTTGCGCCGTAGGTGACGCCCTTTTCCTTCAGCCAGCGCCGATAGGCGATCGACGAGGCATCCGCCCGTGTCGGGATTTCCTTGCGCGGTTCAAGCGGCAGGAGAACCGGCCTCTGGTTTTCCAGAATGATCCGGTCCTGCAGGAAGATGAGCTGCTGGAAATGCACCAGTTCCGTCGTCGTCGAAACATCGTCGATCAGATACATGATCGGATGGGCCCGGCAGCGGTCCGGATCGAGCGGCTGCACGAACAGTCCGATGACATCCCAGCGCGTGTCCGAGTTCGGGCAGGTTTTGTAGAGAATGGTCGTGAATGGCGTCATCACCCGGTACATGTACTGGGTGGTAATGCCGTCGGTTGCCGAAAATGCCGCCTGCGGCTGGAAGAACTTGCAATTCGTCGCCCAGACCTCATCGGCGTCCCGACGGATCTCGACATCATATTGCTCGACCTCGGTGTAAGGCTCCGCGCCGAGAACATCCGTGTGCACGAAGGGAAAATGCGCCATGTCGAGAAAGTTCTCGACGATGCGGAGACCCGACGCCTTCACCGTCACCACGCCGCACGCCACGTAGCGACGATCCGGCTCGTCGGCCTCCGGCAGCGGAAAGATCTCGCGTTCCGGATTTCCGAGCGTGGTCCAGAGGAAGCCGAAACGATGGCGCAAAGCCAGCGCCTCGGCGCGCCCCTCGGCAAACACCGCGATCGCTCCGGTCTCCTCCTTGACCACAGTCAAATCCGTGCCCAGCAGGCGATTGGACGAGCGGCCAACCGGAATGACCGCTTCGGTGTCGATCACGTACCACTGGTCGAGTGATGCTCGATCGATTTCGCCTGCTGCCATTCTCGTGTTCCTTCATCTGGGGAACGCGCAAATTCCGCTTGAACCCCGCTGCAACCCGCCGCTAGATTGCCCAAAAAATAGAGCGCGTACAATTGTCAGGCAACAACATTCCCCAGCCCAGCGACCGGAAAAGCAATCGCACAACCAGCGATTTCGTCTTTCGCGGGGCGATCATGTCGGACAGTTTCCTGGGTTTTGCCAGACACCGCGCCGCCCGTCTGGACCTCGCGCTGACGATCAGGACCTGCGATGCCGCCGCTTGCGAATTGACCGTCAGCGGCCCTGACCCGCTGATCGACGCCTTTGAGATGGCCGTCAGCCTCGGGCCTTACGATTGCATCATTCTCGATATTGAACGGAGGGATCATGCCCATGGCTGATCCGGAGATCTTTCAGATGACAGATACCACCCCTTGGGTTCCAGTCGCCCTGTCAACCTCCATCGAGCCCGCGACGTCCGCCGGCACGAGGATCGACGGCGTGGAATATGTCGTCTGGCGCGACGACGAAGGCAAGCCGCATGTCTGGGAGGATCGCTGTCCGCACCGCGGCATGCGCCTCAGCTTCGGCTTCGTGCGCGGCGACCAGATTGCCTGCCTCTATCACGGATGGCGCTACGACAGCGCCGGCCAGTGTCGCCATATTCCCGCGCATCCGGATCTCGATGTGCCCAAGACGATCAAGGTGCCGACCTTCGCCGTTGCCGAAGCGGGTGGACTGATCTGGATGGCGCCGTCGGAAAGCGCAGACCAGCTTTCCCTGCCTGCTCTGCCCAACGACCTTCTGTCCGTGCGCAGCCTCTATGTCGATGCCTCCCTCGAGTTCTGCCGCGATCAACTCGCCACGAATTGTCCGCCGCACATGGCCGAAATCGAAATCAGCGTGCTTTCTCCGTTCTGTCTGCAGCTCGACGCCGGGGACAAGGTCCTGGTGATCGCCCTTCAGCCGGTCGCCACCGACAGGACGGCCCTGCATGTCCTGGCCTCCGGACAGGTCTCGACGGAGGCCCGAGTCGAGCTCGCCATCTGGACGGCCGGCCTGCGCTTCATGCTCGAACACTCCTTTGCCAAGGCCGCCTGATGTCCTCCCTCACGCTCTATAACTACGACCTCGACGACAGCTGCTATCGCGTTCGTCTCCTGCTGTCGCTGCTCGGCCTCGAATACAAGACCATCGCCGTCGACATGCAGCCGGGCCGCGAGCAGGAACAGCCGCATATGCTGGCGATCAATCCCGCCGGCACCTTGCCGATCCTCGTCGACGGTGACCTGACGCTGTCGGGAACGGAAGCGATCCTGGCCTATCTCGCCCATGCCCATGATGCCTCCCGCCAATGGCTACCCACGCAACCCGCAGCGTTCGGTCAGGTCCAGCAATGGCTGGGATTTGCCGGCCAGCAGTTGCGGGCCGCGATCATCGCCCGCCAACAATCGCTGTTCACCCCGCAGGGTGCCGAGCCCAGGTCCGTGGCCGACGCCCGTCACGCCTTCCGCATCATGGACGACCACATGACGCTGCAGCAGATCCGCGGCCTCGAGTTCTTCGTCGCCGACAGGCCGAGCATTGCCGATGTGGCGCTGATCGCAAGCTTTGCCCTGTCGCGCGACTTCGGTCAGGACCATGACGAGTTTCCGGCCTTGCGCCGCTGGCTGCGCCATGTCCGCAAGCTCGACGGCTTCATCACCATGCCGGGTATCCCGGACTATCACTGAGGCCCGCCCGCCGGCGTGTCCGGCCCGGCGCCGCATCGCATTCCCAGGAGGCCACGCCATGACCCGCATCGTCTTTCTCGACCGCGACACGCTTTCGCCGGAAACTCTGCTGCGGTCGCCGGCCTTTGCCCACGAGATGGTCATCCACGACCGGACGCGTCCCGATCAGGTCGCCGAGCGCATCAGGGATGCCGATATCGTCATCACCAACAAGGCGCCGGTCAAAGCCGAAGCCCTGGCCGTGGCCAGCCGCCTGAAACTGGTCGCGGTCGCCGCGACCGGCACCGACGTCATCGACCTTGCCGCAGCGAAAGGTGCCGGCGTCGCAGTCTGCAACATCCGCAACTATGCAAGACATACCGTGCCCGAGCATACCTTCGCGCTGCTGCTCGCCCTGCGCCGCTCGATCCTCGCCTATCGCCAATCCGTCCTCGACGGCCGCTGGCAGGAGGCCGCACAATTCTGCTTCTTCGATCATCCAATCGCCGATCTCGGCGGCTCGACGCTCGGCATCATCGGCCACGGCACGTTGGGCCAATCCGTCGGCCGCATCGCCGAGGCCTTTGGCATGACGGTCCTTGTTGCCGGCCGGCGCGGTTCGGATGCACTGAAACCCGGCCAGACCGCCTTCGACGATGTCATGCGCCGCGCCGATGCTATTACCCTGCATTGCCCGCTCAACGCCGAGACGCGCGGCATCATCGGCGCGCGCGAATTTGCCCTGATGCAGAAGAAGCCGCTGATCATCAACACCGGCCGCGGCGGCCTCGTCGATGAAACGGCGCTGGAACAAGCCCTCGACAAGGGCCAGATCGCCGGCGCCGGCTTCGACGTCACCGATGGTGAACCACCGGCGGCAGACAGTCCGATGATGCGCATTGCCAGCCGCTCCAACGTCATCCTGACGCCGCATGTCGCCTGGGCGAGCCGCGAGGCGATCCAGGCGCTGGCAGACCAGCTGATCGAGAATATCGAACTCTTCATCGCCGGCACCCCGTGCCATCTCGTCGGGTAAGCACGACCATCGCCGCACTTGCTCTTGAGCGACGACGCATGTCTAACTCTCTGGAAAGACAAGGGAGGATGGCATGCGGTATCTGGAGGCGAACTATCAGGGCAACGAGATCCTGACGGCGAGGAAGGGCGCGCTCGGCCTGATCGCGCTCAACAGGCCGCGGGTGCTCAACAGTCTTTCCCACGATATGGTGATCGACTTCGGCAAGGCACTCGACGCGTTCGAGAGCGATCCGCAGGTGGTGGCGGTGCTTGTCACCGGTGAAGGCGACCGGGGCCTGTGCGCCGGCGGCGACATTCGCATGTTCCATGACAGCGGCAAGGCCGGCGACGGCAAGGCTTCGGATTTCCTCAAGGCCGAATACCGGCTGAATGCCCGCATCGCATCCTTCCCGAAACCCTATATCGTCGTCATGGACGGCATCACCATGGGCGGCGGCGTCGGCGTTTCCAGCCATGGCAGCCATCGCATCGTCACGGGCAGCACGAGGCTCGCCATGCCCGAAACCGGCATCGGCTTTTTCCCGGACATCGGCGCAAGCTGGCTCCTGTCTCGCGCCCCCGGAGAACTCGGCACCTGGATGGGCCTGACAGGCGAGGCCATCAACGGCGCCGACGCGATCACAGCCGGCTTAGCCGACTGGTTCGTTTCGCAGGACCGTGTGGCGGAACTCCTGGAGACCATTGCCGCCCTCCCCGCCCCAACCCTTGGTCAGACCATATCCTCGACGATCCGCGACTACACGGTGGACGGTCCGGTCGGCCTTTTTTGCGAGGGCCGGAACCTGATCGATCGTTGCTTCGCCTTCGATACGGTGGAGGAGATCGTCGCGGCACTCGAAAAGGACACAAGCGACCTGGTCGCCAAGACCCTGGTCGCCCAAACCCTCCCTGCCCAAACCTTGGCCGCCATGCACGCCAAGTCTCCGACCAGCCTGAAGGTGACGCTCCGCATGCTGCGCGAGGCCCGCCGCTCGAAGGACCTCCAAACCTGTCTCGAACGCGAATTCGCCGGCACCTTGCATGTGGTGAAGGTACCCGATTTCTACGAAGGCATCAGGGCGGCGATCATCGACAAGGACAGGAACCCGAAATGGTATCCGGCGACGCTGGCGGATGTGGCGCCGGAGAGTGTCGAGGCGTTCTTTGCGGCGGGGGATGCGCGGCTGTTCGGCTGACGAACCCGACTTAAGGGCGCCTCACTCGATCTCATACGGCATCGGGTTGCGCACCCGGTGATCCACCACCAGCTTCCGCTTCAGCGGCGGCACGGCGCGGCTGGTGCATGTGACCCGTTCGCAGATCCGGCAGGAGATGCCGATCGGATCATAGGCAGCGCGGTTCGAAAGATCGAGATCGTCGGCATAGACGAACTGGTCGGCATAGGAAATCTCGCAGCCGAACGCCAAGGCGTAGCGCGGCTGGGCGGCGCGAAATCCGGCTGAGCCTTTCGACACCTGGGTGGCAATGCAAAGATAACGCACGCCGTCCGGCGTCTCGGCAAGCTGGCGATTGATCCGGCCAGGCGTCTCGAAGGCCTGGTGCGCATTCCACAGCGGACAGGCGGCACCGAACCGGGCAAACTGCAGCCGCGCCGCGCTGTGGCGCTTGGTGATATTGCCGGCCCGGTCGATACGGGCGAAGAAGATCGGCACGCCCTTCAGCCCCGGCCGCTGCAGCGTCGACAGCCGGTGACAGACCTGCTCCAGCGAGGCGCCGAACCGTGCGGCGATCAGCTCGATATCGTGGCGCAATTCGCGGGCCGCCTGATGGAAGTTGCGATAGGGCAGGATCAGGGCGCCGGCGAAGTAGTTGTGCAGGCCCATGCGACAGATCTCGATCGCTTCATCGGATCGAAAACTTGCCTGCTTCAACACGGCGTCAATCTTTTCGGCAGCGTGCAGCTGGGCAATCTGGACGGCAATATGGAAATCGCGGGTCGGCGCCGACGCGTAGCGGCTGACCGTCAGGATGCGCCCGACCGGATCAAACCGGCGGATCGCCTCGTCGCCCGCCTCGCCGCGCACCACGCGCACGCCATGCCGGCTTTCGAGACAGCCGTTCAGCGCCGCATGGTTTTCCCCCTCGCCCAGCTTCAATTCGATCGCCAGCGCTTCGGCGGCCAGGTCGAGCTCGTGAATGTAGTTGTCGACGAAATGGAAGAAGTCGCGCACTTCGTCATAGGGTGTGGCTTCCTGGGCCGGCGCCGATCCCAGCCGGTCGTCGAAACTCGCCAGCTGCTCGTTGCCACGGCGATAGGCCTGATGCGCCGCGATCAGGGCATGCGCCATGCCCGGCGCATTCTGCGTCACCAGCTTCAGCTCCTGCAGGCTGGGCGCATAGGTCTCGAACAGGGGATCGGACAACGCCTCGGTCAAGGCGGACAGCAGCCGGTCGTTCTGGCCGGAGGAGAGTTCCGTGATGTCGATGCCGAACTTTTCCGCCAGTGCCAGAAGCACCGCGGCCGATACCGGCCGCTGGTTGTTTTCGATCTGATTGAGATAGCTTGTCGAAATGCCGATCATGTCGGCAAACTGCGCCTGCGTGGCGCTGCTTGTCTGGCGGATTTCGCGGACCTTGCGGCCGATGAAGAGTTTTCCTATGGCCATTTCGCAAATTCGCAATATTCAGTTTGCAAATTCATAAATCCGCAATTGCACCTGTTCAATCATTTTCTTTGCCAGCAATGCAGTTTAAGGCTCAGATATCAGGCGCAAAGCCAGCCTTCTTCACCGGGGGGCGTTCTTCAATCGGGGGGATAGATGCACACAATCCTGGACCAGCTCGAAGCCCGTCGCGCGGAAGCCCGCCTCGGCGGCGGCGAAAAACGCATTGCCGCCCAGCATGCCAAGGGCAAGCTGACCGCCCGCGAGCGCATCGACGTGCTGCTCGACGAGGGTTCGTTTGAAGAATACGACATGTATGTCACCCACCGCGCCGTCGATTTCGGCATGGCCGAGCAGAAGATCGCCGGCGACGGCGTCGTCACCGGCTGGGGCACGATCAATGGCCGGCAGGTCTATGTCTTCTCCCAGGATTTCACCGTGCTCGGCGGCTCCCTGTCTGAAACCCATGCCCAGAAGATCTGCAAGATCATGGACATGGCTGTGAAGAACGGCGCGCCGGTGATCGGCCTGAACGACAGTGGCGGTGCCCGCATCCAGGAGGGCGTCGCCTCGCTCGCCGGTTATGCCGACGTCTTCAAGCGCAATGTCGATGCGTCGGGAGTCATCCCGCAGATTTCCGTCATTATGGGCCCCTGCGCCGGTGGCGCCGTCTATTCGCCGGCCATGACCGACTTCATCTTCATGGTGCGGGACTCGTCCTACATGTTCGTCACGGGTCCGGACGTGGTCAAGACCGTGACCAACGAGATCGTCACGGCCGAGGAGCTCGGCGGCGCCTCCACGCACACGAAGAAATCCTCTGTCGCCGATGGCGCCTATGAGAACGACATCGAGACTCTGGAACATGTGCGCCTGCTCTTCGACTTCCTGCCGCTCAACAATCGCGACAAGCCGCCGGTCCGCCCCTTCCACGACGATCCGGCCCGCATCGAAATGCGCCTCGACACCCTGATCCCCGACTCGTCCAACAAGCCCTACGACATGAAGGAGCTAATCCTGGCGCTTGCCGATGAAGGCGATTTCTTCGAGATACAGGAAGCCTTCGCCCGCAATATCATCACCGGCTACATCCGCATCGAAGGCCAGACGGTCGGCGTCGTCGCCAACCAGCCGATGGTGCTCGCCGGTTGCCTCGATATCGACGCGTCCCGCAAGGCCGCCCGCTTCGTCCGCTTCTGCGATGCCTTCTCCATCCCGATCCTGACGCTGGTCGACGTGCCCGGCTTCCTGCCCGGCACCGCCCAGGAATATGGCGGTGTCATCAAGCACGGCGCCAAGCTGCTGTTCGCCTATAGCCAGGCGACTGTGCCCATGGTCACCCTGATCACCCGCAAGGCCTATGGCGGCGCCTATGACGTCATGGCCTCCAAGCATATCGGCGCCGACATCAACTATGCCTGGCCGACCGCCGAGATCGCCGTCATGGGTGCAAAGGGCGCAACCGAAATCCTCTACCGTTCGGAACTGTCCGATCCGGACAAGATCGCGGCGCGCACGAAGGAATACGAGGTCAATTTCGCCAACCCGTTCAAGGCCGCCGAACGCGGCTTTGTCGACGAGGTCATCATGCCGCATTCCTCCCGCCGCCGGATTGCACGGGCCTTCGCCAGCCTGAGGAACAAGCGGGTCGGCACGCACTGGAAGAAGCACGACACGATACCGCTGTGAGGTGACCGAATGCCGATGGTCGTCAAACACAGGTCGCTGAATAAAATTGAACGATGATTGAAAAGCGATATCTGCCGAGGCAAACCGAATTTCAGGTTCTATATATGCCTGCCATGTGCGCGTCATCCCGCATGCGCATCGACGAAACCAAGGACCGTATTTCATGACCGAGAAATCCCCCGCCGACAATTTCCCCGCAGGCTATGTGCCCCCGAAGGTCTGGACCTGGGACAAGGGCAATGGTGGCGCCTTTGCCAGCATCAATCGCCCGACCGCAGGCGCGCAGGTCGAGAAGGAACTGCCAATCGGCAAGCACCCGCTGCAGCTCTATTCACTGGCCACGCCGAACGGCCAGAAAGTCACGATCCTGCTCGAGGAACTTTTGGCCGCCGGCCACACAGGCGCGGAATATGACGCCTGGCTGATCAAGATCGGCGATGGCGACCAGTTCGGCTCAGGCTTTGTCGAGGTCAATCCGAACTCCAAGATCCCCGCCCTGATGGACCATGCCCCGAAGGATGGCGGCAAACCGATCCGCCTGTTCGAATCCGCCTCAATCATGACTTACCTGGCGGAAAAGTTCGGCGCCTTCCTGCCGACGGACGTGCGCGCCCGCGCCGAGACGTTGAACTGGCTATTCTGGCAGATGGGCTCCGCCCCCTTCCTCGGCGGCGGCTTCGGCCATTTCTATGCCTATGCGCCGATCAAGATCCAGTACGCGATCGACCGTTATGCCATGGAAGTGAAACGCCAGCTCGACGTGCTCGACCGCCATCTCGCCGACAACCAGTTCATGGCAGGCTCTGACTATACGATCGCCGACATGGCGATCTGGCCCTGGTACGGCAAGATCGCACTCGGCCAGGCCTATGGCGATGCCGGCACCTTCCTCGACGCCGCAAGCTACGAGAACGTGCTGCGCTGGACCAACGAAATTGCCGCCCGCCCGGCCGTCAAGCGCGGCAGCATCGTCAACAAGACGTCCGGTGAACTGGCCGAACAGCTGCATGAGCGCCACGACGCCTCCGACTTCGATACGAAGACACAAGACAAGATCGCCCAGCCTACCCAGAAGACGGCGTAAAGGAGACCAGGATGGCCAGACCACCCGAAATGACCAAGCACAGGGGCTTTCCCTCCGGCCTGCCGGGCCATGGCCATCACTTCACCATTCGCCGTGCCAACGAGAAAGGAGCAACGCCGCTCAAGGCGTTGCAACGTCTCGCCCGTCCGAACACCATCGAGCAGAAGGTTGACGCCGCCTTCCTGCATGCGCTCTGGCATCATTTCGGTGACCAGCCCTTCATGCGTGGCAATCTCGATGCCGGCCGGTTGAACCTGCTGTTCGGCCGCGAGGTCGTGCCGGCGGAAACGCCTTTCGATCCGACATCCTACGAAGCCCTGTTGCGGATCGACGAAAAGGTCGGCCGCAAGAGTTTTCCGGATGCCTTTGAAGACGTGTTCGAGGTTTGACCCCATGGCCAAAGAACCGCTTATGCCCAAACATCAGGGGTTTCCGCCGGGCCTGCCCGGAACGCAGTGGCAATACACGCTGCGCCGGCCGAACCCCAAGGTGACGCCGCTGACCAACTGGCCGCGTCACCGGACCATGGACCAGTCCGTGGCGCTCGCCGATCTCGGCTTCGTCCATGCGCTCTGGCAGTATTTCGGCACGGAACCCTTCGAGCGCGGCAATCTCGACGGCGAACGCCTCTGCCGCCTCTTCGGCCGCGAAGTGATCGCCGCCGAGCGCGGCTTCGATCCGCAATCCTATTTTGCCAAGCTGAAGCTGAACGAACCGCTCGCGCGGAAGAATTTCCCCGAAGCGTTCGGGGACGTGAAGGACGAGAAGAGCGTGGCCAAGGGTTTGAAGAAGAAGGTCAGGGAATAGCGGGCGGCGGAATTTGGGGCCGGGAGGAGGCATGGAATGACCACTTTGGACATTGACGAGCGACAGTTGCAGATCCGCTCCGTGGACGTCACGGACGACAGCATCATCTTCGACATGATGGATGGGCGCAGGATCGAGGCGCCGCTCTGGTGGTATCCGCGCCTCGCCAAGGCCTCTCCCGAGCAGCGTGCTAAGGGTAAAATGCTCCCCTTTGGTGACGCCGTCGGCTGGGAAGAGATCGACGAATACATCAGCGCCAAGGCGCTCATCATCGGAGGAGCCGCTCCCGGCGCCGTCCCACCTGCTCAAGCTGCCGAGTGACAACAATGATCCAGAAAATCCTCATCGCCAACAGAGGCGAGATCGCCTGCCGCGTCATCAAGACCGCGAAGAAGCTCGGCATCAAGACGGTCGCCGTCTATTCCGATGCCGATCGGAATGCGCTGCATGTCGAGATGGCCGATGAGGCGGTGCATATCGGTCCGGCGCCGTCGAACCAGTCCTATATCGTCATCGACAAGATCCTCGATGCCATCCGACAGACCGGCGCCGATGCGGTCCATCCCGGCTACGGCTTCCTCTCGGAAAACGCCGCCTTTGCCGAGGCCTTGGAGAAGGCAGGCGTGACTTTCATCGGCCCGCCTGTGGGTGCGATCCAGGCCATGGGCGACAAGATCACCTCGAAGAAACTGGCGGCCGAGGCCGGCGTTTCCACCGTTCCCGGCCATATGGGCCTGATCGTCGATGCCGACGAAGCGGTGAAGATCTCGGGTGAGATCGGTTATCCCGTCATGATCAAGGCCTCTGCCGGCGGCGGCGGCAAGGGCATGCGCATCGCCTGGAACGACGACGAGGCCCGCGAAGGCTTCCAGTCATCGAAGAACGAGGCGAAGAACTCGTTTGGCGACGATCGCATCTTCATCGAGAAATTCGTCACCGAACCGCGCCACATCGAAATCCAGGTGCTCGGTGACAAGCATGGCAACACGCTTTATCTCGGCGAGCGCGAATGCTCGATCCAGCGGCGAAACCAGAAGGTCATCGAAGAGGCCCCCTCTCCCTTCCTCGATGCTGCCACGCGCAAGGCCATGGGCGAACAGGCGGTCGCGCTGGCAAAAGCCGTCGGTTACCACTCGGCCGGCACGGTCGAGTTCATCGTCGACGGCAAAGAGAACAAGTTCTACTTCCTCGAGATGAACACCCGCCTGCAGGTGGAGCATCCCGTAACGGAACTGGTGACCGGCCTTGATCTCGTCGAGCAGATGATCCGGGTTGCCTCGGGCGAAAAACTGTCCTTCGGCCAGGACGACGTTCAGCTGAACGGCTGGGCCATCGAAAGCCGCCTCTATGCCGAAGACCCCTATCGCAACTTCCTGCCCTCCATCGGCCGCCTCACCCGCTACCGTCCGCCGGCCGAAGGCAAGACGGCAGATGGCACCGTCGTTCGCAACGACACCGGCGTCTTCGAGGGAGGCGAGATCTCGATGTATTACGACCCGATGATCGCCAAGCTCTGCACCTGGGCTCCCGACAGGCTTGCGGCAATCGATGCAATGAGTGTCGCGCTCGACAGTTTCGAGGTCGAGGGTATTGGACACAACCTGCCCTTCCTGTCGGCCGTCATGGGCCAGGACCGTTTTCGCTCGGGCGAAATCACCACGGCCTATATCGCGGAGGAATTCAAGGACGGCTTCACCGGCGTTGCACCGGACCGGTCATCGATCGAAAAGCTCGCGGCCATCGCCACGGTCGTCAACCACCGCCTGCAGGCCCGCGCCATCCGGATCTCCGGCACGATCGGCAATCACGCCCGCTTGCTCGGTTCGGACTGGGTGGTGAACCTTGCAGGCGGTAACCACGCCGTCACCATCGCCGAAGGTTCCGGCAACAACCGGGTGACCTTTGCAACGGGCGAGGAGCTTCTCGTCGCCAGCACCTGGAAGCCCGGCGAAACCCTCGGCCGCTTCGATATCGGCGGTGCGACGATTGCCGTGAAGATCGACCTCAAGGGCCCCGCCATCCGCCTGCGCTGGCGCGGCATCGACGTGACCGCACGGGTGCGCAGCCCGCGCGTCGCCGAACTTGCCGGACTGATGCCGGAAAAGCTGCCCCCGGATACCTCCAAGCTGCTGCTCTGCCCGATGCCGGGCGTCATCACCGGCGTCGCGGTCAAGGAAGGCGAAACCGTCGAGGCGGGCCAGCCCTTGGCAACGGTCGAGGCGATGAAGATGGAGAATGTCCTGAAAGCCGAACGCCGAGGCACCGTAAAGACGATCGCCGTCAAGCCGGGCCAGAGCCTGGCGGTCGATGAGCTGATCATGGAGTTCGAGGGGTGAGGGAGCGGGCAGGCTGGCGCCGACGGCGTGCCTAAGGGGGTACCTCGACGCCACAGGAAAATCAGATCGGCCCGCAGTCCGTGCGGAGCAGGGAGAAAACCGGATGACCAAGAAAACCATCGCCGACTGGCAGGCGCTTGCCGAGAAGGAATTGAAGCGTCCGGCGGAAAGCCTCGTCTGGAATACGCCCGAGGGCATTCCGGTGAAGCCGCTCTATACGGCTGATGACCTTGACGGCATCGGCCATCTCGACAGCCTGCCGGGCTTTGCCCCCTTCACCCGTGGACCGCGCGCTACCATGTATGCCGGTCGCCCCTGGACGATCCGGCAATATGCCGGTTTCTCGACGGCGGAGGAGAGCAATGCCTTCTACCGCAAGGCGCTCTTGGCCGGACAGCAGGGTGTCTCCGTTGCCTTCGATCTCGCCACCCATCGCGGTTACGACAGTGACCATCCGCGCGTCGAGGGCGATGTCGGCAAGGCGGGTGTGGCGATCGACTCAGTCGAGGACATGAAGATCCTGTTCGACGGCATTCCGCTTGAGGACATCTCCGTCTCAATGACCATGAACGGCGCGGTGATCCCGATCCTTGCGAGTTTCATCGTCACCGGCGAGGAACAGGGTGTCTCCCGCGACAAGCTCTCCGGCACCATCCAGAACGATATCCTCAAGGAGTTCATGGTCCGCAACACCTATATCTATCCGCCCGAACCCTCGATGCGGATCATCGCCGACATCATCGAATACACCGCGCGTGAGATGCCGAAGTTCAACTCGATCTCGATCTCCGGCTATCACATGCAGGAGGCCGGCGCGACGCTGGTGCAGGAGCTTGCCTTCACGCTGGCCGACGGACGCGAATATGTGCGCGCCGCCATTGCCAAGGGACTGAACGTCGACGATTTCGCCGGCCGCCTCTCCTTCTTCTTCGCCATCGGCATGAACTTCTTCATGGAGGCAGCCAAGCTCCGCGCCGCCCGCCTGCTCTGGACCCGCATCATGCAGGAATTCGAGCCGAAAAAGGCATCGAGCCTGATGCTGCGCACCCATTGCCAGACCTCGGGCGTGTCGCTCGCCGAACAGGATCCCTACAACAACATCGTGCGCACCGCCTTCGAGGCGATGTCGGCCGCCCTTGGCGGCACGCAGTCGCTGCACACCAATTCCTTTGACGAAGCCATTGCGCTGCCGACGGAATTCTCCGCCCGCATCGCCCGCAATACGCAGCTGATCCTGCAGAACGAAACCGGCGTCACCAAGGTCGTCGATCCGCTCGCCGGCTCCTACTATGTCGAGAGCCTGACCAACGAGATGGCGGAAAAAGCCTGGGCCTTGATCGAAGAGGTTGAAAGTCTTGGCGGCATGACCAAGGCCGTCGATGACGGCCTGCCGAAGCGCCTGATCGAGGAAGCCGCCACCCGCCGCCAGGCCGCTGTCGACCGCGGCGAGGAGGTGATCGTCGGGGTCAACAAGTTCCGCCTGGAGAACGAACAAGCCATCGACATTCTTGAGATCGACAACACCGCCGTGCGCCTGTCGCAGGTCAAGCGCATCGAGCAGACGCGCCGCCAGCGCGATCCGAAGCGGGTCACTGAAACCCTCGCCCGCCTGACCGAGTTCGCTCGCACAGGCACCGGCAACCTGCTGGAAGCCGCCGTTGAGGCTGCCCGTGCCCGCGCCACCGTAGGCGAAATTTCGGATGCCATGCGCGCCGTCTTCGGCGACCATGCCGCGACGCCCGAGGTGGTGCACGACATCTATGGCAAGGCCTATGAGGGCGATCCGGAGATGGAGACGCTGAGCAATCGGCTGAAGGACTATGGCAAGGCCGCCGCCAAGCCGCATATCCTGATCGCCAAGCTCGGCCAGGATGGCCATGACCGCGGCGCCAAGGTGATTGCGTCTGCCTTCGGCGATATCGGCTTCGATGTTGTGGCAGGGCCCTTGTTCCAGACGCCGGAGGAAGCGGCCGACCTCGCCATCGCGGAAAAGGTCCATGTCGTTGGCATGTCCTCGCTGGCGGCCGGTCACAAGACACTCGCCCCGCAACTGGTCGAGGCGTTGAAGGCGAAAGGCGCCGACCACATCATCGTCGTGGTCGGCGGCGTAATTCCGCGTCAGGATTATGACTTCCTCATCGAACATGGCGTCTCCGCCGTCTTCGGTCCCGGCACCAATGTCATGGATGCCGCCCGCGCTGTTCTTGATCTGCTGGAAGGCAAGCTCAAGAACAGCTGATCCGACTGCGCCTACTTGTCGTCGGCAGCATTCGCTCCAAGCAGCTTCGGCAGGTCGCCGAAGCGGGCCACCAGACCGAAGATTAGCGCGGCCATCAAGACGAACAGGACCGTCACCGAGGCCATGACCGGCGTATAACCGTAGCGCAGGGCGTTGAAGATCTTGATCGGCAGCGTCTCCATGGTGAAGCCGACGGTCATGTAGGCAACGATATATTCGTTGAGCGACAGGACGAAGGCGAAGGCATAGCCGGAGACAAGGTAGGGCATGATGAGCGGCAACACGACCGTGCGGAAGATCGTCCTGTCATCGGCGCCCATCGTCGAGGCAGCCTCGACCAGCGAGCGGTCGATCGCCGAGAACCCGAGCGACAGCGTCACCAGCGGCAGGGTGACAAAGAAGATCGCGTGACTGATGACCGCGGTCCACGGCTGGCCATAGAAACCGGTGGTCGCCCAAAACGTCAACAGTCCGAGCGCGGTGATGACCGGCGGCAGCGTGAAGGGCGCGATACCGAGCAGCTGGAAGATCTGCGCCCAGGGTGCCAGCCTGCGCCACAGGAACCAGGCGAGTGGAAGCGCGATGGCAACCGCGAGGGCTGCCGCCGTCAGCGCCAGGATCAGCGATGCAAACAGGGCAGAACGCCAGCCGGCATCGGTGAAGATTGCCCCGTACCAGGCAAGCGAGAAACCCTGTGGCGGAAAGTTCAGGCTTTGCTTCTCGTTGACCGAGACGCCGGCGACGACGACGATCGGCGCGGCCAGGAAGATCGCGATCAGGGTAAAATAGATCCGGGTGAGAACCTTGTTCATGCGGCTTCTCCCTTGCGACCGATAAGCAGCGTCAGCGCCACCATGCCAAGTGTTACCAGTACGAGGAAGACGGCCATGGCTGCGGCAAACGGCATGTTGGACTGGTAGATCGCCTGGTCGGTGATCAACACCGACAGCGTCCAGTGCGAGGGCCGGCCGAGGATCTGCGGCAGAAGATAGGAGCCGAGCGCGAAGATGAAGACCATGATCAACGTGGCGATCAGCGTATTGCGCAAGGCCGGCACCACGACGGTGAAGAAGGCCTTGATCGGCGAGGCCCCGAGCGTGCGGGCCGCTTCCGTCAGCGTCGGGTCAAGCCGGACGAGCGCGGGATAGAGGACCAGCACGGTATAGGGCAGCGCCTGATAGACCATGCCGGTGAGCACCGCGCCGAAATTCGGCATCAGGGCGACAGGCTTTTCCATCAGCCCGATTATCACCAGCAGATTGGTGATGCCGGCCGTTCGCGAAAACAGCGTCGACCAGGCGAAGCCGATAATGACTTCCGAGAGCGAAAGAATGGAGAGCAGCGCCACCAGCCACACGACCTGCGCTTTGCGCGACATGCGGGCCAGGAGATAGGTAAACGGCAGCCCCAGCGAGACGCAGACGACGGCGACCGCAATTGCCAGCATCAGCGAGAAACCGAGCACACCAGCAAAGAAGGTTGAGATGAAGCGGGCATAATTGTCGAAGACGAAGGCGGTGGAATAGAAGCCGGCAGGGTCCCGCTTGAAGAAGGACACGGCAATCATCGTCGCAAACGGCACGACGAAGAACAGGATCAGCATGCCCGCCGGAAAGGCGAGCGGCGCGTAGTCGAGCGCTGTCTTGGGCGGTTCGCGTCTCATGATGCAAGTACCACGGCGGTTTCGGGATCGATCACCAAGCCGACGTCCTGACCAACGGACACTACCGGCCGTTCGCGCGGCGTCGAAACCGCGACAACCTCGGTGCCGGCCACGTCAAGAAAGGTTTCGATCGTGCCGCCAAGGTCGCGGATGAAGGTGACCCTTCCGGTCAACCGGCCTTCGCCGGGCGCCGAAAGCCTGATGTCCTCCGGCCGCACCGACAGGCTGCAGGACGACTGGCCTGCGGGCGGCGCAATGCCGGAAACCGGCTGACCGAGCACCAGCGTCTGGCTGCCCTGCACGCTGAGAGGCATCAGATTGGTCGAGCCGATGAAGTCGGCAACGAACCGGTCTGCCGGCTTGCGATAGATCTCGATCGGGCTTGCCGCCTGGCGGATCTTGCCGCCATTCATGACAACGACGGTGTCGGCCATGGTCATCGCCTCGCGTTGGTCATGGGTGACGACGATGGTTGTAATGCCGAGCTGCTGCTGCAGCTTGCGCAACTCGACCTGCATGGCTTCGCGCAGCTTGGCATCAAGCGCCGAAAGCGGTTCGTCGAGCAGGAAGAGTTTCGGCGAAATGGCAAGCGCGCGGGCAATCGCCACGCGCTGGCGCTGGCCACCCGACAGCTTGTTCACCGGACGGTCGGCATAGCCCGGCAGATGGATCATGGCGAGCAGGTCCTGGACGCGCTTGACCTGCTCCTCGCGCCCGACACCGCGGATACGCAGCGGATAGGCGATGTTTTCACCCACGGTCAGATGCGGAAACAGCGCCAGCGACTGGAAGACCATACCGAGATTGCGCTTGTGGGTCGGCATGCGGGTGATGTCTTGCCCGTCAAGCACGATTTCACCACCGGTCGGCAGGTCGAGCCCGGCGATCATTCGGAGAAGCGTGGTCTTGCCGCAGCCGGAAGGCCCGAGCATGCAGACGAAGGTGCCATGCGGCACGGTCAGTTGCACCTGATCGACGGCGGTGAAGGGGCCGAATTGCTTGGTGACGGAATTGAGGACGAGGCCGGACATCATGTCTCCGAAATCAATTGGTGTGGGCTCAGAGCCCTATGGCGCCACAATAGCATTGTGCGCTTGAATTGCCTTGCAAAGAACTCAAAGGAAGCTGCGCTTCCCACAGCTCCTCGCCGCCCTGCCGGGCACCTTCTCCCCACGAGCGGGGAGAAGGGAATATGCGGTACGCTCGTCGCCAGCCTCCCGCTCCCTGCCTGCGGGGAGAGAGGGTCAGGGTGAGGAACGGCTACCTGAACCGTCCTGACCTCTGATCAGCCGACGATCAGCTCGGTCCACTTCTGGTTCAGCCAATCCGACTTGGTCTGGTAGAGATCGTAACGCGGGGTGATCGGCTCGATGTCGGACGAAACGGACGCAAATTCCGCCTCGGTCAGGTCGAGCAATTCGCGCTTGACGGTGGGTGCGGTTCCGACCTTGCGCGACAGCGTCGCCTGGATCGCCGGCTGGCACATGTAGTCGATGAAGATATGCGCCTCTTCGGTCTTGGTCGAAGCGCGCGACAGGGCCCAGCAACCCGAATCCTGGATGCCGCCCTCTTTCGGGAAGGTCGAACGAACCGGCTGGCCATCGGCGGCGGCAAGGCCCGTGACGTCGTGATAGTACTGACCCATCGGGATTTCTCCCGACTTCAGCGACTGCTCGAACTGAGCTTCGTCGCGATACCAGAGGCGGACATTCGGCTTCACTTCGGCAAGCTTTTCGAAGGCCTTCAGGATGCCCTCTTCCGTGTCGAGCGCATTGGTGCCGCCGAAATGGGTTTTGGCCGTCACTTCGAGCAGGAAGGAATTCGACACCAGGGCAAGCAGGCCGAGCTTGTCGGCATTGGCCGGATCCCACAGCGCTTCCCAGGAGGTCGGAGCCTCCTTGAAGACATCTGTATTGGTCACTAGCGTGATGTACCAGGCAACGGCGCCGACGCCGGCAACGCGGCCGTCCGGATACTTGTTGACGAAACGGTCGATCAGGCCGGAGGCATTCTTGAGCTTTGCCATGTCGATCGGCGCCCACAGCTCGGTCGCCTGGCCCTTGAGCATCGACACCTGCGACATCATCGAGAGGTCGGCCGGAGCCTGGCCGGCCTTGGCTGCCTGTTCGAGCTGCACGAGCCAGGCTTCGCCAGTCGGCTCGGCGATCGATTCAACCGCGATCCCGGTCGCCTTGGTGAAGTCCGGAAAGATGTTCTTGTCGAACGAATCCTTGAAGTAGCCACCATAGACGCCGACCTTCAGCGACTTGTCCTGCGCCCGCAGGATGGACGGCATTGCAAGCGTTCCGGCTGCAACCAGCGATCCGGCCAGCACGCCGCGGCGGCTGATGGAAGCGTTGATGAGATCCTTCATTATGTGTCTCCTTGTTTTTTGGCCTTTGGCCTGTTCCCGTTTTTAGAAGAAGCGCGTGCCGACGTCATCCGTATCTGGCGGCACGGAGTTCAAGTGCCCGCGCGTACCGCGTCAGCGGAAAACACAGGGCAAAATAGATCAATGCGACCATGCCATAAACCTTGAATGGTTCGAAGGTTGCATTGTTGATCGCGTTCGAGGTCCGAACCAGTTCCTCAAACCCGATGATCGAGGTCAGCGCGGTATTCTTGATCAGTTGCACCAGAAACCCAACGGTCGGTGCCCGGGTGATCGAGAACGCCTGCGGCAGCACGATCAGTCGCAATTGCGCGACATAGTGCAGCCCGAGGCTGCTTCCGGCATCCCATTGCCCGAGCGGCAATGCCTCGACACCGCCGCGCCAGATTTCGGCAAGATAGGCGCTGGCGCAAAGAGTGAGACCGAGAACGGCGGCCGTCCATGCCTCGATGCGGATGCCAATCAGCGGCAGGCCGAAGAACAGCAGGAAAAGCTGCATCAGAAGCGGCGTGCCCTGGAACAGGCCGATGTAGTATTCCGCAAACCGCCTGAATGCGCGACGCTTTGAAATCCGCATCAGCAGGATCAACACGCCGACCACAGTGCCGCCGATAAAGGCAACGACCGACAGGAGGATTGTCCAGCGTGCTGCGAGCAAAAGATTGCGAACGATGTCCCAGAAGGTGAATTCGATCACGTGACACCTCCCGCCAGCATCCGGTTGCCCCCGGCGACAAGCAGGCGACGCAGGCCGATGCTCAAAGCCAGATAGACCAGGGTCACGACGAAATAGGTCTCGAAGGCGCGAAAGGTCCGTGCCTGCAGCATATCCGCCTCATAGGTCAGCTCGCGCACGGCGATCTGCGAGACGACGGCCGATTCCAGCATCATGATGACGATCTGGCTCGTCAGCGCCGGAAAGATGACTTTCAGCCCTTGCGGCAGTACGATCTTGAAGAAGACCTGACGCGGGCGGAGCCCGAGCGACAAGGCCGCTTCCTTCTGCCCCTTCGGCACGGCATCGAGACCGGCACCCACAATCTCGGTCGTGTATGCCGTCATGTTCAGCGTCATAGCGAGGATTGCCGCGACCACTGGGTCGAGGCGAATTCCAAGGCTTGGAAGACCGAAGAAGATGAAGAACAACTGCACCAGAAACGGCGTATTGCGAATCAGCTCGACATAGGCGCCGATCATCCGGCGCAGCACCGCATACCGGCTGCGCCGGGCGGCCGCGCCCAGCACGCTGAGAACGATGCCGGCAACCGCCGACACCGCAATCAGGAAGATCGTCATGGCTGCACCCTGCGCGATCAGGTGGATCGCGTCGGTAAGCCAGCCGAAATCGAGCTGATAGCCCAAAGGATCAATCCTTCAGGTTTTCAGGATTGAGCGGCGTCTTCAGCCACATTTCCGAGCTTTCGTTCAGCTTGCCGTCGGCCAGCATCTTGGCAACCGCATCGTTGATCGCCGTCTTCAGACGCTCCTCGCCCTTGTTGAGGGCAATATGCGATGGCGAGGTCAGAAGCTGGAACTTCTGCTCCGGCTTCAGGGCTTCCTGGCGGGCCAGGACCTGCGCACCAACGTCATTGCCGACCACCATCAGATCGGTCTGGCCGGAGATGAAGGCCTGGATGACGGAATTGTAGTTGTCGAAACGCTTGATGTCGGCAGATTTGGGTGCCGCTTCGGTCAGCGAGGTGTCTTCCAGCGTGCCACGATTGACGGCAATGCTCTTGTCGGCGAGGTCTTCCTTGCCTTTCACTTCCATTGCGGCCGGGCCGATGACGGCGATGTAATACGGCGCATAAGCGGCGGCAAAGTCGATAACCTCGGCGCGCTCCTTGCTGTAGCCGACGCTCACCAGCATATCGACACGCTTTTCAGTCAGGTAGGGAATGCGATTCTGGCCGGTAATCGGCACCGGAACAAGCTTCACCTTGAGCGCGTCGGCAATGTACTGCGCGACATCGATATCATAACCCTTGAGGCTCATGTCGGCGCTCGCCGAGGAAAACGGCGGGAAATCAGCAAAGACGCCGACATTGAGCACGCCGGCCTTGGTGATGTCGTCGATCGCGTCCGCATTGGCTGAAGACGCGAAGCCAAGAACGGCACCGCCCAGCATGAGCATGGCGGCGACGGTCGATTTCACTGCGAAGTTGGTTTTCATCTCTTGTTCCCCTTTTTCGGACATTGCGTTGGGTGATGCGGGCAATCCGGCCGCCAGCCGCCGACCTTTTCGGTCAGCGGTAATGCTATGTCAGCGCGCGCCCTTAAGATGCGGGCTGAAGACCATCAGGCTCAGGATTTCAAACAGCACCTGCGCGCCGGCATGGGCGGTATTCGCTGTTGCGTCATACTGGGGTGCGACTTCCACGACGTCGCCGCCGACGAGATTGATGCCCTTCAGGCCGCGCAGCAGTTCCAGCACCTCGCGCGTGGTGAGACCGCCCACTTCCGGCGTGCCCGTCCCCGGCGCGAAGCTCGGATCCAGGCTGTCGATGTCGAAAGACAGATAGGTCGGACCATCGCCGACGATCGCCCTGGCCTTCTCGATGATCGCCGGCATGCCGAGCCCCGTCACTTCTTCGGCATGGATCACGGTCATGCCGGATTCGTAGGTGAACTCCCAAAGATATTCGGCCGAACCGCGGATGCCGATCTGGATCGTCCGCGTCGGGTCGAGAACGCCGTCGAGCACCGCCTGGCGGAACGGTCCGCCGTGATGGAATTTGGTATCCTCGAACGGCGCGCTGGTATCGCAATGCGCATCGATATGGATGAGGCCGACGGGCGCTTGCTTGCCCACTGCCTTCAGGATGGAATAGGTGATCGAGTGATCGCCCCCGACCGCCAGCGGCGTCACACCGGCATCGACGATCTGGTTGAAGCGGCGCTCGATATCCTCATGTGCGGTTTCCAGCCGGTAGCGGCTGCGCAACGGCACATCTCCGATATCGGCGACCTTGAGTTCATGAACCGGCGCACAGCCGAGAACATGGTTGTAGGGGCCGATCCGGTCGATCGCTCGCAGCGCACGCGGTCCGAACCGGGAGCCGGGGCGATTGGTCACGCCCAGATCCATCGGAACACCGGTGATCGCCACCTGCAGATCACCGAAATCGGGATCTTGCGCAGTCACCTCGCGATAGGGGGCGGAAAGAAAAGTCGGCAAGCCGGCAAAGGGTGCCGCACGCGTGCCCTTGGAGAAGATCTTGTCGCCAACCTTGCTGAAGTCGGCATCGAAAATCTCGCCATTGCGGCTTTCACCGTATTTTGCCCGCAATGCCGCAAGCTTTTCCGCGTCGAATGCCATGAACCTGTTCCCTGCTTTGGAGTGGCGAAAGACACCGCCACCTAGGCTGTTTTTACGGCAGCTGTTTTCGCTGCCTTTATTGTGAGCATTAATCCGCAAGCCTCTTGGAAAATCAATTCACGATGTTATAGCATTCTATATGAGAAAAATTCACAATGAATGGGCATCATGGCCAACCGCCTGCCACCTCTGAATCCCTTGCGCGCCTTCGAGGCAGCTGCACGTCGTGGTTCGATTTCGGCTGCGGCGCGCGAGCTCAATGTAACACACGGCGCCATCTCGCATCAGATCAAGAGCCTTGAAGAGACGCTGAAGACTACGCTTTTCGAGCGGGGCGGCAAACGCCTGAAACTGACCCCGCAAGGCGCGCTGTTGCTGCCCGCCGTCAGCCAGGCATTCGACGGCATTGCGGCGGCGACCGCCTTGCTCGACCGCCCCTCCACGAGCGGCAACCTGCGCATCAGCTGCGTGCCGGCTCTGATGGCCTTGTGGCTGGTGCCGCGCATGGGCTCGTTCACCGAGCGCTATCCGGAAATCAGCCTGACGCTGACCTCCAGCAACGATGCCGACCTGATCTACTCGCCGGAAATCGACATCGCCATCCTCTATGGTGCCGGCGGCTGGCGCGATTGCTGGACGAGGCTGTGGAGCACGTTCGACCTGTTTCCGGTCGTCAGCCCGACGCTGCTGAACACCAGATCTCTGCGCTCGGTGCGCGACCTGCAGGATCATGTGCTGCTGCATGGCGATGATGGCCGCGAATGGCGCAGCTGGCTCGCCGCCGCCGACCAGTTGGACATGCCGCATCCGCGCGAACATTTCATGGGCGATGCGCGACTGTCGACCGAGGCTGCACGCCATGGCCAGGGAGTTGCCCTCGGGGACAGCATCACCGCTTCCAGCCTGATTGCCGCCGGCGAGTTGATCATTCCATTCGACCTGGCTGTCCCTGCAGCCGACGCATTTTATGTTGCTGCCCGCAACGAAGTCCGCGGCGCACCGATCGCCAAGGTCTTCATCGACTGGCTCTTCGACACCATCGAAACGGAACGGGCGGTCCAGCCAAGACCGATCGCCCGCCAGACCACCCGCACCATCGTCCCGACACCACGCCGCCGCGCAACCAGCCCCCAGTCCGTTGAAGACGGGGAATGACCGCATAAGGATCGACCCAATGCCCGCTGCCTCCTTCAATCCACTCGTCTCCAAGCTTTCGCCTCCGCCCGTACCATCGGTCTTTGCCTGGGGCCGCGCCTATAATGGCGCGTGCGGACCGCTGATCGACCTCTCGCAGGCCGTCCCCGGCTATCCGCCGCATCCGGACATGCTGGCTTGGCTTGCCGAATCGGCCGGATCCCGCGCCTATGCCGGCTATGGCCCGATCGAGGGCGAGACCGAATTGCGGACCGCCTATGCCACCGAACAACAAGCGATCTATGGCGCGAACGTCACCGCCGACAACATCCACATCACCGCCGGCTGCAATCAGGCCTTCATAGCCGCCGCCATGGCACTCGCCGGCAATGGCGATAGTATAGGTCTCACGGAGCCTTTCTATTTCAATCAGGAAACGACGCTCGGCATGCTGGGCATCCGTCGCCAACTCCTGCCCCTGGCACCGGAAACCGGTTTCGTTCCGACAATCGAGGGCGTCCGGACCGTCCTTTCAAGAGGCGTGAAGGCGATTGCACTTGTCTCGCCCAATAACCCCACCGGCGCAATCTATCCGGCAGAACTGCTGCGCGACATCTTCGAGGCTTGCCGCAGCGCCGGCGCCTTCCTCATTCTCGACGAGACCTATCGCGACTTTCTGCCGGGCCACGAACACCCGCACGACCTCCTGTCCGTCCCCGGTTGGGAAGACAATCTGATCCTGCTATATTCCTTCTCCAAGTCCTTCTGCATTCCTGGCCATCGCCTTGGCGCGATCACGGCCGGCCCACGCGCCGTCGCCGAAATTGCCAAGGTCATGGACAATCTGCAGATCTGCGCTCCACGCGCGCCGCAGGCAGCCGTTGCCAGGGCCATCCCGGCACTGCGCGACTGGCGCGAGGTCAACCGCGCCGAAATCCTCACCCGGGCAGATACCCTGAAAAGCGTGATGGCCGAGCTGCCGGCATGGAAGATGGACTCGCTCGGCGCCTATTTCGCCTTCATCCGCCATCCTTTCGAAGGTCAGCCTTCGGCAGTGGTCGCGGAGCAACTGGCAAAACGCGCCGGCATTCTCTGCATTCCCGGCGCCTATTTCGGCGAAGGCCAGGAGGCCTATCTGCGCTTTGCCTTTGCCAATGCCGACAGCGAAACGATCCGTGGCCTGACCGCGCGCCTCTCCAATTTCACCCTCGACTGAGATCCAGCATGAGCAAGCGGCAGATCGCAATTGTCGGTGGCGGGCCGGCGGGTTTGATGGCAGCGGAAACGCTGAGCCGAAAAGGCCATGCCGTGACCGTCTACGATGCCATGCCGACGGTCGCGCGCAAGTTTCTGCTCGCCGGAAAATCCGGGCTCAACATCACTCATGCCGAAGACTATACTCGCTTCGTCACCCGCTTTGGCGCGGCCAACGATTGGCTGAGAAGCGCGCTGGACCTGATGACACCGGAGGATATCCGCATCTGGGCAGCGGAACTCGGCACGGAAACCTTCGTCGGCACCTCCGGACGCGTTTTCCCGAAGGCCATGAAAGCCTCGCCATTGCTGCGCGCCTGGCTGAAGCGGCTGGAAGCGCAAGGCATTCGCATTCTGACCCGCCATCGCTGGACCGGCTTTGCCGGCCGGGCCCTGACATTCGAAACGCCGGATGGCCCTGCCCAGATCGAGCCCGACGCGACGCTGTTCGCGCTTGGCGGAGCGAGCTGGCCGAGGCTGGGATCGGATGCAGCCTGGGTGGCACTCCTGCGCGGACAGGGCGTCGCCATCCGCGATCTCCTGCCGGCAAACTGCGGCTTTGACTGCGATTTCAGCGCAATGTTCGATGCCCGGTTTTCGGGTACGCCGGTCAAATCCGTCAAGGCCACATCGACAGCCGGAACCACGCAAGGCGAATTCGTCATCAGCCGTGGCGGCATCGAGGGTAGCTTGATTTATGCCCATGCAGCCGCGCTACGGGATGCGCTGATCGACACCGGGCAAGCCGCTCTGTCGCTCGATCTGGCACCCGGTCGTGAGCAGGCCCGCCTTGCCCTCGATCTGGAGAGGCAGGATGCCAAGGCAAGTTTTGCGACGCGATTGAAAAAAGCAACCGGCCTCGACGGCGTCAAGGCGGCATTGCTGCGTGAGGTTGACCCCGATGCCAACCGATTGCCGGCAGATGCCCTGGCAAGCTTGATCAAGACCCTGCCGCTGCGGGTCACCCGGCCACGGCCAATTGCCGAGGCGATTTCATCTGCCGGCGGCGTGACCCTGGACGCCGTCGATCCGCATTTCATGCTGAAGGCGCTGCCCGGCATATTTGTCGCTGGCGAGATGCTCGATTGGGAAGCCCCGACCGGAGGCTATCTGCTGACTGCGTGTTTTGCCACCGGCAAGGCGGCGGCAAGCGGCATCAACGCTTGGCTCGCCGCCAACTGAGCGGCATCCAGAAAACTCAGTTCCATATCGGCTATTTCTTCAGACCCGGCTTGCGAAACTCGACCGTGGTCTTGGCGACTGGGAAGCCGAATTTGGTCACAAGCGCGGTATTCAGCACCGTGCCGTCTTCGCGCAAGACCATCTTGTCGTAGAAATGCACCTTGTTCGCCTGCTTGGCGGAATCCAGATAGACCAGATAGTTGAACTTCGCCACCGGCCCGTTCAGCGTCACCTTGGTCTCGCCGATCACATCCTCTCGCGTGCCGGAATAGGTCGAAGGCCCGGTCTTGACGAAGCGCCAAGTCTTGCGATCCTTCGTACCGTCATCGAAAACGAAATCCTCGCGCAACGTCAATGTTCGTCCATCCCACTTGCCGGTCAGGTCGACGGTGAAGCTGCGCTTGACGCCGTTGATCGCCCGGAACGATCCCACCGCTTCCGTCCGTCCGGTGAAATAGTCCTCGAAGGTGAAGGCGTCCGCGGCATGGCCTGCGGACGACATCAAACTCAGTGCTAAACCGAAAAGGGCAAATCCGACCTTGGACATTTCGCGTCTCCATGACTGGTGCAATGTGCATCCAGTACGCAGACCGACATCGTCCGGTTTGTCGTGACGCGATCAAAATATCATCGCGCCGACTGGTCGCCTGTCAGGACGGCGGATTGTCGCGCTGATAGATCCAGTCGTGGTCCGGGTGGTTCTGGAAGCGCCACTTGCGCAAGGGACCTGCCATGACGTTGAGATAATACATCTCGTAGCCATAGGGCGCGCCGCAGGGATGATGGCCCTTCGGCACCAGAACCACGTCGCCATCCGACACCGCCATGGTCTCGTCCAGCGAACCGTCCTCGGTGAACACGCGCTGGAAGCCGAAGCCCTGGGCGGGGTTCAGCCGGTGATAATAAGTCTCCTCAAGATAGGTCATCTCGGGATAATTGTCCTCGTCATGCCGGTGCGGCGGATAGGACGACCAGTTACCGGACGGGGTGAACACTTCCGTCACCAGCAGGCTGTCGGCCACGTCACGGTCCTCCATGGCGATCGGATAGATGTAACGGGTATTGGCATCCTTGCCGCGCTGGACATAGGCAATGCCCTCCGGCCCGATCTTCTGGGCTTCGCGGCCGGGCATGGCGGGCGCCGTGCAGATGGCGAGTACGCAGTCGGTGGTCGCGGTCGCCGACCAGTCGGAACCGGCCGGGACATAGACGCAATGCGGCGGCTTCTTTTCGAAGACATTCATGCGGTCGCCGAGTTCGCCAAAATCCTTGCCCCCGCCGGACACCGTCGCCTTGCCTTCGACGAGAACGAGAATGACTTCTGTCTCGCCGGTCACTTCAGATGCGCTTTCACCGGGCCGCAGGTGATAGAGCCCGAAGCCGACATAGCCCCAATTGGCGCTGGCCGGCGTGATATCATGGACTTTACCGGTCTTGGCCACCGGTTTGCGGAGCAGGCCCGTCATCGTCATCTCCCTCGTCTTCCTGTCGGGCCTTCGCAGCCTCCTCGGCAGCCTTGGCCTTCGCTATTGTGTGGCCGTACATGAACAGCAATTCGTATGCCGCAAAAGCAGAAGCGCCGAGGAACACGACGGCCCAGCCCATGGCATTGTTATAAAGCTCAACACCGCCCCAGGCTGCCGGCAGAAGAACGGTCAGAATGCGCCGCCAGAGAGGTTTGAAAAACGGATGCTTCGGGTCGAGGATCTGCACGGCTGCTCCTGAAAGTCGCGGAAAACTGATCTGCAGTTATTCCGCAAACCTGCAGTGTGTCAAAGGCGAAGGCCATCCCGCAGGCGGCCTTCGCCATGGCTTCAGTTGAGACCGGCTTCCTTGGCCATGGCCTTCAGCGACTTGAGGCCGAGGCTCTGGTATTCGAACGGATTGCGCACATCCGGGTCCTGTTCGGCTTCGATGACGATCCAGCCCTGATAGCCGTTCTCTGCCGCAAGCTTCAGCACCGGCGGGAAATCGACGCCGCCTTCGCTATCGCCGGGAACCGTGAACACGCCACGACGCACGCCTTCGAGGAAGGAGAGATTTTCGTCACGCACCTGTTTGGCGATGACCGGTCGGACATTTTTCGCGTGGATATGACCAACGCGGTTCATGTACTTTTTCGCAAGCGCTTCCGGATTGCCGCCGCCGAACAGGCAGTGGCCGGTATCGAGCAGCAGCTTGGCATGCGGCCCGGTATTGGCCATCAGCTTGTCGATCTCTTCCGGGCTTTCGACGATCGTGCCCATGTGATGATGGTAGACCAGGGCAATGCCCTGGGCGGCGGCATATTCGGCCAGCGCCTCGACGCCGGCGCCGAACGCCTTCCAGTCAGCATCAGCGAGCTTCGGGCGATTGTTGACCGCCGTGTCGTCAGCGCCGTGAATGGCGTTGGATGTTTCGCAGACGATGATGACCTTCGAACCCATGGCCTTGAGCAGATCGAGAGCCGGCTGCATCGCCGCCTTCTCTTCCTCGATCGACTGGGTCAGCAGGTTGAGTGAGTGCCAGCCGGACACATAACGCAGGCCACGCGGCTCAAGAACCGCCTTGAGGCCGGCCGGATCCTGCGGGAACTTGTGACCCTTCTCGATGCCGTCGAAACCGATCTTGGCCGTCTCGTCGAGGCACTGGTCGAGGCTGATATGGGCGCCGAGCGAGCGATCATCGTCATTCGTCCAGGCAATCGGATTGGTACCAAACAGGATCATGATTACGTTCTTTCCTTGAGCGCTGCTTCATAGGCCGCGCGAGCCTTGTTGACTTCCTGGCGCGCCGAGACTTCCGGCACGGCGACATCCCACCAGTAACCACCGGCACCGGTCGTCGGATAAGGGTCGGTGTCGATGACGATCACCGTGGTTGCCGTGCTGTCTCGCGCTACATCGAGCGCCCTTTCCAGTTCGGCGATCGAAGAAACCTTGTGCGACACCGCCCCCATCGAGGCCGCATGACCGGCAAAATCGATGGCAATCGGATTGACGTTGGTGTGGGCGTAGAGATTGTTGAATTCGGCGCCGCCGGTGCCCATCTGCAGCCGGTTGATGCAGCCGTAGCCACGGTTGTCGGTGATCACCAGCGTGATCTTCAACCCCATGCCGACGGCCGTCGCCAGTTCCGAGTTCATCATCATGTAGGAGCCGTCGCCAACCATGACGATAACGTCGCGATCGGGCTCTGCCATCTTGATGCCGAGACCGCCCGCCACTTCATAACCCATGCAGGAGAAGCCGTATTCCATGTGATAGGACAGCGGCAGCTTGGCCTTCCACAGCTGATGCAACTCGCCCGGCATGGTGCCGGCCGCGCACATGACCACGGTATTGTCGCGCGAGGCACGCTGGACGGCCCCGATCACCTGCATGTCGGTCGGCAGCGCGTTGCCATCCTTCGGTGCGGCGGTCACCGCATCGGCCTTGGCAAACCACTGTGCCTTGAGACCGCTATCCGGCGCACCGTAACGATGATCGCCAAGCGCCTTGCTGAGCTTTTCAAGCCCGACCTTGGCATCGGCCGTCAACGGGGTCGCCTCGTGCTTGGCACTGTCATAGGGTTGGACGTTGAGGGCCAGAATCCTGCGGTTCGGGTTCTTGAACAGCGCCCAGGAACCGGTGGTGAAATCCTGGAAGCGCGTGCCGACGCCGATCACCAGATCGGCCTTCTCGGAAACCACATTGGCACTTTCCGCACCGGTCACCCCGACCGGGCCGAAGTTGAGGCTGTGATCCCAGGACAGTGCAGACTTGCCAGCCTGCGTCTCGACGACCGGGATCTGGTGCTTTTCGACAAAAGCCTTCAGCGTCTCGGTCGCGCCGGAAAAGTGCACGCCGCCGCCAGCGACGACGATCGGGTTCTTCGCCGCCTTCAGGGCTGCGATCGCCGCCTCGAATTCCTGCGCATCCGGCTCCGGGCGCCGCTGATGCCAGACCTTCCTGGCAAAGAAGCTTTCCGGATAATCATAGGCTTCCGCCTGCACGTCCTGGCAGAAGGCAAGCGTGACAGGTCCGCAATCGGCAGGATCGGTCATCGTGCGGAAGGCACGCGGCAGCGCCGTCAGCAATTGTTCCGGACGCGTGATGCGGTCGAAATAACGGCTGACAGGCTTGAAGCAGTCATTGGCCGACATCGTGCCGTCGCCGAAATCCTCGATCTGCTGCAGCACCGGATCCGGCCCGCGATTGGCGAACACATCGCCGGGGATGAACAGGACCGGCAGGCGATTGACATGGGCGAGTGCTGCTGCCGTCACCATGTTCAGCGCGCCCGGACCGATCGACGACGTCACCGCCATCGCCCGGCGACGGCCGATCTGCTTGGAATAGGCAATCGCGGCATGGGCCATCGACTGTTCGTTCTGGCCGCGATAGGTCTGCAGCTCGTCGCGAATGCCATGCAGCGCTTCGCCGAGGCCGGCGACATTGCCATGGCCGAAGATCGCCCAGACACCGGCGATATAGGCCTCGCCATGCTCGTTATATTGGTTGGCGAGATAGCGCACCAGCGCCTGTGCCGCCGTCAGTCTTACCGTTTTCATGCCTTCTCTCCCTTGGCAGCGCCTACCCCGCTGCCGGCCCCTTCGCGGGCCTTGTCCCAGACCGCACAGAGATTGCGATAACGCCTCACCATATCCTCCACGGCCTCCTGGTCGCTGATCGCGCCCGAAAGCCACTTGCGCGCCGCATCGCCGAAGATCGTTCGGCCGACAGCAAATCCCTTGACCAGGTCGAACCCGGCGGCAAGCGCGAAACTTTCCTCAAGTTCGGCTTGCGGTGCATCGAGGCCAAGCACGACGATGCCGCGCGTATAGGCGTCATTGCGCTCGACAGCGGCGCAGGCATTGGCCCATGACGCCCTGGTCTTCATCGGCTCGAGTTTCCACCAGTCCGGATAAACGCCGATTTCATAGAAACGCTCGATGATCTTGGCAGCCGTATGGTCATCGACCGGACCAACCTTCGATGGAATGATCTCGAGCAGGAATTCGAGATTGTTGCGGCGCGCCGCATGAAACAGCCGGACAACCGTCTCTTCCTGCTCGGCCTTCATCTCGGCCGTATCGTCCGGATGGTAGAAGCACAGAACCTTGACGACGTTTTCGACCGGCCATTCGTTGAGGCCACCGAAATCCGGGCCGATCTCCGGCTCCAGCGTCAGGGGCCGCGACCCTGGCCATTCGACCGGACGGCCGATCCACAGTCCTGAACCGCTCGCGGCATAAAGCGCGTCGCGGCCAACGCGGCTGTCGCAGAGAATGCCGTAGCCGGCCTGTCCATCCGCAACGCTGAGCACAGCATTCAGGCAAAGCGTCTTGAACGCGCCGATACGGCTATCGGCGACGCCCGCCTCCTTGGCCATGGCCTCGAGCTGCATGCGATGATCGAAGGCAAAGACCCGCATCGTCGACCAGTCGCCCTTGCGATTGGTCGACCAATGCACCTGCTCCAGCGCCTTGTCCTTGCGCAATGCCTTGTTCTGGATGCCGGTCCTGAAGAAATACTGCAGCTCTTCCCAGCTCGGATAGGCGGGTGTGCAGCCGTGGCGGGAGACGGCGAAAGCGCCGCAGGCATTGGCAAATTTCAGTGAGGTCGGCCAGTCCTCACCGGTCAGCCAGCCCTTCAAAAGACCAGACATGAAGCCGTCACCAGCCCCGAGCACGTTGAAGACCTCGATCGGGAAGCCTTCGCCGGTCTGCCCCTCGTCGAGACTGTCCGGGATGGCATCCTCGAACACGACCGCGCCCATCGGCCCACGCTTGCAGACCAGCGTCGCGGGAGACACCTGGCGAACGGCCCTGAGCGCCTCGATCGTGTCGGTCGAGCCGCCGGCGATGTGGAATTCTTCCTCAGTGCCGACGATCAGGTTGAACAGATGCAGTGTCGACTGCAGCTTGGCGGTCACCTTGGCGGATTCGATGAAGCGGCTTTCGCCATCGCCATGGCCGGCAAGGCCCCAGAGATTGGGGCGATAATCGATGTCGAGCGCCGTCAGGCCGCCATGCTGGCGCGAGATTTCCAGCGCCTTGAGCACGGCTTGTTCGGTGCGCGGATTGGACAGATGCGTGCCCGTGACACAGACGCAGCGCGCCTCGGAGACGAAATCCACATCGATATCGTCTTCGCAGAGCGCCATGTCGGCACAGTTTTCACGGTAGAAGATCAGCGGGAACTGGTGTTCGTCGCGAATGCCAAGAAGAACCAGTGCCGTCAGGCGCTGCGGATCGGTGACCACGCCGCGGACATCGACCCCTTCCCGCACCAGCTGTTCGCGGATGAAGCGCCCCATGTGCTCGTTGCCGACCCGGGTGATCAGACCCGATTTCAGGCCGAGCCGCGCGGTGCCGGCGGCGATATTGGTCGGCGACCCGCCGATATATTTGTTGAAGGAAGCCATATCTTCCAGACGACCGCCCACCTGGGCGCCGTACAAATCCACGGATGATCGGCCGATCGTGATGAGATCGAGTGCTGCCACGCTGAAAACTCCCTGACGGTCGCGGGGTCTCAATGCCTCGCCAGCCGTTGCCGATCGCATTCGAATGGAATGCCGATCAAATTCCTCTTCCGAAATGGACTATAAATTCTATTTTTAGAACTTTCAACACAAATATTCAGCCATCCTGTCGGGCAGTCCCAACCGCAACCGACAGCGTGATCGCCAGGCAAAGTGTCGCCGAGAGTGACCGAAAGGCTCCGAAATCAACCTCGGAAACCGAGAGCGCAATTGCATCGAAGCGGCGCAGCGGACTGACCGCCGTGTCGGTCACCGCCACGACCGGAATGCCGCGAGCTGACGCCTGCTCGACCAGATCGATCGTCTCTGTCGAATAGGGCGCAAAGGTGATCGCCAAAAGGGCATCGCCATCTCGGATAGCATGATGATTTTCCAGCCGCCCGACCACGCTGTGCAACATGGCGGGCACACCCATCTTTTCGAATGCGTAGGCCATGTAGCTTGCCACCGGGAAAGATCTCCGAAGGCCAACGATATGGATCATATGCGCCGAGGAAAGCGTTTCCACCGCCTTGTCCAGCGCCTGCGGATCAACGGTTTTCACGAGATTTTCCAGCGACAGACGGCCCGCCTCGACGAATTCGGCGAGCAGTGCCGAAGGGCTGTCCTCGGCCTTTTCGCGCAGGCGGTCGAGCCGCGTCGAATAGTCCGGCCAGCCACCGACGAAGCTGTCGCGAAACAGCCGCTGCATTTCGGAAAACCCGGAAAAACCCATGATCTGGCAAAACCGCATGAAGGCCGACGGCTGAACGCCCGCCCCTTCCGCCATCTCGGCCACAGTGGAAACGGCAATGCGATCCTGATTGGCCGCGACAAAATCTGCGCATTGGCGAAGCCGTTTTGGCAAGCTGCCGGAGACCTCCAGCAACCGCTCCTCGAACGCCTTCACCGTTGCCGGCCCACCGATCTCTTCCATTCACGCCCTTTCCACGAACCACGCTTGACACGAACCATATCACAATCTAGCAAAATAGAACGTATATTCCAAATGCGGATCTGGAATAATCATCGAGGAGATGGATGTCGGGACCAGTCACGAGGCTGGCTCCTGCCGAAAGTCGGGTCCGCCACAGCAACAACGCCGCCGCCGATGGACCTCGGCAGAGCGTGCAAGGGAGGAAATGAACATGGTCACGAGATTGGCACTTCTGGGCGCCGGCCGCATCGGCAAGGTACATGCGAAAGCCATCGCGGAAGACAAGCGCGCCAAGCTGGTGGCGGTCGCCGACGCCTTTGCCGAGGCTGCAAACGCCATCGCCGCCCAGACCGGCTGCGCGGTGAAAACGATCGAGGAGATCGAGGCCGACAAGGATATCGACGCCGTCATCATCTGCACGCCGACCAATACCCATGCGGACCTGATCGAGCGTTTCGCCAAGGCCGGCAAGGCGATCTTCTGCGAAAAGCCGATCGATCTTGATGTTGCCCGAGCTAAGGCCTGCCTGGAAACAGTGCGCGCTGTCGGCGGCAAGGTCATGCTCGGCTTCAACCGACGCTTCGACCCGCATTTCCAGGCCGTGCGCAAGGAAATCGACAAGGGCTCGATCGGCGAGGTCGAGATGGTGACGATTACCAGCCGCGATCCGGGCGCACCGCCGGCGGAATATATCAAGGTTTCCGGCGGCATTTTCCGCGACATGACCATCCATGACTTCGACATGGCACGCTTCCTGCTCGGCGAGGAAATCGAGACCGTGATGGCCTCGGGCGCTGTGCTCGTCGACCCGAAGATCGGTGAACTCGGCGATTTCGACAGCGCCTCGCTGATCCTGACCACCAAGAGCGGCCGCCAGGCGATCATCTCGAATTCGCGTCGCGCCTCCTACGGCTACGACCAGCGCATCGAGGTGCACGGCTCGCTGGGCTCCGTCTCGGCCGAAAACCAGCGCCCGGTCTCCATCGAGGTCGCCAACAAGGACGGCTACACCCGCCCGCCGCTGCATGACTTCTTCATGACCCGCTACACCGCCGCCTATGCGGCCGAAATCTCGGCCTTCATCGACAGCCTGGAACAGGGAACCGCCATGTCGCCGTCGGCGGAAGACGGCCTGATCGCGCTCGCGCTGGCCGACGCTGCCATCAAGGCCGCCAAGGAAAAGACCGCAGTGAAGGTTGCCTACTGATCTCGAGTGACCAGTATTTTGGCGCGGTCACTTTTTGACTGCACCAAACAGAAGCGCCGCCCGAACCTCCTCGGGCGGCGTTTTGTTTTTGGGCCGGCCAGGGCCGCTCAGACCGCCATTTCCCGTCTTTCAACTTCCGTCAGCATAGCCAGATCGAGGATCTTCTGCAGATTGGCGGCATGGCGAAAGCCGGGCTCCTGGGCAATATTGCCCGCCTGAATAGCCGTGATGAATTTCTGGTAGTTGGTCTCGACCGGATCGACCTCCAACTCGCGCCAGACCGCCTTTTCCACATCGTCCTGCAGGCAGGCCCGCAGCGAGGAGTCTTCCGGCGTGTGGATCACCTCCAGCGCACCCTTGTCGCCATGCACCCTGAGCCGCAATTCGTTCAGATGCCCGGTTGCCCAACGGCTGGCGTGAATCACGCCCATTGCACCATTGGTGAATTCGGTTGTCATGGTGAAGCTGTCATTGGCGTCGAGGTCATATTCGCCGATCTTGTTGCCGGGGGCCTTGTCGAAGGTTTTCAGCCGGGCAAAGACATGATCGATATCGGTCGCGGCGCCATATCCCGCGAAGTCGAGGATGTGAATGCCGACATCGCCAAGCACGCCGTTGGAGCCATGCTTGGTCGACAGACGCCAGAGCCATTGGCTCTCCGTCGCCCAGTCGCCCCAAGCCTTGGAGACCAGCCAGCTCTGCAGATAGGAGGCCTCGATGTGGCGCACCCGTCCGATCTCGCCGCCGATCACCATCTGCCGTGCCTTCTGCACCTGCGCGACATTCCGATAGGTCAGGTTGACCATGTTGACCAGGCCGGACTTCTCTGCCGCGACCGCCATTTCATCGGCCTTGGCATAGTTTTCGGCAAGCGGTTTTTCACACATGACATGCTTGCCCGCCGCCAAAAGCTGCAACGTCGTCGGATAGTGGATGCGGTCGGGCGTGACATTGGTGACCGCATCGAACTCGCCCCAGGCGATCGCCTCCTCGAGGGACGTGAATGTGTTGGGAATGCCGTGTCGCGTGGCGAATGCGCGCACCGTGGCGATATCGACATCCACCGCGGCAACGATTTGAACATCGCTGATCGTGGAAAAATGCATCACATGGGTATTGGCCATGCCACCGGTGCCGAGCACGAGCAGACGGATCGACTTCATCATTTGTAACCTTCCTCGCCAGCCTGATGCAGGCGCGGGCCACGCTCTGTAATCGGCTCCAGCGCTGCTTCCACAGGAACATTCGGCGCATCATGCACCGCTCCATAGCGCGGCATCGGATTATAGGCCCATTTCACCCCGTTGCGGATCACCTGCTGCGCGTTCGCGTCGTGATAGGTCGGATAGGTCTCATGACCCGGGCGGAAATAGAAGATATTGCCCGCCCCGCGCCGCCAGGTCAGGCCCGACCGGAAGACTTCGCCGCCGGCGAACCAGGAAATGAACACGGTTTCAAGCGGCTCCGGCACCGAGAAGAATTCGCCGTACATCTCCTCGTTTTCGAGCACGAAGTTTTCCGGAATGCCGGCCGCGATCGGATGGCCAGGATTGACGGTCCAGAGACGCTCCCGCTCGCCCGCCTCCCGCCATTTCAAGGCGCAGGGCGTTCCCATCAACCGCTTGAACGGCTTGGAGAAATGTCCTGAATGCAGAACGAGCAAGCCCATTCCCTCCCAGACGCGGCGGGCAACCCGCTCGACAATCTCGTCGGAGACATCGCCATGAGCCTTGTGTCCCCACCAGACCAGTACATCCGTCTTGGCCAGCCGATCGACCGGCAGACCGTGCTCCGGTTCCTGCAACGTCGCGGTCGTGGCCTCGATCTCACCATCGACATTGAGTGCAGCCGCAATCGTCGCATGCATGCCATCGGGATAAATGCCGCGAACGACAGCATTCTCCAGCTCATGAATGTTTTCTCCCCAGACAACGGTTCTGATTGGCACGTAAACTCTCCTTTTTCACACGCCACATCCCTGCGGCACTGACTGGCCTCTACAATGTATGATCACCCGAACGGATCCATGCACACATTGAATTGAAACCGCTTTGGCTACGATAAACTGGCAAAATACCAGGTCTTTGTCAAAAAACATTCTGTTAAAAAATAGCCACTATTGAGACAAATAGGGACACGACAATTCTCGTTTGAACAAACGCATGTCGAATTTTATTGAAAGCGCTTTCGCCCTTTTATCTTCTTGCTCCTCCAGCAAAACCTTGCCATTCATGCTGCAGGAATTTCCACCCGTTGAAGCGATGAACAAGGCAATGAAGCTCAAGGAATTCGCCCTGAAGATCGGCCTGTCCCAAACCACGATCAGTCGTGCATTGAGTGGCTATCCGGAGGTCAGCGAAGCAACGCGCACACGCGTCATGGACGAGGCCAACCGTCTTGGATATCGGCCGAACATCAATGCGGTACGCCTGGCGACAGGGCGCGCCGGTGCCATCGGCGTGGCGATGAGCCAAGCTGGGGAATACCAATTCTCCGAATTCATGGGCGGCATGGCGGAACGACTGGGCCGCGAAGACATCGACATTCTGGTTTCGCCCATGGCCGAGCAGGACAGCCGCGACGAGCTTCAGATCTACAAACGCCTGGCTGAAAGCCGCAGGGTCGACGCCATGGTGATCCACTCCCCGCGCCCGAACGATCCGCGCATCGCCCTGCTGCACCGGTTGAAGATACCCTTCATCGTTCACGGTCGCTCGCAAACCGATGTTCCGCATGCGTGGCTCGACATCGACAACGAAGGCGCCATACGCCGTGCCACCGACCATTTGCTGGATCTAGGCCACCGGCGGATCGCCCTGATCAATGGAAACGAAGGCCTGACCTTCACCCGACATCGCGATCTTGGTTATCGTTCGGCGCTGCAGGCAAGGGATATTCCTTACGATGCCGGCATTGTCGGCCATGGCAACTTCACCGATGAAGTCGGTTTTCGGCTTGCCCGCGCGGCGCTCGCCATGCAGCCACGGCCGACAGCCTTTGTTGCCGGCTCAATGATGACGACCCTGGGCGTCTACCGGGCGGCACGCTCGATGAACCTTGGCATCGGCACGGACATCTCGGTAATCGCCCATGACGACGTCTTTCCCTACCTGACCGCAGAGAACATGGCCCCGTCCCTGTCGACCACACGCTCGTCGATCCGCGCCGCGGGCAGCCGCATTGCGGACCTGCTGCTGCAAATTCTGGCGGGCCGCGACCCCGTCGAGATTCGCGAACTGTGGCCGGTCGAACTGATCCTCAGAGACTCCAGCAAGCCTGCTCCACTGGATCTACCTGCATGACCGACACCAAGACCGGCAAGACCGTCATCGTTATCGGTCACATCAACCACGACAGGATCTGGCACCTGACCGAGCCATTGCGCGCCGGCGGGCGAATTGCCTGGCGCTCCCGCGAGGCGCGACTGGGTGGTGGCGGCTATTTCACGGCCCGCCGCCTGCTTGATTTCGGCCACCATGTTCGCATCCTGTCCAACCTGATGAGCGACAGCCATGGCCAGGAAGCGATTGCTGCGCTTGCCGAGCAAGGCTTCGACACCGGCCTGATCACGCAACGTCAGGGTGAAACGGATTTTGCCGACATCCTTCTCGACCCGACCGGAGAACGCACCATCCTCTCCAACGAACGGCGTCTCGCCCGCACATTCGCGCTGGCAGAGCCGGTCACGGCGGATGCCTTCTACATCAACGGTCCGCATCTTTGCGAAACCATCCGCCAGTCGCTGAGCACCGCCCCGCTGGTCGTCTCGCAATTGCCGCTGCGCAACGGCGAACCGCGCCCTGCCGATGTCATCGTCGGCTCCAAGGCCGACATGCCCGGCAGGTCAATCGAGGCCATCTGGCGGGACGCACAGGCGCTTGCCGGTGCTAGGCTTCGCCATCTCGTCATGACGGACGGTCCGGAGCCGACCTCCATTTTCGATGGCGACAGCGAGAGCAGGATCCCGGTCCCCCTCCATGTCACAGTGCGCGACACAATCGGCGCCGGAGACACATTCAGCGGCGCCCTGATAAACGGTCTGCTGAATGGCGCAAAAATCACCGATGCAGCCTTGCATGCCAGCCGCACCACGGCGGAGTGGCTCGCGGAACGCGAGGCGATGTTCACAGAAAAATCAAATAAATAGCAAGTTTATTTGCGCCCTTGCCGGGAACTTCCATGCCATCTCGCGAGTTCGTGGGATCGAAATGGAGGACTGCATGACCGAAGCGAATATCGCATGGACTATTCCCGTCGAACTGGATCTGCACTGCGGCCTGACAAGACGATTTTGCAATGTCTATGACGCGCTCGATTTTCTCGAGGCGGAATGGCCGACGCGAAGGGGCATCGCCTATCAACGTGCCGTTCTTCTCTGCCGAAACGCGCTGCGCAGCCCACGCGCCAGTGAACTGGCACGCGCAGCCTTTATCGCAGCCGCCGACGAGACGGGCATGCCCCAATGCACCGACCCGTCACGCCTGATCAGCTTTCGGCCAAACCGGAAGGCCGTGGCTTGAGGTCAAAGTGCCGGAGGTCACGCCGCCAACGCGGCTTCTGATCTCCGGCTCCGTGTCCAGCACCAATCAAGCCTTGATCCGGGCCATAGATGGATCGAACATCGGGCCGAGGTGAACCTGCGCCGGCACCCTGTCCATCGCGACCACAAGTTCATACGTCGCTTCTGTCAGGTAGTCATCCGAGACCCCATCGGCATGGCGGACGTAGCCATAACCAATTGCCTTGCCGAGCGTATATCCGTAGCCGCCGCTGGTCAGATAGCCGACCGGCTCCCCATTGCGCAGGATCGTCTCGCGTCCGAGCAGGACCACATCCGCTCCGGCGGTAAATCCAACCATTCGCTTTTTCAACGGTTGGCCGGCGACTGCAGCCAATGCCGAACGCCCGATGAAATTGGCATCGCTCTTCATCTTGACCGCAAAGCCAAGGCCCGCTTCCAGCGGTGTATCGTTCGGCGTGATATCCGATCCCCAGGCACGATAGCCTTTCTCCAGCCGCAGGGATTCCAGCGCCCGGTAGCCGATCGGCTTTATTCCATGCGCAGCACCGGCTGCCATCAACACGTCGAAAACCTCTCCGATCGCGGCGATAGGCACATGCAACTCCCAACCGAGTTCGCCGACATAAGTGATACGCAATGCCCGGACAGGACTGCCGGCGATTTCTATGTCTCGCACCTGCGCGAATGGAAATGCACCATTCGACACATCCGCCTTTGTCACCTGTGAAAGCACATTACGCGCCCGCGGCCCCATCAGCGACAACGTCCCCCATTCCTCGGTGACATCGGTGAAGCTGACCTTGGCATCGGACGGGATATGATCGGCGATCCAGCCGAAGTCATGCGTGCGAAAACCGGTACCGGTCACGATGTAAAATTTGTCCTCCGCAATCCGGGCCACCGTCAGATCCGCTTCGATGCCACCGCGCGTGTTGAGCAATTGCGTATAGCTCAACCGCCCGACCGGCTTCGTCACGTCATTGGCGCAGATAAGATCAAGAACCGTGGCCGCGTCCGGACCGCTCATCTCGTATTTGGCAAACGAGGACTGATCGAATATGCCGACCGCCTCGCGCACGTGGTGATGCTCCTGGCCGACAGCATCGAACCAGTTCTGCCGCCCCATGGAATAGACATCCCGGCCTTCGGTGCCGGCAGGCGCAAACCAGTTCGGTCGCTCCCAGCCGAGCTTCGAGCCAAACACGGCACCGTGTCCTTTCAGCCGATCATAGAGCGGCGAGACCAGCCGCGGCCGACCACTCTGGTATTCTTCATGCGGGAACCCGATCGTGTAGTGCTTGCCATAGGCTTCGAGCGTGCGGTCGAGCACCCATTGGCGATCCCGGTGCATGCCGGCGAAGCGACGGATATCGACCACCCAGAGATCAAGCGGCGCCTCGCCATCGACCACCCACTGCGCCAGCACCCAACCCGCGCCGCCGCCGGATGCGATACCGAAGGCGTTGAACCCGGCGCCGACGAACATGTTCTTGCACTCGGGCGCCACGCCGAGAATGAAATTGCCATCGGGTGTAAAGCTCTCAGGCCCGTTGATCATCTGCTTGACCCCAGCCTTTTCCAGCGCCGGGATACGCTCGATCGCCTGCACCATATGCTGCTCGAAATGATCGAAGTCATCGTCGAACAGCCGGAACGCCCATTCGTCCGGCACGTCGCCCGTCGTCCAGGGCTGCGGGTTCGGCTCGTAACCGCCCATCACGAGGCCGCCAACCTCCTCCTTGAAATAGGTCAGCCGATCCGGATCGCGGATCGTCGGCGCATCCGTCGACAGGCCATCCAGCTTCTCGGTGATGATATATTGATGCTTGACCGGTTGCAGCGGCACATTGATGCCCGCCATCGCCCCGACCTGGCGAGCCCATTGGCCCGCGCAATTGACCACCTTTTCACAGGCGATGTCGCCAAGCGTCGTCTTGACCTTGAGAATGCGGCCATCATGCATTTCGAAACCGGTGACCCGGACATTCTCGACGATCTTCGCGCCATGCATGCGTGCGCCCTTGGCGAGCGACTGCGTGATATCGGACGGGCTCGCCTGCCCGTCGGTCGGCAGCCAGCTTGCGCCGACGAGATCGTCGACATTCAACAGCGGCCACATCTGCTTGACCTCTTCCGGCGAGATCAGGTGCATGTCCATGCCGAAACTGCCGGCGGTCGTGGCAAGCCGGCGGAATTCCTTCCAGCGGTCCTGATTGGTTGCCAGACGCAGGCAACCGGTCATCTTCCAACCGGTGGCAAGTCCCGTCTCCGCCTCCAGCCCCTTGTAGAGGTCGACGGAATATTTCAGCACCCGCGTGATCGAGGCCGACGAGCGCAACTGACCGACCAGGCCCGCTGCATGCCAGGTCGAACCGGACGTCAGCGTGCCCTGTTCCAGAAGAACGACGTCCGCCTTGTGATCTCGCGCCAGGTGATAGGCGGTCGAGCAGCCGATGATGCCGCCGCCGATGACGACGATCTGGGCATGGGAGGGAAGCGTGGTCATGCGGATGTCTTTCCATAGAGAGAACGATAGCGGTCGAGAGCCACCTGAAGGCGAAGGAGATTTTCAGCGGTGTAGGTGACGTAGTCGGCACCGGGTGCATTCAGATGAAGCTCGGAAACCATGCTCCACATGGCTTCACGCAGCAGGGACGCACATTGCATGGCGGCAAACGCCTTGAGGAAATCCGGGTCGGGCGTCCGGCCAAGGTAGTGGGCAAGAAATTCAAGGCTGGCATCGTCGGAAAAGCCGGAATTCGACGTTGCGCCCGCCAGATCGAACATTGCGGTGGAATAGCCGGCATACTCGAAATCGATCAGCCAGAGCCTTTCGCCATCATCGAGTATATTGGCTGGCAGCAGGTCATTGTGGCCAAAGACGATCGGCAGCGGCACCTGCGCCTGCTCCAGCGTTTCGGCCAGATCAAGGTAGCCGGGCAGCTGCAGGACCATCCGGCTTCCGCCGGCGGCGAGCGTCCGCGCATAGTCCCGCACAACGTGAAAAGGCCAGAACAGATAGGCACTGCCGCTGACATAGCGGGCCATTGTTTCATGAAAACGTTTTAACAGCCGGGCAACAGCCTCCGCATTGGCGACAACATCTTCGGCACCATAGGTCTTGGCACCCAGAAACGCCGTCACCATCACGCCGGGTTCGGCATACCGGACTTCCGGCCCAAAACCCGCCGCATGCGCACTTTGCGCCACCATCAATTCGCGCTTCCGGGATACATGATGAAACGGATAATCCTGACCGAAACGCACGACATGGCGGTCGACCGCATCGGTGACAACGTAACTCTCATTGCTGATGCCGCCCTTGAGGAGGGCGATTTCGATCGGGCCTTTCCAGCAGGGCAAGTGCCGGATGCGATCCCTGTTTGCACTGGCCTTACCAACCTCGCCGGTCGCAACGTCCGTCACGCTCATCGGCGCGACGCCTTGTTCGCATAAAGCACGCATGACCTCCCAGCGGTTCAACAAATGCAGTCCAACAGATACAGTCCTGCCTCCAGGTCCCGTCCCCGTTTTTTTCGTTGGGTAACCCGAAGATGATGGAGCTTCATCCAGCAGACACACGCTGTCAATCGGAAATTGTGGTATTTTGTGGTAATATGCCCGATTTAGTGACTTTACATTTCTGCCGCGCGACTGCATCGCTGAGCGAGGACGAAGCCAGAGACACCAGACCCAGAGATATCAGACATGGTTGAGTCGAAACGACACCGGGACATTCTGAAACTGCTCCAGCAAGACGGCACATTGTCGATCGCCGACCTTGCCGGACGCCTCGGAGTCTCGCTTGAGACTATCCGGCGCGACCTCAAGCCGCTTGCCGACCGCCACACGATCGTGCGCATGCACGGTGCCGTAGCGCTTCCCTCGATCGTCGGCGAGGCGCCGTTTGAAAGGCGACTGCGCGAAAATGCGCAAGCCAAGAAGGCAATTGCACGCACTCTGGCTGCAACCATCCGCGACGGCGATTCCATCATGCTCGACACGGGAACGACAACGAGCATTCTGGCGCGCGAACTGCTCGGCCACCGTCGCCTGACGGTGATCACCAACTCGTCCGACATCGCCCGGACATTGGCGACCAGCAACGAAAACCGGGTCTATATGGCCGGCGGCGAGCTACGCTCGGACAATGGCGCCGCGTTCGGCTCGACAGCGATCGACTTCATCAGCCGTTTCCACGTCCTGCATGCCGTCATCTCGGTGGGCGCGGTGAGCGCCGGTTCGGGCATACTGGACTTCGATTTCGAGGAAGCCGAATTCGCCCGCACGTTGCTGACCCGCGGCGATAGGCGGATCGCGGTTACCGATCAAAGCAAGTTCAATCGCAGCGGCCTGGTCAAGGTTTGCGATTTCAGCGACCTGACGGATCTCGTCACCGACGGCACACCGCCCCAAGACGTCCGCGCCGCACTGGAAACAGCCGGCGTAACCTGCACGATCGCCCGGCCGACCTGAGCAGCGACAACGATATCGAACAACGATATCTGGGAAAAGCCCAACCAAACGTTGCTTTGCTGTGGCTCTGATGGCAGGGATATCATAAGATCTCTACAAGAGTTGCCTTCGCGGCATGTCGCGCGCAAGGCAGTTGGTATTGGGAATGATGCCGGACGATTTCATAATTCAGATCTTGCGTTTGCCGCGCTGGCTCAAGCGTTGCGTTGCGCTCGTCGTCGATATGGTCTTGTGCTCGTTAACTGTATGGTTTGCTTTCTGTTTTCGACTGGATCAATGGGTCATCCTGTCGGGCGTGCAATGGCTGACCATTCCCATCTCGATCGCCATCGCCATCCCGATATTTATAAAGCTTGGGCTGTACCGTGCGATTTTCCGCTACATCGGATGGGCTGCGTTTCTCTCGATATTGAAGGCGATATCGCTATACGGCCTGATCTACATGACAATTTTCACGTTGATCAGCGTTTCCGGCGTTCCACGCACCGTCGGCATACTTCAGCCACTACTACTTCTGATTGCGGTTGGACTTTCGCGTCTCTTTACCCGTTCCATGCTCGGGGAATCATACCGCCGAATATTGCGAAGTGAGAGTCAGTCGCATGTTCTGATTTACGGAGCGGGCACGATGGGACGTCAGTTGGCAAGCGCGCTTGAAAACGGTGCTGATCTGAAGGTTAAGGGCTTTCTGGACGATGACAAGAGTCTTCATGGCTCGATGATCGGCAGCGTGCGGGTCTACGATCCGAAGGAATTGAACGCGCTTGTAGAAAAGCTTGACGTCCGCACGGTCCTTTTGGCGATCCCCAACATATCTTCTGCCAGACGCAACGCGATCATAGAAAGTCTGCGAGGCGCTCATGTTGCCGTAAGGCTGGTACCGAATGTTAGCGAAATCGCTCAAGGCCGCGTCAATTTTTCTGATTTTCACGAACTCGACATCAAGGATCTTTTGGGACGTGATGCAGTCGCACCAAATCCGCAACTCCTAACACGCAACATTGCAAATAAGACGGTAATGGTAACCGGGGCGGGTGGCTCGATCGGCAGTGAACTCTGCAGACAGATCATGGCAGTGGGGGCCAATCGACTGCTCCTCGTTGAGCAAAACGAATACGCCCTCTATTCGATCCACGCCGAACTGACGCGCGATTATGGCGAAAAGGCAGCAGCAATACTGCCTTTGCTAGGTTCCGTGCGTGATCGCCGTCGCATGCGGGAGATTCTTCGATCTTGGCCTGTTGACACAATCTACCACGCCGCCGCCTACAAGCACGTGCCGCTGGTCGAACACAATCCGATCGAAGGCATCAAGAACAATGTCTTCGGCACCGAAGTCATGGCTAAAGTTGCCATTGAAATGGAAGTGCCGCAATTCGTACTGATCAGCACCGACAAGGCGGTCCGCCCGACCAACATCATGGGAGCGAGCAAGCGGATCGCTGAAATGTTGCTTCAGGCACTCGCACAAAATTGCCGGACCACGACGTTTTGCATGGTTCGTTTCGGCAACGTGCTGGGCTCGTCCGGATCCGTGGTCCCGCTTTTTCGCCAGCAGATTCGGAGCGGCGGGCCCATTACCTTGACCCATCGAGAGATTACGCGATTCTTCATGACCATTCCGGAGGCCTCGCAACTGGTGATTCAAGCTGGTGCAATGGCTGAGGGCGGAGATGTGTTCGTTCTCAACATGGGTGAACCAGTCAAGATCATCGACCTTGCACGCCGGATGGTCGAGCTTTCAGGCCTGACGGTCAAGGACGACAAGCACCCGGATGGCGACATCGCGTTTGTCATGACGGGTCTTCGCCCGGCCGAGAAGCTTTATGAAGAGCTACTGATAGGCGACAATCCCGGGCCAACGCCACATCCGCTGATCATGAAAGCGCGCGACGAGTTTCTTCCATGGAAAAAGCTTGAAGAAAAACTGCGGCAATTGGAACAGACGATGGATGCTGGCGACGCGGCGGGGAGCAGGGAGATACTGTCATCACTGGTCACGGGCTATCGGCCCAGTGCTGAAGTGGTTGACCTTGTTGTACTGCGTAACGCCGAGCAGACTGAGGATTCGGCAGAACTGCCCAATCCAGACAGTACGAGCTACGGGCGAGTATGATAACTTGCACCATGAGAAACCACAGCTTCCGCACGCATAACATCTCATCCTGCATAGCGCACATCGTCAATGATGGAACTGACCATCGCACGACGGACGGTTTTTGCTCGGCCTGCAAGCGGAAACAGAGTGAGGACGGATAGAAATCGTAAAACAGGGGCATAGATGTGCAGCGTATTCGAGGACAGGATCGCGCGTGCTCGCTCGGTATTGTGCAACAACGCCGCGCTAGGAGATGCGAGTTCCAGCGCGCTCAGTTGAAGCGGTTGTGGCGAACACCGCAAACAGCAAAACGGCGCACGTTCCTAGACGTCCGAGCATAGCCTTGGGGATTGGCGGATGAATGTGTCCACCCAACATTGCAACACCGTTGGCTGAGCAATAAAACGGCAATAGATTGCTAAAATATCCAGCTGAAACTATGAAATGCTGCCCCGGCCGGAGGGCCAGGCAGAAACTGAGCGAAAATATGAAGATCGGCATCTATGTCATAAATCTCGCGCGATCGCGTGCACGTTGGGATGGCTTGAGCCAGAAGGCTGACAAACTTGGCATCTTGCTTGAGCGCGTTGAAGGCGTCGATGGCGCGGCCCTTGCAACAGAAGAGCGCAATGATCTCGACTTGACAAGTTTTCTACGCGAGAACGGTCGAGCCGTTTTGCCTGGTGAATACGGCTGCTATCGTAGCCACCTCCTTGCAGTCTCGAAGTTCCAAGCCAGCGAACATGAAGCAGCGATCATTCTGGAAGATGACGTCGAACTGGCAGCCGGCCTTGTCGAGAGGGCCACCGCGATCCTTGAAGCCGTTCCTGAGGCCGAGCTGGTCAAACTCCTCAATCATCGGACTAAATGGTTCCGAAAAAGGGCGACCAGTCGACTGGGAGACGAGGTTGGGCGCAGTATCCACGGCCCACAGGGATCGGCTGCATGTTATCTCATTACCCGCTCCGGGGCTGAGAAAATTCTGAAACATATGAAAGTCATGCGTTATCCCGTCGATGTTGCCCTTGAGCGTGGCTGGCACACCGAACTTGGTGTTTTTACTGTGCGACTGAACGTTCTAAATCTAAGCTCAGCGAGTAAAACGACCGAAATCGCAACGCGCGACGACTATCGAAAAGGTAAGTTCCGCGGGCCTCGCCGCGCGATTACTCACCTCCTGCGTGCCTTGGACTACATTCGCAGGATACGATATTGCTTGTCCTGAAAAATAACTCAAGAAAACAAAGCCTTCTACAAATGCCTTATTGGCCCATCCTAGTTTCCATAGGATGGGCATCTATGGCATCTGCAATGTTGGTGGAAAGCGATATATACCGCTATGCGGCAATCGCTCTACTTATCTTCTGTTGCGCATTTCATTACGACGCCCTGAAGCTCATCAAAGACGATTGGCTGGCCAAAATGTGCTTCGCGTGGGCGTTCTATGCCTTATTCCGCTTTACTTGGGGCATCGTCGTCCATGGAGAGAGAGGGGCATCAGAATGGCTCTACGTCTTTCCACTGCTAATACCATCGCTTGGCGCCTGCCTCTACGTCACGCGTGACCGCCTCTTCGCCGCGGTGACGTTTGTGATCGTTGCAGGTTTCATTGGCCTACTTCTCACGCTGGATTTTCCGGCACTCATCCAAGGCGGTCGTTTCAGCCCGCTTTATCACCACAATTCTATCCATGCTGCGGTAGGCTGCGGATTGCTGTTCATTTCCAGCGTTTACTGGCTGGCTTACGCTGCTGACACAAACGCTCTGAAAACAGTCCGCGGAAAAGCTCTGGCGGCCATCGCAATAACAACCGCAATGCTCTGTCTAGTCGGCATATTTGCCGCCAAGTCGAAAGGCGTCTGGCTCGCCTTTTCACTTGTGTTCGGCTTCATGAGTGTTACGGCTGTCGTCCACTATGGTCGCCGGCGAATGCTCGTTCCCGGTGCGTTGGCTTTGCTGCTCTGCATGCTTGCAGCCGGGGCCACCTACGACAACATAAAGCACTATGCCGGTCCAACTGTTTCGGCAGCCCTGCGCCTTTCAGAGCAAGCCGTGAGCCAGGAAGAAATCGAAAAGGCCATGGAAAATTCCGTGGGGATGCCTGAAACACCGAAATCTATGCGAGAGCGATTGATGCTCTGGACAAATGCCATAGACATATTCCTTGAATCACCCCTCGTAGGGTCGGGCAACCTTTGGCTGGAGCACTGGCAGCACGCGAAATATGCTAACGTCAGGTTTACCCTGATCCACAATGGCTATCTCGAAATCCTGGTGCGCCACGGCCTGCTCGGAATGGCGATGCTGCTGATCTTTTCCGCAACGGCCTTCTACCGCATCAGGCTGGCATGGAAACGCGGCATCATCCCGTCCAGTCTGATGCTGTATCTGTTCAGCATGAGCCTGTTTTTCTTCATCACCATGGCCTCCAATTCGAACAACCGCCTGGCGATCGGAGAGAGTTTCTTCCTGCTCGCCGGCGCTGCGGTCTTTGCCATTTCCATCATGCTCCGCGCCGATGCCAGATCATCTGCGCCGACAATCCCTGCGTGAGCCCATGCTGAAGCGTTCATTCGACATCACCGCCGCACTGCTCGGATTGATCATCGCAAGTCCGATCATGGCGGTGCTTGCCGTCATCATCCGGCAGACATCGCCCGGCCCGGCGCTCTTCGTGCAAACGAGAGTGGGACGCAACGAAGCGTCCTTCACTTGCTTGAAGTTTCGCACCATGGCGACCGGCACGCCCGACGTGGCCTCGCATGCCGCATCCACAAGTTGGATCACCCCCACCGGCCGCTGGCTGCGCGCCTACAAGCTCGACGAGCTCCCGCAGCTAATCAATGTGCTGAAGGGTGAGATGAGCCTTGTCGGCCCAAGGCCGTGCCTGCCAAATCAGGCAGATGTGATTGTCGCGCGCCGCGCCCAGAACGTCTTTTCGGTGCGCCCGGGCATAACGGGTCCAGCCCAGGTTGCCGGTATTGACATGTCGGAACCGGAGCGCCTTGCGGCGGCAGACCGGAGCTACGTGGATAACCAGACCTTGGCCGGCGACATCAAGCTGCTGTTCCAGACTGTGCTGGGTGGCGGACGAGGCGACCCGGCGAGCCGTTGACAGCGGGAGAAATCGGAACCGGCGCTGTTCCAGGCTGACCTTTTTTGGCCGCCGATTTATCAGATGCGCATAATCGAATACTCTGTCCAATAGAGACTGATTCGAGAAAGTCTCGCAGGCTAAATGATTTAGCTGAGGTGGCGGACATGGAACAGCAAGCAGACTTGGAGACCTGGGCCATGGTCCGGGCTCAGCAGATTATCATGCATCATGGCGCCAATCTTGTGGTTGCGGCCCAGCGGCTGGATCACAAGAAAACGACGGCCAACACATACGCCCTGCGCACAGCCATCATGAATTCACTGATCGAGGCGATGTCCGCTCCTCCGGCGAAACCCATCGTCGAATAACACCACCCGAAAGCCGGCGCCGTTTCCTGATCGACGGCAAGGCCCCTGCTCCACCTTGATCGACCTGTCGATCCGTGACAGGTTTTGCGCCATGCGAATATTGCTGGTGGAAGACACACACGACGTGGGGGAAGCGATCAGTCGCCGGTTCGAGACAACCGGCCATACGGTCGACTGGGAAACGGATGGCCGCGCAGCCTCGGAGATCCTCGATTTCACCGACTACGACCTGGTCATTCTCGACGTCATGCTGCCCGGCCTTGACGGCTTCGAAATCCTCAAGCGGCTGCGCCAGAACCGCAACGCCGTCCCGGTAATGGTCCTGACGGCCCGTTCGGAAATCGACGACCGGGTCAGTGCCCTCGACCTGGGAGCGGACGACTACCTGGTCAAGCCTTTCGATTTTAGAGAACTTGAGGCGAGAGCGCGCGTATTGTTGCGCCGACGCTCCGGCGGCGAGGCGACCAACGTCATCGCCTGCGGCGACGTCATGCTCGATCGCACCAATCGTTCGGTGCATGTCGGCAAACGCGAAGTACAGCTCAAGCGCCGGGAAATGACGCTTCTTGAAATCCTCGCCTCGCGTCCCGGCCGCGTGTTCAGCAAGGATCAACTGCTCGACCAGATCTTTGGATTCGACGAACCGGCCGGGCCAAACGCGATCGAGCTTTATGTCGGCCGATTGCGCAAGAAGCTGGAGGGCGCCAGGGCGAGGATCGTGACGGTGCGCGGACTGGGTTATCAGCTGGTGTCTGATGACGAAGAATAGACGCTCGCTGTTTTACCGGCTGGTCGTCCGCGTCGCGCTGGTTCTGTCCGTCGGCGCCGCCGTCCTGATCACGGCCGCATGGTTTTATGCCAAGGCAGCAGCCGACGAAGCCTACGACCGGTTGCTGCAAGGGGCAGCGATCCAGATCCTTGACGGACTGTCCGTGGAGGACGGGCGCATCGGCATAAACCTGCCCCCGGCCGCCTTCGAGCTCCTCGGCCAGGCGCCGCGCGATCGCATATTCTACCGCGTCGTCTCGCCCGATGGCTTGACGCTGACCGGCTATGACGATCTGGCGGTGTCCGCCGACCTCACACCCGCCCGCTCCGGCCCGGTCTTTCTCTCCGAGGACTACCGCAACGTGCCATTGCGCATCGGCATCGTCGGCCGCGCCATCAGCGAGGCAGCGACCGGTGGATGGGCTTACGTGCTCGTCGGGCAAACGACAGAAGCGCGAAAGGAATTCGTCACCGAGCTCACCACCCGCGCGCTCGTCATCGTCCTGATCATGAGTGCGGTGGCGCTTGCCGGCACGGCGCTTGCCATCCGTTATTCCTTGCGCCCCGTCAATCAGCTCGGGGACATGCTGTTGCGCCGTGATCCCCAGGATCTTACACCGCTCTCGGTCGCCGTGCCGGGTGAACTCTCTCCCTTCGTCGACTCCATCAATCATTTCATGCGACGGCTTGATGAGCGCGTCCGCCTGCTGCAGCGTTTCATTGCCGACAGCGCCCATCAGATAAGGACCCCGCTCACGGCATTGTCGGCCCAGGTCAGCCTGATCCACGAAGATGCGCTCTCCGACAGTGATCGGCGGCATCTGGAACGCGTCAAGGACCGCGCCGGCGAACTCGCCCACTTCACGGGCCAGTTGCTCAACCATGCCATGGTCATTCACCGCTTCGACAGCGCCCAACTGGGCCCGCTCGATGTGACCGAGATCGCGCGAAAGGCCTTCCGGGCCGCCGTACCCATCACCATCGATCCGGACACGGTCGTGTCGTTCGAAGGCCCGGACGAAACATTGATCGTGCTGGGGGACGGCCTCAGCCTGCGCGAGGCCATCGTCAATATCATCGACAATTCCCTGCGCCACGGCACCCGGTTCAAGCTGGACGTGCGCGTCCTCAGACGCGGCAATTTCGCCCTCGTCGAAGTTGAAGATGACGGCCCCGGAATACCACCGGCCGATTGGAGCCAAGTGACCAAGCGCTTCGTGTCGTCGAAATCAGGCAGCGGCAGTTCCGGCCTTGGTTTCGCCATCGCCTCCGAAGTCGCAATCGCGCTGAGAGGCGGCCTTTCCTTCCGTGAAAAGACGCCTGAAAAAGGCTTTACCATTGTGCTTGAACTGCCGCTTCACGCCGAGATGACAAGCTGATGCTGAAGAAACCCCTGCTTTTTGCCGCCCTTGTCCTGCTTTCGCCTGTTCATGCTTCGGCGATCGAGGGAGAGAAGACGGTGTTCCAGTCACCAAGCGCTGAGAAATCCCGGCTGGTCATCAACGGCGTTACGGATGCCGATGCGATCAAACCGCTGATACTGGATTTTCAGCAACTGGCGCCGGACGTCACCGTTGAATTCAATGACTACGTTTCCAATGACCTTTTCCGTGAGGCCGAGCGGGCTTGCAGCACAGGGCAAAATTACGGTGACCTGCTGATTTCATCCTCGGCCGACCAATTGGTCAAGCTGGCCAATGACGGCTGTGCCATACCCCACAGCTCCTCAGAGACCGATGCGCTCGCCAGCTGGGCGAATTGGCGAAACGAGGTCTTCGGCTTTGTCTTCGAGCCCGCCGTCATCGTCTACGATGCGTCGCGTGTTCCTCAAGCGGATGTACCGCGCAGCCATGCGGACATTGCCGATCTCCTGCGCCGCAAGCCGGAGGAATACCGCGACAGGATAGGAACCTACAATATCCAGCTCTCCGGCGTCGGATACCTGCTGGCCTTTCACGATGCACTCCAGGCGCCGACGATCTACGGCCGACTGCTGGAAAGCTTCAGCCGTGCGGAAGTCGTGACCGGATGTTGCAACAACGAGGTACTGGACCAGATTGCCAGCGGGCGCTTGCGCATCGCCTACAATATCCTGGGCTCCTATGCCTATGCGGCTTTCCTCAAGAACCCCGACCTGCGGGTCGTCATACCGCGCGACTATGCGCTCATCCTGCCACGCGCAGCCCTGATCCCGGTAAAATCGCAGCAAACCGATCTTGCCCGCCGCTTTATAGATTACCTATTCTCGTCCCGTGGCAAGACGGTCGCGCGCGAAAAGGCATTCTTCCTCTCCGAGGACGACCCCCTGCCCGACGGAGTTGAAGGCCCGGCTTCATTGATCGAGTCCGGCATTGGTCGACCGATCCGTATCGGACCAGCACTGCTTGCAGCGCAGGATCGTGCCACGCGCGAACGCTTCATCCGCAACTGGACCGCGCTCTTCACCGCACCCGATCCTTGAATCGACAAGGCCCGACACGTGTGCCGGGCCCTGCATGAAGGATGAGCGAGGATTTCGATCAATCCTCTTCCTGGAAAACCTCCTCGCGCTTCTTCTTCACGCTTGGCAGGAAGACGATGATCAAGACGGCGAGCGCGATCAGGAGCAGCGTCGCACTGATCGGTCGGGTCACGAAGGTCGACGGATCGCCTCGCGAAAGGATCATTGCACGGCGAAGGTTTTCCTCCAGCAAGGGCCCGAGTACGAAGCCGAGCAGGAGCGGTGCCGGCTCGCAGCGCAACTTGACCAGCAGGTAGCCGATGAAGCCGAAGAAGGCGACGGCATAGAGGTCGTAGATATTGGCATTGACGCTGTAGACGCCGATCGAGCAGAAAGCCATGATGATCGGGAACAGCACGTAGTAAGGGATCGTCAGCAGCTTCACCCAGAGGCCGATCAACGGCAGGTTCAGCACCAGCAGCATCAGGTTGCCGATCCACATCGACGCAATGATGCCCCAGAACAGCGCCGGCTGTTCGACAGCGACATTGGGTCCCGGAACGATGCCCTGGATGATCATCGCGCCAACCATAAGCGCCATGACTGGATTGGCCGGGATGCCGAGTGTCAGCAATGGAATGAAGGAGGTCTGCGCGCCGGCATTGTTGGCCGATTCCGGACCGGCAACGCCCTCGATGGCTCCGTGACCGAATTCCTCCGGGGTCTTCGACATCCGCTTTTCGACGGTGTAGGAGGCAAAGGAGGCCAGGATCGCGCCACCACCGGGCAGAATGCCAAGAGCCGAGCCGATGCCGGTGCCGCGCAGAACCGGCCATAACATCCGACGGAAATCATCCCGTGTCGGCATCAGTCCGCTGACCTTGGAGATAAGCACTGTACGGTTCCGGTCGCTTTCCAGGTTGCGCAGGATTTCCGCGACCCCGAAGACGCCAACGGCGACCGCGACGAAATTCAGGCCATCGGCATATTCCGTAATCCCCAAGGTAAAGCGCGGCGTGCCGGAATAGATGTCGGTGCCGACCAGGCCGAGCAGCAGGCCGAGCGACACCATCGCAAGCGCCTTGATGATTGAACCGTGTGCCAGGGCAATGGACGACACGAGACCGACGATCATCAGCGAGAAATATTCGGCTGAGCCAAACTGGAGCGCGATTGCCGTCAGCGGTGGCGCAAAGATCGCAACCAGGAATGTCGAGACGGTGCCAGCAAAAAACGAGCCGATAGCCGCGATCGCAAGGGCCGCCCCCGCCCGCCCCTTTCGGGCCATCTGGTAGCCGTCAATCGCAGTGACGGCCGAGGAGGATTCTCCCGGCATGTTGATCAGGATCGCCGTCGTCGAGCCGCCATACTGCGCGCCATAATAGATGCCGGCCAGCATGATCAGCGATGACACCGGTTCAAGCTGGAAGGTGATCGGCAACAGCATGGCGATGGTGGCCGTCGCGCCGATGCCCGGAAGCACGCCGATCAAGGTGCCGAGAATGACCCCGATCAGGCAGAAGAAGAGATTTTCGATCGAACCTGCCGTCGAAAAGCCAAGCGCAAGATTGTCGATGAATTCCATGTCGGGACCTCAGAAGCGGAGCCAGGGGCCGAAACGCTCGAACGGCAGGCCGAGGCCATAGCTGAACACGAGCACGGAGAAGATGGTGATACCGGTCGCCAGCGCCAGCGCCGCCGGCACGCGCAGTCGCTCGGACGCGAAGCTTGCGATGAAAGCCGCGACAAACAGCGCCGGCACGAAACCCGCACCGCGCACCAGAAGCCCGAAGACGACAGGGGCCGGTAGGATGAACAGCATGCCGCGCCAGGCAATCGGCCCGATCGGTTCACCCGCGACGCGGGTCGCCTGGACAAGGATCACGATGCCGAGCAAGGCGAGGATGATGGCAAGCACCAGCGGGAAATAGCCCGGCCCCATGCGGAAGGCCGTGCCGAGTTCAAGCTGGAAGGATTGATAGACGAAGAAAAGACCAAGCCCGATGAAGAGCAGACCGCAAAGCGTATTGGCTGGATCGAGACGAACAGATTTCATTGGGTCCCCCGAAATGAATGGTTTCGCGACAGGGTATGGCAGCCCGGCGAAACGATTGGCGGATCCGGCCAGATGACCGGATCCGCGCACGCTTCGATTGTCAGGTATCAGTCGGCATACTGGCCAGCCGCTTCGATGACAGGCTTCCAGCGGGCAATTTCACTTTCCAGCTTGGCCTTCAGCGCAGCCGGCGTCACATCAGCTTCCGGCGACGGAGCCGTGCCCAGTTCGGCAAAGCGGGCAACCACGTTCTCGTTGGTCAACGCCTTCTTCAGCGATGCGTTGAGCTTGTCGATGGCTTCGCCGGGCGTACCCTTCGGCACGTAGACGCCGTGCCAGATACCAACCTGAAAATCGGCCAGTCCGCCTTCGACAGCCGTCGGCACATCCGGCAACACGTCGAGGCGTGCGGGCGACGTCACGGCATAGGCCTTGATCGTTCCGCCCTGGATCTGTTTCGTCGTGTTGGTGGTCTGGTCGCACATGATATCGACCTGGCCACCGAGCAAATCGGTCATGGCAGGACCGGTCCCCTTATAGGGTACGGTCACCAGCGGCGTCTCGATCTGGCTCATCAGCAGCATGCCGCAAAGATGCGACGCCGCCCCGATACCGGCATTGGCGACGGTCACCGTATCCTTGTTCGCCTTGACATACTCGACCAGGCTTTTCAGATCGGCCGGCTCGAAATCCTTGCGCGCGACGATCGTCATCGGCACATCGGTGACAAGGCCGACATAGTCGAAGGCATTGAGCGGATCATAGGCGAGCTTGCGATAAAGGCTGGCAGAGGTCGCCATGCCGATATGATGCAGCAGCAGTGTATAGCCATCCGGCTCGGATGAAGCGACGCGACCGGCACCCAGCGTACCACCCGCTCCGCCAACATTTTCGACCAGGATCTGCTGGCCGAGATCCTTGGACATGGCTTCCGCCACGAGACGGGCAACGGTATCCGTCGGACCACCGGCGGCAAAGGGCACGACCATGGTGATCGAACGCTCCGGATAACCTTGGGCGGATGCCTGTGCGGAAAAAAGCGTAGCGGCAATGGCGGTTGCGCTGAAAAGCGACTTCAGAAATGTCATCGAATCCTCCCGATATGACGTCTCCCGCCGGCTTGGCTCCTCCCAGGCCGGTCTCGGATGGATCAGTTTTTTGCCGCATTTGCCCGTCGCGCAATGCTCGGAAGATACGCAGAATGGACTTATGGCGCGTGCTGCGCCGCATCATGGGTGGATTCGTTCCCATGCAAGAAAAGCGACGGGTGGAATTCCACCCATCTTGCTGCAATCGCCGTCAGCCATTGTAAGGAATACTCAATTCTCCGCGCCGAATGCGTCGGAATCGCGCTCGCCAAGCGCCAGTTTCTTGTCGAGGCCGTATTTTTGCATTTTCTCGTAGAGCGTCTTGCGCGAAATGCCGAGCTGTTCATAGACCGGCCGGAGACTGCCGCCATGCGCCGCGATGGCGCCGGCAATGACCTGCTTCTCATAGGCGCCGACCTTGTCGATCAGCCGCAGGCCCGCACGCACATCGGCTGCGGCGGAATCGAGCCCAGTTTCAAGGCCAAGCACCAGCCGGTCGGCGGCGTTGCGCAGTTCGCGAACATTGCCCGGCCAGTCCCGTTCGGCGATCTCTGAAATGATCTCGGGCGCGACCTGCATGTCGTCGCGGCCATAGCGGGCGCAGGCCTCGCGCACCAGTTGGAGAAACAGCAGGGGAATATCCGCCCGCCTCTGGACGAGCGAGGGCACGCGGATGGTGACCACGTTCAGCCGGTAGAAGAGATCGGCGCGAAACCGTCCGGCTGCGACTTCTTCGGCCAGATCCACCTTGCTGGTCGCCAGAAAGCGCACGTCCAGTGGTACGGTCTCGTTCGATCCGAGCCGAGTGATCGTCCGCTCCTGCAGGACCCGCAGGAATTTCGCCTGCAGATCGATCGGCATGGAGCCGATTTCATCGAGCAGGATCGTCCCGCCGCGGCCGTGTTCGAACTTGCCGTAGCGTGCCCTCAGCGCCCCCGGGAACGCCCCGACCTCATGGCCGAAAAGCTCGCTCTCGATCAAAGTTTCCGGCAGCGAGGCGCAATTGATCGCCAGGAACGGCCCCTTGGCGCGCGCACTGATATCATGCAGGCTGCGTGCCACGACTTCCTTGCCCACGCCGGTTTCACCAATGATCAGCGTATCGGCTTCCGTCGCTCCGATCGCCCGGATCCGATAGCGCAGGTCAACCATGATCGGTGTCCGGCCCGGAAGCCGGCTCTCGATGTCGTCGCGCTTGCCGGCCACGGCCCGCAGGCGCCGGTTTTCCAGCACCAGCGACCGACGATCCAGCGCATGCCGCACGACACCCGCCAGACCCTGGCTGGCAAACGGCTTCTCGATGAAGTCATAGGCACCCTCGCGCATGGCCTTGACGGCCAGTTGCACATCGCCATGGCCGGTAACGAGGATCACCGGAATTTCATGATCGAGTTCCCGGATCCGGTGCAGCAACGTCATGCCATCGATTCCAGGCATGCGGATATCCGTCACCACGACCCCGTCGAAGCCGTAGCCAACCCGCTCCAGAACATCCTCGCCCGAGGAAAAGGCCTTCACCTTCAATCCGTGCAGCTCAAGCGCCTGCGCGGTGGAGAACCGCAATTCCTCCTCGTCATCAACCAGAAGCACAAGACCATCGCTCATTCTGCAGCCTCACTGACGGCTTCCGAAACGCAAAGCTCGATCCTGAACAGCGCACCACCGCCGTCGCGCGGACCGACCGTCAGGCTGCCGCCGAAATCCTTGATGATATTGTAGGAGATCGACAAGCCGAGGCCGAGCCCCCGTCCGACGCCCTTGGTGGTGAAGAACGGATCGAAGATGCGCTCGGTGATCGCCGGCGGCACGCCCGGGCCCCGGTCGCCGATCTCGATCACCACACGATCACCCTCCCGCCGCCCATTGAGATGGATTGTGCGGTTGTCGAGACCTTCCACGGCATCGCAGGCGTTGGAGAGGATGTTCACCAGCACCTGCTGCAGGCGCACCGAGCCGCCATGGACCGGCGGCAGATCAGGGGCGATATCGATGATCAGTTCGGCATCGGCTGTGGACAGGCGTGCGGATATGATCTCCAGCGTATCATGCACCACATCCTCTAGCGCCACCGCCGCAAGCTTCTCGTTCGGCTTGCGGGCAAAGTTGCGCAGATGCCGGCTGATCGAAGCCATCCTGTCGATCAGGCCGGAAATGCGCGTCAGGTTCTCGCGCGCCTCGCCCACCCGCTGACGATCGATCAGCATAGCCGCGCTGTCCGCATAGGTCTTGGCGGCGGCGAGCGGCTGGTTGAACTCGTGCGAAAGAGCCGCCGACATCTGGCCAAGACCGGCGAGTTTTCCGGCCTGGATCAGATCCGCCTGGGTCTGGCGGAGTTGAGAGTTGACCCGCGCCAGATCGGCGGTGCGCTCGTCGACACGCCGCTCCAGTTCCGTCTGAGCCTCGACCTGCATCAGCATTCTCTCTTCCAGCCGGGCGCGGCGTTGGATCACGACAGCAAGCAGCAGAAACATCAGGCACAAGGACAGGAGGATGGCGATCTGCATGGTGCGGGCCTGTCCACGGATCGAGCCGGTGTCCAGAAGAACACTGACATTCCAGCCGGCATCGATCATGTAGTCCGACTTGACCAGGTATTCACGGAAAACCCCGTTCGTCGGCACCGTGACAAGCTCATGATTGTCGAACTGACTGCGCTTGATCGGCAACTCCTTGAGCACGGCATCGGAGTAGCGACGTGATGCGGTCGTGCGCTGCAGTCGCTCGGTCGTGAGCGGCAATACCGACGAATAGAGCCAGCCCGGGCTCCCGGTCATGAAAATGATGCCTTCCGGATCGGAGACGAGGATCTTGTATTCGCCGCCGCGCCAGGATGCTTCGATGCTGTCGATATCGACCTTGAAGACGATGACCCCACGCACGGCGCCATCCACATTTATCGGTGAGGCGAAATAATAGCCGCGCTTTGCCGATGTCGTGCCCAGCGCGTAGAAGCGCGATTGTTTCCCGGCCGCGGCCTCCTGAAAATAGGGACGATAGCTGAAGTTTTCGCCGACGAAACTGGCCGGGCCATCGTAGTTGCTGGCCGCAATGGTCACGCCGTCCATGGTCATGATGTAGATGTCGGAAGACTTGAGCAGGCCGTTGATCGCCTTCAGATAGGCATTGGCATGCGCGCGCGGGCCCGCATCATCGGGTCGACGCGCCAGTTCCTTCATGTCCGGATCGTCTGCAATCAGCGCCGGCAACGGCTCGTAGCGCTTGAGGTGACCGCTGAGCGCAGCGACGGCCAGTCGCAGCGCGCTCTCGGCCTGCAACGAGGCCTCGTCCATCACGCTGCGGGTGAGTAGCCTTTGACCCGCAGTCATGACACCGACAGCGGCGATCACCAGCAAGACGACCAGAATGCCAATCGTGCGCCGTGCCATCGCCACGCGCTGCCACGGTCTTGCGGGCCTTCCTGCGGCCTTCGATGTCGTCAAACTCGGTCCTCCTCCGAGATCAAGGATACCGAGCCCCGCGCAACTTTCCAAGGGCCGACCACGCATCCGCCTCTCGACGACGCATCAGCCGAACGAGAAAAGCCGCCAGCAGTCGCTGGCGGCTTGATCTTGAAGCATCCGGAACCGCTCAGGCTGCCCGGGAATGCGGGCCGGCAGCGCGTCGCTGGCTTTCGGGCGCAAGCTTGAACTGATCGACAAGCTGCATCAGCGCATCCGCCTCATCGGCGAGTTGCCGTGTTGCGGCATTGGTCTCTTCCACCATCGCCGCATTGCGCTGCGTCATCTGATCCATCTCGTTGACCGAGGAATTGACCTCGCCAAGAGCATTCGACTGGTCGCGGCTCGCCATGGCGATGATCGAGACCCGCTCGGAGACGGTGATGATATTGGCCGAAATTTCTGCGAGCACCGCCCCGGTCTGCTGGACCAGTTTGGCGCCTGAGGACACTTCGGTGCTCGACTTGTGGATCAGGTCCTTGATCTGCTGGGCAGCCCCCGCCGAACGCTGGGCTAGCTCGCGGACTTCCTGCGCCACGACTGCAAAGCCCTTGCCGGCCTCCCCGGCGCGTGCCGCTTCGATACCGGCATTAAGCGCAAGAAGGTTCGTCTGGAAGGCAATTTCGTCGATCACGTCGATGATCTGCACGATCTGGCCAGACGCATCCTCGATCCGGCCCATGGCGTCGATCGCACTGGCGACGACCACCGAGGAGGTGTCCGCGCGACCCTTGGTGTCGGCAACGATGCTGTTGGCCTCCTCGGCCTGTTCGGCCGACGACTTGACGGTCACGGTGATCTCATCGACCGCAGCTGCCGTTTCCTCGAGCGAGGCGGCCTGCTGTTCGGTCCGCTTGGCCAACTGGTCAGCGGCACTGCTCATCTCGGCAGCATTGCGCTGGATCATGTAGGTATTGGACCGGATGCGCGTGACCGTATCCTGCAGACGCTCAAGCGACTGGTTGAAGTCGGTGCGCAACTGTTCGAGACGGCCGTGGAACGGCGTGTCGATCGTCTTCGAGATATCGCCTTGCGCCATTCGCCCTAGACCGGCGGCAAGTGCGTTGACTGCAAAGTCGATCTGCCTGTCGACATCCTGCTTTTCGCGGTCGTTGCGGCGACGATCTTCCTCAGCTTCCGCCCGCTCCGCTTCGCTGCGACTTTCGATTTCGATCTTCGAAAGGGCATTCTGCTTGAACACGCCGAGCGCGCGCGCCATTTCGCCGATTTCATCGACGCGAGCCTCGCCGTTGATCTTGGTATCGAGCACGCCGTCTGCGAGGCGCCGCATGGCGGCGGTGATCTGGCCGATTGGCCCCTTGAAGGTCAGGACGAGACCGATGCCGGCGAAGATGGAGATCAGGATGCCGAGGCCCGTGGCACCGATCGAAATCGAATTGGCATCGCGGCGTTCTTCGCCGGCGCTGACCTTCTGCAATTCGGCAAACGATGTCAGCTGCGTCCAGATCGTGTTCAGATCGGCACCGGCTTGGCCGTAGCTCGCCTTGCGATCCTGGCTGATCTTGACCAGTTCGACACTGGCGGTCTGCATGACCTCGATGGCCGGCGACAGGTCCGCCTTGAGCTGCGCCATGAACGGCAGGTCGGCTGCGGATTTTTCCAGCGTCGCAAGGTCATCGCGCATTGCGGCGATCCGGCTCTCGAGAAGAGCACGGTTTTCTTCGGTGGGCTCAAGTAGGAAGCGCGCCATCATGATCTGCGTCTGATAGCTGGAGCTGACCAGCACACGGCCATCGCTCAACACCGCCTGTGCCTTTGCCAGCGGCGCATCGAGTTCGCCGAACTTGATCGTCGCTTCTTTCATCTTCTGCTGTGCGGCGAGGCCGAGGTAAGCGTTCAGCTGGGTGAAGTTGCGCAGCTTGCCGGTGACGTCGGTGATGACGGCTTCGGACTTGTCATTCGCCGCCAGGATGGCCGTCAGCTCGCCCATGATCTTGTCGATCGTCTTGGCAGCCGACTTGTTGGCTTCAGGCAGGGCCGTCATCAGGACGCCGTGGCGCTGCTTCATCTCGTCGAGGCGCGAAGCGATGACGGCAAACTTTTCGTCCGGCAACTTGGCCTTGGTGTAGGCCGAGTTCATTTCGGTCAGGAACGTACCGGTGCTGCGAATGCGGTCCGCATCGCGCAGCATGGACTTGGCGGCGGTATCGTCGGCCTGGACGGCGCTTTCCACCTTGGCCATGGCATCGGTCGCCAATGCCTGCGAGGCGACAACCACGCCCACACCCTGCTGAAGCGACTGGACGAGCCCAGATTCGGTTTCATGCAGACGCCAGAGTTCATCGATATGCTTGACCACCTGATCAACCAGCTGGCCGGCCTGCTCAAGCTCGGTCCGGCCATCGGCATTGGCCGGCAACTGCGCAAGTGTGTCCTGAAGGACCTGTTGCTGCTGCTTCAGCCGGCTGGTCACGTCTTCGCGTCCGGCGGCCGTCGTCTCGGCAAGGAAACTGCTCATCGCGGCCGACACATCGCGGAAGCCGCTCAACGACTGCAGGACGCTGTTGGAGATTTCGATGCGGCCCTGGAGAAGTCCGGAGGCATAAAGGCCGGTAAACCCGACGGCTGAAATGCTGATGACAAAGGGAAGAATGAAGATCAACACCTTGGTCTGGATGTTAAACCGCGACAAAATACGATCAATAAACACGGACTACCCTCTCCTCCAAATGTCTCAATCGCGGCACCAAAAGTGGGCCCGAGCGAACCGGAAACATTCACGCCTAATCGGCCGAGAGTAGGTGACGGATAGCTAACACCGCCTTAATGGCCCGTAACTAAAGTAGCGGTCGATGAGGCTGATGCCCCTGGAGTTTGTCGCCCATTGCAGAGCCCGAATGATGCCCGCGACCCCCATCATGAGGTCACGGCAAATGCGTGTGCGGGATGGACAATCCCGCACACGGCACGGAGGGACAGGCGCTGGCCCGCCCTTACATCGATGGGGGGCCCTAGGAACAGAAGCGTGAGCGAATTCGGGTTTAGCGCAGTTCCTCGATCGCCACCGGGTCGACATCGGTATAGTCGACATTGTCTCCGGCCATCGCCCAGATGAAGGAGTAGTTCGCGGTGCCGGCACCCGAATGGATCGACCAGCCGGGAGACAGGACCGCCTCCTCGTTCTTCATGACGATGTGGCGCGTTTCGTCAGGCTCGCCGAGCAGATGGAAGACACGCGCCTTTTCCGGCATGTCGAAATAGAGATAGGCTTCCATACGCCGGTCATGGATATGGCAGGGCATCGTGTTCCACACGGAACCCTTGGCAAGACTGGTCATGCCGACCACGAGCTGGCAGGTCTTGACGCCTTCCGGATGAACAAACTGAAAGATCGAGCGCTCGTTGCTGGTTTCCTGTGCACCCAGATCGATGCGTTTGGCGTCTGCTATGCCGATATGGCGAGCCGGATAAGAGGCATGTGCCGGCGCACTGAGCAGATAGAATTTTGCCGGATTTTCGGCGGACGCGGAGGCGAACGTCACCGAAGTTCCCATGCCGGCATAAACCATGTCGCGCGGGCCGGTCGCAAAGGCCTCGCCACTCACCGTCACGACACCCGGGCCACCAATATTGACGGCAATCAATTCGCGCCGCGCCAGAAGCTCCTTGGTGCCGGCCGGCTTGATTGTTTCAAGGGTCAATGGCTCGGCGCCGGGCATGGCGCCGCCCACGATCATCCGGTCATAATTGGTGTAGTGCAATTGAATCCGCCCCATCACGAACAGCGGCGGCAGCAGGAAATGCTCGCGCAACTGATCGGTACCGAAGCCCGCGGCCGTCATAGGATCGATTGCAAACCGGTTGGTGAAATCAGTATGCGTCATAGTACCTCCCGAACATGTATTTAAACTCATCATACAGGTTGAGGGAGCAACCACAAGCTGGAAAGCGGCCTAGACGGATAGAAGTTCTGCTTTTGACAACCGACAGACGTAAATCGGCCCGAAACCATACGTTCAAAAAAGAGCATGTTGCTATAAACATATGACAGGTTGGTCATGACCGTGGGAGAGGATAGACGATCTGGCCATCCTCTTCACCACGCGGAAAGGCGCCTTCGCGGCTTCTGCGTTCGGCATCGCGGTACCCCTGCGGGCTCACACCGATATAGCGTTTGAACATCCGCGAAAAATAATAGGCGTCGGCATAGCCTGACAGCGCCGCCGCCCGCTTTACCGTACAACCGCCAGCGAGAAGCCCCATGGCCCGCTCCATGCGTTTGAACTCCTGAAACTTATCAGGCGTCCAGCCGACTCGCCTGCGGAATTCGCGTTTGAAATAGTCCAGATTGTACGGCGCGGCGTCCAGCACCTGCCGGACGATATGCTCGCCGAGCGGATCTGCGGCTATCTGGCTTGCCGCCACCATGATCGCCAGGGACAGTTGATCGGGATTGGCGACATTGCCGACCGACTGCTCGCGCCAGCCGACAAACGCCTGCTCGATGAATTCGGTCAGCAGGAACATGAACATGTGATGCTGTTGCAGCGTCGTCGAATAGGGCGGCGCGGTTTCACGGTAATGCCGGACCACCTTTTCCAGCATATCCCAGCGCGCCAGCGCGACGGATCGCTTCAACTGCATTTGCCCCATCAGATCAAGGCGCCCGAAAAGATCGAGGGTGAAATGCTGCGCAATGCCGGTGTAGGGCTCGGACGAGGTCGAGTATCCGACAAACCGGGTTTCGGCGTTCAGCAACATCGCACTGCCCGGCACCATCGATAGCGTCTCGCCCTCGATCTCGTACCGTGCACTGCCCGTCAGGCAGATCACCAGGTCGTGGACACGGTTAGACTTGTCGATCCGCCATGTCTGGGCGTGCTGCATCCGGATTGTCGAGCGCGTCAGGTTGAGCGCCAGCGCATTCATCGGAATACCGGCCAAAACCTGACCTTCAGTTTCCTCCATCATTTTCCCCCTATTCGTCGATTTTCGCGCCGGACCGTCTGCGGGATATTAGCCATAGGACCGGCTCTCTTGGGAAGGCCGGGGAGGAAATCTGGAGGAGAAGGGCAGCGACACCCGGCCCCGCGCAGTGGCGGGATCAGCTGAAAGCGCACCCTTGAGTATTGCGATGTATAAAAGAGAACATGTCGCGCAGCTCCGCCACGGAGCCCGGCGCATTGCGACCTGCACCATGAAATACCGTTCGCATCAAGGCTTCGTCGAGAAGGAGGATGCGGCATGAGCGGAGACAACCGTTATCTCGGGCTGCTCTACCTCTCCCCGTACATTCTCGGTCTGCTGGTCTTCACCACGCTGCCTTTCGTCGTGTCGCTCTACCTGAGCTTCACCGACTACAACCTGATGAGCGCGCCGATCTTCACCGGCCTCGACAACTACATCCGCCTGTTCACCGCCGACCGCACCTTTCGCAAGTCGCTCTGGGTGACGCTGATCTATGTGTTCACCACGGTGCCGCTGAAGCTTGCCTTCGCGCTCTTCGTCGCAGTGATCCTGAACTACAAGCTGAAATTCATCAACGTCTTCCGCACCGCCTTCTATGTGCCGTCGATCCTGGGCGGCTCGATCGCGATTGCCGTGCTATGGCGCTACATGTTCGCCGATGTCGGGCTGGTCAACATGGCGCTTGGCATGATCGGCCTGGAGCCGGTCAACTGGTTCGGCGACCCGGTCAATGCGCTGTTCACCATCACGCTGCTGCGGCTCTGGCAATTCGGTTCGGCGATGGTGATCTTTCTTGCCGCACTGCAGAGCATCGACAAGAACCTCTATGAAGCCGCCTCCATTGATGGCGCCGGCAAGTGGAAGAGCTTCGTCCACATCACCCTGCCGCTGATCACGCCGGTCATCTTCTTCAACCTCATCATGCAGATGGTCCAGGCATTCCAGGAATTCAACGGCCCCTACATCATCACCCAGGGCGGGCCGCTCAAAGCCACCTATCTGCTGCCGATCTACATCTACGACGAGGCCTTCAAGCGCTTCGACATGGGTTACGCCTCGGCCATCGCCTGGGTGCTGTTCGTCATCATCATGGCACTGACCCTCATCGCCTTCTGGTCGTCACGCCATTGGGTCTACTACGCCGGCGACAAGAGGAGCTGACCATGGCCGAACACGCACTCGCTTCCCTGTCTGCAGAACTCGACGATGTCTCGCTCGCCCGTAGCCGCGACCTGCGCCGCCAGCGGATCACCACCGTGATCCGCTACACGGTCCTGACGCTTGTCGGCCTGATCATGATCTATCCGCTGGTCTGGCTGATCGGCGCCTCTTTCAAGACGAATTCGGAGATATTTGCCAATCCCGGCTTCTGGCCGAGCAAGCCCACGCTCGACGGCTATATCAGTGGCTGGAAGACATCTACGCCCTACAGCTTCGGCACCTTTTTCCTGAACACGCTGTGGATCGTCCTGCCCAAGATGATCGGCACGGCAATTTCCTGCACGGCGGTCGCCTACGGCTTTGCCCGCTTCGAGTTCCCGTTCAAGAAGCTGCTCTTCGCCACCCTGATCGCTACGCTGCTGCTGCCAAATGTAGTGACCCGCATTCCGCAATATCTGCTGTTCCGCGATCTCGGCTGGCTTGACACCTTCCTGCCGCTCTGGGTGCCTTCGGCGCTTGCCGGCGATGCCTTCTTCGTCTTCATGCTGGTCCAGTTCCTGCGCGCAATACCACGCGACATGGAAGAGGCTGCCCGTGTCGATGGCGCCAATACATGGCAGGTTCTGGTCTTCATCATCATTCCATTGCTGATGCCGGCGCTGATCTCCGTCTGCCTGTTCCAGTTCATGTGGACGATGAACGACTTCCTCGGCCCCCTGATCTACATCTCTTCGGTCGAAAAATTCCCCGTATCGCTGGCGCTCAAGCTGTCGATCGACACGACCGAGGCCTTCGAATGGAACCGTGTGCTGGCAATGTCGGTGCTGGCGCTGACGCCGGCGCTCGCGGTCTTCTTCCTCGCCCAGAAATACTTCATCGACGGCATTTCCGCCGGCGGCATCAAGGGATAATCCGATGGCCAGGCTGCAACTGAAGAACCTCGAAAAAGACTACGGATCCTTCCGCGCCGTGCATGGCATCAATCTCGACGTCGAGGACGGCGAGTTCATGGTGCTGGTCGGCCCGTCAGGCTGCGCCAAGTCGACCACGCTGCGCATGATCGCCGGACTGGAACAGGTGACCGGCGGCGAGATCCGCATCGGCGGCCAGTTGGTCAATGACCGTTCGCCCGGTGACCGCGGCATTTCCATGGTCTTCCAGAACTACGCGCTCTATCCGCATATGAAGGTGAAGAAGAACCTCTCCTTCAGCATGCGCCTGAAACGCCGCCCGGCTAGCGAGATCGATGCCGAAACCGACAAGGTCGCCGACACGCTGGAAATCGGCGCCCTGCTCGACCGCCTGCCGAAACAGCTGTCCGGCGGCCAGGCTCAGCGCGTTGCCGTTGGCCGGGCCCTGATCAAGAAGCCGCAGGTCTTCCTCTTCGACGAGCCGCTGTCCAACCTGGACGCCAAACTGCGCGCCTCGATGCGTGTGCGCATCACCGACCTGCACAAGCGGCTGAAGGCCGACGGCATGGCCGCGACCGTCATCTATGTCACCCATGACCAGACCGAGGCCATGACCATGGGTGACCGGATCTGCGTGATGAAGGACGGCCACATCATGCAGGTCGCCGATCCGGTAACGCTCTACAACCGCCCAGCCAATGCCTTCGTCGCCGGCTTCATCGGCAGTCCGGAGATGAACCTCATTTCGGCCAAGCTGACGGCACTCGACGAGATCATCGTCGCAAACCAGACTGTTCCGCTTGTCGACGGCCTGCGCAACCGATTGATCGCCAATGCACCTCAACAGGTGACCATGGGCATCCGCCCGCAGCACCTGCGCATAGCCGCCCCCGAAACGCGCGGCACTTTGAGCGGCCGGATCAGCCATGTCGAATTCATGGGACACGAGGTTTACCTCTATGTCGACATCGGAGCGGAGCGGGTCATCGCCGTCGTCCCGTCGAGCCAGTTCGACCGCGGCGCCATCCGCGACGATCGTATCTGGCTGACCCCCGACATCGCCCAGATGCATATCTTCGACCGCCAGAGCGGGGAAAACATCTCTCTGGCCAACTGACATTTTCATCGTTTCAACTTGGGAGGAGCCAAAATGAGAACCTTGATTGCAACCGCTGCACTGCTCGCAGCCACCAGCCTCAGCACTGCCTATGCCAGCGATCTTCGCATGTCCTGGTGGGGCAGCGACGATCGCCACCTTGCCACGCAGGAAGCATTGAAGCTCTGCGGTGGCAAGTTCGGTCACACCATCGCCCCGGAATTCACCGGCTGGACCGGCCACCAGGAAAAGGTCACAACCCAGCTCGCCGGGAAGACCGAGGCGGACATCATGCAGATCAACTGGCCCTGGCTGCCGATCTTTTCCAAGAGCGGCGACGGCTTTGCCGATCTCAACCAGTACAAGGACGTTATCGATCTTGGTCAATGGTCGGAGAACGACCTGAACAGCGGCTCGGTCGATGGCAAGCTCAACGGCTTGCCCGTCTCGACGACAGGTCGTGTCTTCATGTTCAACAAGACCACCTATGAGAAGGCAGGCCTTGCCATCCCGAGCACCTGGGACGAACTGATCGCCGCTGCCCCGGTGATGAAGGAAAAGCTCGGCCAGGACTACTACCCCTTCGAAGGCGCCGCACTCGACGCCAGGCTCGTCGTCATCCTGCGCACCACGCAAAAAACCGGGAAGGACCTGATCGATCCGACCACCCACAAGGTCGCATGGACACCGGAGGAGCTCGCCGAAGGCCTGGAATTCTACCAGACCTTGGTCGACAAGGGCGTCATTGAATCGTGGAAGACAGTAGCTGCCGGCGGCAACGCGCCACTGCATGAAAATCCGGAATGGGCCAAGGGCAAGGTCGCCGGCACCTATCAATGGGACAGCACCTACGGCAAGATTTCCGGCCCGATGGAAGACGGCCAGGTCCTCGTTCCGGTCAAGCTGCTGACGGTCGAAGGCGCGACTACCGAAGGCGTCTATCGCAAGCCGTCCATGCTGTTTGCCATCTCGAAGAACAGCAAGGATCCAAAGGCGGCGGCGCAGGTGATCAATTGCATGCTCAACGACCCCGAGGCGATCAAGATCCTCGGCGCCACGCGCGGCATACCGTCGAGCAAGATCGCACTTGAAGTGCTGGGCAAGGAAGGCAAGATCAAGCCGGTCCAGATCGAGGCCAACAAGATAGTGCTGGAGGCAAGCGGCGTCGGGGTCTCCCCGCTTAACGAACATCCGCGTGTCACCGACGTTTTCGACAGCACGTTCGAAGCCTTCGCCTATGGCCAGGCATCGGCAGCCGATGCTGCACAAGAAATCATCGACGGCATCAACGACGCCCTGACCGGCATTTGAGAGGACAATCGTGACCAGCCAGTTCATCACCCTGCTGACTGCCGGTGCCCGCACGGCAACGCTGTTGATCGCGCCGGACAGGTTTCTGTTTGCCCGTGATGGCGCGCTCGACTGGCAGCTCAGCGAGGGTGATGGCCTGGTTGTGGCGACAGGACAAGTACATTCGGTCGTGCTCAACCTGGGCAATCTCGAACCAGGACGACACTACCGACTGGAAACAGCGGATGGCGGCTTTACCTTCGCCACCGCAAATGAAACAGCCCTGCTCGACATTCGCGACTTCGGCGCATCGACGGAGAGCGCAGACAATGCGCGCGCGATCCAGTCCGCGATCGCTTCATTGCCGGCCGGCGGGACACTGCGTCTGCCCGCCGGATTATGGTCGAGTGGCCCGATATTTCTCAAAGGCGAGATGACGCTTCTGCTGGAGGAAGGCGCAATTCTTGCCGATACCGGTTCCCGCCGGGGCCGCAAGGTTCTGCCAGCCCGTCATGCAGATGGCCGCGTGCTCGGCACGTGGGAAGGCGTTGCCGAACCGTGTTTTGCCAGCCTGATCAATGCCATCGACTGTGACAACCTGACGATCACCGGTCACGGCACAATTGACGGCGGCGGCGACCGGGGCGACTGGTGGACATGGCCGAAGGAAACCCGCGACGGGGCGCGGCGCCCGCGCACGATCTTCCTGTCCAGCTGCAAACATGTGATCCTGTCCGGAATCACGGTGCAGAATTCCCCATCATGGACGGTGCATCCGGTCCTGTGCGATCACCTGCTCGCGGCGGGCCTGACGATCCGCAACGATCCGCTCTCGCCCAACACCGATGGACTGAACCCCGAAGCAAGCAGCGATATACGTCTGATCGGCCTCGACATCTCCGTGGGCGACGACTGTATCGCAATCAAGGCCGGCAAGCGTGATCCGCGCGGCGGGCCGGATCGTCCGACACGGCGCGTCGAAATCAGCAACTGCCTGATGCAACGTGGCCATGGCGCGGTGGTCATGGGCAGCGAGATGAGCCGCGGCATTCACGACGTCTCGATCAGCCGTTGCCATTTTGTCGGAACCGACCGCGGCCTGCGTATAAAGACAAGGCGCGGGCGCGGCGGCGCTGTCTCGGACATCCATCTCAGCCAATGCAGGATGGACGACGTCGCAACCCCGATTGCTGTCAACGCCTTCTATTTCTGCGATGCAGATGGGCGTTCTGAATATGTCCAGTCCCGCAATCCTTTGCCTCTTTCGATCGAGACACCGCGCATCAGCAACATTACCATCCGGGATGTGGTTGTATCGGGTGCAGAGACTGCGGCCGCCGTCTTCTACGGCTTGCCGGAGTGTGAGATCGACGCGGTGTCGGTCGATGGACTGAGTATCGTCTATGCCGAAGGCGCCAAGCCCGGCTTGCCGGAAATGGCGTGCCACCTTCCACAACTGCTCCATGCGGGCATTGTCGCTGAAAACACCCGCTTCAGCCTGCTCGCCCGGCTGTCACCACATTCCATTCACCCGAACTTGTGAAAATCCATGCTGACCTCCTATTTCGACAATTACGCCCGCGACTATGATTATTACAAAGGTGGCGCCTGGTGCTACGAGGACGGCTGCCTGTATCGCGGCCTGATCAGCCTGCACGAGGCGACGGGAGAAGCCCGCTGGCTCGAGCATCTGACGCGTCTCGTCGATGGCCAGATCGGATCGGACGGTGCGCTTGCCGGATACAGGATCGATGAATTCAACATCGACAACGTCCTTCCGGGACGCGCGCTGATCTATCTGCACCGCGTGACGGGCGACAGGCGCTATCTCGACGCGGCTCGGCCGCTCGGCCTGCAATTGCAGCATCATCCCCGCACCAAGGCGGGCCCCTACTGGCACAAGCTTCGCTATCCGCACCAGATCTGGCTGGATGGGCTCTATATGGCCCTACCCTTCAAGCTCGAACTCGCCAATGCACTTTCAGCGACCGACATGGCGTCCGACGCGGTTGATCAGTTCGCGACAGCGCTTGATCTCACATTCGACAAGGCATCCGGCCTCTATCGCCACGGCTACGACGAGGCCCGCCTCCAGGCCTGGGCCGATGAACGAACCGGCCTGTCTCCGGCCCATTGGGCGCGCTCGATTGGCTGGCTTGCCATGGCCTTCGTGGATATCATCGACAATCTGCCGCACGGCCAGGATCGGGACGATCTCGCCATCCGCCTCGCCGCATTGAACGCGCAGCTCAGAACATGCGCTACGACCGACCACCGATGGCTTCAGGTGATCGATCATCCGGAGATTGCGGGCAATTATCCGGAAAGCTCCGCGACTGCGATGTTTGCCTATTCCCTGCAAAAAGCAGAGCGGCTAGGGCTCGGCACCGATGCCGAGCTTGGTCGCAAGGCCTTGCATGCGCTGGTCGAACACGAGTTGTACGGCGACGCCGATGGCCGGGTTCACTTGAACAATATCTGTTGCGTTGCCGGTCTGGGCCCATTTCAGGGCATCTACAGGGACGGCAGCGTCGCTTACTATCTGACCGAGGATCTGCGGGCCGATGATATCAAGGGCGTCGCGCCGCTGATGATGGCTTATGCGGAAGAACGCCGGCATCAGGCTGCGGCAAAGCCAGCACACGCAAGTGTGCCTGGAATGGAACGGATCGGTTCCGACAGATAGCCTTTTGCCAGTTCCACGGACGCCAGCTCCACCGATGCCGGTTTCGTAGGATGCAGCATCGCCGCCGCGAACACCGTGCCAACCGCATCCGGCAGATATTTTTTCGCCCCTTGTGTAAGAACCGAATTCGCCAGACGACAAATGTTTCGACGAGCCGAGTTTGCAAAGCGCCATGCGAAGGTTAGTCTGGGCTTTGGCGAGGGGATTTGCGACGATGAAAAACAGCGGGCGGGTTGAAGCGCCATCAGCGCTTCCGGCAGCCACCTTTCTGGCCGACGGCACCTATCTGGCCGAGTTGCGCGAACGCATGCTGAAATTTGCGGCGCTTCAGCTCTCCGATGTTTCTATGGCCGAAGATGCCGTGCAGGAAGCGCTGGCCGGCGCCTTGCGCAACGCCGGCGCCTTTGCCGGGCGTTCGGCGTTTCGCACCTGGGTATTTGCCATTCTGCGCAACAAGATCGCCGATCAGCTTCGTTTCAAGCGCCGGCAGGCAACGGTCATTCCCTTGCCGTCACCCGCGAGCGACGATGTGGAGCCGGTTTTCTTCGATATGCGTCGCCACTGGCTCCCGGAACACGCGCCCAGTGACTGGGGAAACCCGGAAGCGGAACTGCTCGGCAAGGATTTCTGGCGGGTCTTCGAGACCTGCCTCGATCATCTGCCGCCGGATCAGGGCCGTGTGTTCATGATGCGGGAATTCGTCGACATGCAGACACCTGAGATCTGCGCGGAGGTCGGCATCAGCATCTCCAACCTGCATGTGCTGATGCATAGGGCACGGCTGCGGCTGAGAAACTGCCTTGAAGGCCATTGGTTCGCCCCGAAGGAGACCTGCTGATGCTGAAATGCGAGGACGCGACAAAGTTCGCCTCTGACGGCCTCGACCGTCGGCTCAACGCGCGCGAAACCATCGGTTTGCGGCTCCATCTGCTTGCCTGCGACAAATGCCGCAATTTCAGCCGCCAGATCCGCATGATCAGCCGCATGAGCCGACATTTCGCAACGGGTAAGGCCGAAGACGACGCGGCATCCGATTGATCAGGCGTCCCCGATCCGCTCGATGGAACCAAGTACATCGGCAGCGGTCCGAAGTGCCGCACCGGTTGCAACCGCCAACTGCGGCAGGATCATCCATTCCAGCGTCCAGGCGCTGCCGGACCGCTCCTGTTCATGCACCATCGACTGATGCAGGCCGGACAGTTGAACCGCGTTGAACCTGGCCAGCGTCACAAGCACCTCGGCCTTGACCGGATTGCGCTTGTGCGGCATCGCCGAGGATCCGCCGCCACCGCCGATCAGTGCCGTGCCGGCACCGGCCATGAGCGACAGATCCTGCCCCATCTTGCCGAGGCTGCCGCTGACCAGCGACAGCAGTCCGCCAAACTCGGCAATCACGTCACGCTGGCTATGCCATTGCGACCGGTCGGCCAGTGCCAGATCGGCGGCAAGCCGCGCCCGGACCGAAGCGGCTTTGTCACCCAGCTTATCCAGCGTACCAGCGGCGCCGCCGAATTGCACAGGCAGGCCTCCCTGAAGCCAGGGCTCGAGCATCCGTCGATACCGCCCCAACGGCGCGCGCCAGGATGAAAAGCGGTCTCCCACCGAGATCTCGATTGCCGCCTGCATGCGGGTCTGCCCCATCAGCGGCGCCTTACCGAACCGCGCGTCAAGCGCATCGATCGCATCGACTACCGCTTCAAGCCGTGCATCAAGCAGGCGAACCACCTGCACCAGACGCAACATCAGCCCGCTATCGATCACATCCTGACTGGTCGCGCCGAAGTGAATATATTCGCCATGCGCACCCAATGCCGCGCGCCATTGCCGCACAAGCTCGGGAATGACGACGCCATCGCGCCCTGTAGCATCGCGAATGGCATCGACATCGGGCTCGAAACGCCCCGGCAGTTCAAGGATCGCATCGGCCGCCGCTTGCGGAATCAACCCTTCCTCCGCCTCGGCCCTTGCCAGGGAGACCTCAAATGCGAGCATCGCTTCAAGTTCCGCCGCAACGGAAAACTGCGCGGCAATTTCCCGGTCGCCGAGGAGGCCGGCCAGCATGGGGTGGTCGAAGACGGAAATGCTCATGGGGGCCCGCTGGATCGAGATCAGATGTCGAAGAACACCGTTTCCCTGTCTCCCTGGAGATGGATGTCGAAGCGATAGGTGGAACCTTCGCGGCTGGCAATCAGGGTGGGTACGCGGACGCGGTGCTCAACCCGTGCCAGAATGGGATCCTCGGCATTGGCCGTCTCCTCGTCGCCGAAATACATCCGCGTATTCAGCCCGAGATTGATGCCGCGCGCAACGATCCAGAACGAGATATGCGGCGCCATCAGGCGACCGTCCTTGAATGGAACTCGGCCCGGCTTGATTGTCTCGAAACGATATTCGCCGGTTGCGAGATCGCAGGGGCAGCGCCCCCAGCCGGTAAAATTCGAATCCGCACTGCCGCGCATCTCGGACGGGCTGTTGTAAAGCCCCGCGGCATCCGCCTGCCAGATCTCGATCAGCGCGTCCTTCAGCGGCGTACCCGAACCGTCGATGACGCGGCCGGTGACCGTGATGCGTTCACCCTGCGTCTTGTCGTTGACCATCGCAGTCCCGAGATCGACGGGATAGACGCCGGTGATCTCGGCAAAATTGGGCGTCAACCCGATATGCACGTATGGACCGGCGGTCTGCGACGCGCTTTCCTTGAGGTAACCCAGAGGCTGAACCATCAATTTCCCTCCAGCCGGTTTTCGAACAATGTCGAACGACGGCCACGCAGAACGATATCGAATTTGTAGGCGCGTGCATCCATCGGAATGGTCGCCGACCAGTCGAGCGCGGCCACCAGTTGCTCGATCGCCGCGCGATCCGGTATCGTCAGCACGATCGGACATTTCCAGATCATGGGATCACCTTCGAAATACATCTGGGTGATCAGTCGCTGGGCGAACCCATGGCCGAAGATCGAGAAATGGATATGTGCCGGGCGCCAGTCATTGACGCCGTTCGGCCAGGGATAAGCGCCCGGCTTGACCGTCCGGAAGATATAGTAGCCGTTCTCGTCGGTGATCGTACGACCGCAGCCGCCGAAATTCGGATCGAGCGCCGCCAGATAGCTTTCCTTCTTGTGCCGATAGCGACCACCGGCATTGGCCTGCCAGAATTCGACCAGCGCACCCGGCACCGGCCGCGCCCGCTCGTCCAGGACCCGGCCATGCACTATAATGCGCTCGCCGATGGCACTTTCGCCGGACTTGGCGAAGTTGTGGATCAGGTCATTGTCGAGTTCGCCGAGTATCGAATGGCCGAACACCGGCCCGGTGATTTCCGAAACGGTCCCGTCCAGCGACAGCAGCGCCTTTTGCGGCGCGCGCAGCACGGACGTCTTGTAGCCGGGCGTATAGGCCGGCGGATGCTGGCTCCGGTCTCGACCGAAGAAGGCCCCCGTTTCCGGCTTCTTGTTCGACAGGTCACTCATGTTTTTCTCCCAACCCCTGCCCGGCATCCATTTCCTCGAACACCTGCTTGGCGAGTTTGAATGCGCGATTGGCCGCCGGAACCCCGGCATAGACGGCCACGTGCAACAACGCCTCGCAGATATCGTCGCGACTTGCACCCGTATTGGCGGTTGCCCGCACATGCATCGCCACTTCCTCATCGTGACCAAGCGCGGCCAGAAGTGCAATCGTCACCATCGAGCGTTCGCGCTTGCTCCAGCCGGGGCGCGACCAGACCGTCCCCCAGGCGCCTTCCGTGATCATCTCCTGGAAAGGCTGGTCGAACCCGGTCGCCATGCCGGATGCACGATCGACATGGGCATCGCCCAGAACGGAACGACGGGTCGCCATCCCCTGCCGGTATCGTTCGGATGAACCAGATGCATCAGCCATGTTGTTTTTCTCCTGAAACAAGCGGCGTGAGAAAAGCGGTAATCATCGCGGCCATCATCTCCGGCTGCTCGATGCAGGGAAGGTGTCCGGCCCCGGAGACAACCTCGTAACGGGCATCGGGAATGAGCCTGGCCATGGCCAGCACGACATCAGGCGGCGTCGCGCCATCTTGATCGCCGACGACGCAAAGCGTCGGAACCGCGATGCGGCACGCCTCTTCGGTAAGGTCGGCGTCGCGGATGGCAGCACAAGTTCCGATATAGCCGTCAACCGGCTGACGGATCATCATGTTGCGATAGCCAGGGTAGTCCAGATTGCCCGAGCGGCGGAAATGCGGGGTGAACCAGCGCTCCATCACCATATCCGCAATATGCTCGATGCCATTCGTCTTCACCGCAGCGATGCGGGCATCCCACATCTCCGGGGAACCGATCTTGGGCGCCGTATCGCAAAGCACCAAGGCCCGCACAAGATCGGGACGCCGCGCATAGAGCCCTTGCGCAATCAGTCCACCGACAGACAGACCGCAGAGCACCGCCTGGGTGACGTTCAGGTGCTCCAGAAGCCCGATCAGATCATCGACATGATCGTCGATGCTATAGGGAACGGTACCGACATCCGACAGGCCATGGCCCCGCTTGTCGTAGGCGACCAGTGGATAATCCCCCGCCAGCCGCACCAGCACATCCCTCCAGATGCGATAGTCTGTGCCAAGCGAATTGATGAACACGATGACGGGGCGGCTCGCCGGACCACCAATGATCTGGTGATGCAGCGTGATGCCGTTAACACGAACAAATTGCACGAATGTCTCCTCCAATGCTGCCATATTGCTTGCAGCGTTTGGTTAGGTAAAATGATGTTTTCCAATCAATCATTAACTCATGAGTTATGAATCTTCATGATCGACAACCGCATCAAATTTCGCCATCTGCAAACCTTCGTCGAAGTGGCCCGCCAGAAAAGCGTGATGAAGGCGGCTCAATTGCTGAATATCAGCCAACCCGCGGTCACGAAGACGATCCGGGAACTCGAAGACGTCCTCGGGGTTGCGGTCTTCGAACGCGACGGCCGCGGCATTCGTATCACCCGCTACGGTGAAGCCTTCCTGAAACATGCCGGAGCGGCGCTGACCGCCTTGCGCCAGGGCTTCGATTCCGTGTCCCATGCCGTCCACGCCGATGCCCCACCGATCCGCATCGGCGCCCTGCCGACGGTCTCGACCCGCATCATGCCCCGCGCCATGACTCTTTTCCTGCAGGAGGACATTCCGGCACGCATCAAGATCGTCACGGGCGAGAATGCTGTTCTGCTCGAACAACTGCGCATCGGCGATCTCGATCTCGTGGTCGGCCGACTGGCTGCGCCGGAACAGATGACCGGATTTTCCTTCGAGCACCTCTATTCCGAGCAGGTGATTTTCTGCGTTCGCGCCGGACATCCCCTGCTCACCGAAGGCTCGGCGGTATTTGCGGCACTCGAGCGTTATCCGGTGCTGATGCCCACCCGCGCCTCGATCATCCGACCCTTTGTCGAGCGCTATCTGATTGCCAACGGCATTTCGGCTCTTCCGACCCAGATCGAAACCGTGTCGGATTCGTTCGGGCGCGCCTTTGTGCGTAACACCGACGCAATCTGGATTATTTCCGCAGGCGTGGTAGCCGCCGACCTCGATGATGGCACTCTGGCGAGCCTGCCGATCGACACCAGTGAGACCAAAGGCCCTGTCGGCCTCACCGTCCGAACCGATGCCATTCCAGCCTTGCCCCTCACGACGCTGATGGGCACCATCCGCCAGGCCGCCCGCGAGGTGAAGAGCAGCTAATGCGTCGCCTGGCCTAAACTTGACCAGATCCGGCTATGGCAGCAGCGATCTCAGCCGCGCCTGAACCTCGTGCATTGCGTCAAGGCAATGACCGGCCAGATCGGCGGCAGGCAGGACAGCAGACGGCGCGCCGACATTGATGGCGGCCACGACCCGACCGCGTGCGTCATGCAGGGGAACGCCGATCGAACAAAGTCCGATCTCCAGTTCCTGATCTATCACCGCATATCCTTGTACGCGCACCCGGCCGATCTCGGCCAGGAGTTCCGCAGGATCTGTCCGGGTAAATGGTGTATGGGCCTTGAGCGTGGACGTCGCCAGAATGGCTGCTACTTCCGCCTCACCTAGCGCGGCAAGCAGGACCCGCCCCATTGAAGCACTGTAGGCGGGCAGGCGCGAACCCGGCATGAGATTGATCGACATGACGCGCTTTTGTGAGGCGCGAGCAATATAGACGATCTCGTTCCCATCCAGTACCGACGCCGAAGCGCTGTGACCGAGCTTTTCCGACAACTGGTCGAGATAGGGCTGCAGCAGGGCGGGCATCGAGGTGCCGGACAGATAGGCATTGCCCAGCCGCAGAATGCGCGGCGTCAGCTCGAAATATTTGCCGTCATAGCGCGCATAGCCAAGCTCCGACAGCGTCAATAGGCAGCGTCGCGCCGTGGCGCGGTCGAGCCCCGCGATCTCCGCCGCCTCCGAAATGCTCAACCTTTGCCGCTCTGCGCTGAACGCCTCGATGATGCTCAGGCCCTTGGCAAGCCCGCCCATCAGATCCCGCTCTCTGGTCTGCATCTCATCCTCATTTGTGCGATAATCGTACAAATATCGTATATCGCACAAAATTCTTGCTGTCGACCCTGTCCCGATCTATCTCTGAAGACAGAGGCAAGGTCTGCTCGGTGAATGACATGACGCTTGCCCTGCGAGAAACGGGAGACCCCGCATGGACAAGACAATTGCGAGCACGGCAGATGCCATCGCAGAGATCGGTGACGGTGCGACCGTCATGATCGGTGGATTTGGTGGCTCCGGCGCGCCGATTGAACTGATCCACGCCCTGATCGACAAGGGTCCGAAGAACCTGACGGTCATCAACAACAACGCAGGCAACGGTCGCATCGGCATCGCTGCCATGATCGATGCCGGCATGGTCAGGAAGATGATCTGCTCCTTCCCGCGATCGTCTGATCCCCGCGCGTTCACTGACCGCTATCTGGCCGGTGAAATCGAGCTTGAACTTGTGCCGCAAGGCACGCTTGCCGAGCGAATTCGCGCCGGTGGCGCCGGAATTCCGGCTTTCTACACGCCGACAGCCTACGGAACGGAACTTGCCAATGGCAAGGTGATCGCCGAGTTCGATGGCCGTCCCTACGTGCAGGAACGCTGGCTGAAGGCGGATTTTGCCATCGTCAAGGCGCATGTCGGCGACGTGCACGGCAACCTCACCTACAACAAGGCAGGCCGCAACTTCAATCCGCTGATGTGCATGGCGGCAGCCAGGACCATCGCGCAGGTGTCGCGGATTGTGGCCGCCGGCGACATAGATCCCGAGCAGGTGATCACCCCCGGCATCTTCGTCAACGGCGTCGTCGAAGTTGCCAATCCGCAGCAGGAAGAAGAGCTCATCCGGGCCGGAGTGGTATACGCATGACCATCGACACACACGCGATCGACAGCCGCGAAGACATCAAGCTTTCCAACGCCCAGATCGCCTGGCGCGCAGCCCAGGACATCCGGGACGGCGCCTATGTGAACCTCGGCATTGGCTTTCCGGAAATGGTCGCCCGCTACCAGCCGCCCGGCCGCGAAGCGATCTTCCATACCGAAAACGGCATCCTCAATTTCGGCGAGCCCCCGGCCGAGGGCGAAGAGGACTGGGACCTGATCAACGCCGGCAAGAAGGCCGTGACGCTGAAGCCCGGCGCATCCTTTTTCCACCATGCCGACAGCTTCGCCATGGTCCGTGGCGGCCATCTGGATGTCGCCATCCTCGGCGCCTATCAGGTCGCCCAGAATGGCGATCTCGCCAACTGGCGTGTCGGATCCAGGGGCGTGCCAGCCGTCGGCGGCGCGATGGACCTCGTGCATGGGGCAAAGCAGGTCTTCGTCATCACGGAGCATTGCACCAAGGACGGCAAACCGAAACTCGTCGACAAATGCACCTTCCCGCTGACCGGCGTCGGCTGCATCACCCGCATCTATACGAGCCACGCCGTCATCGACATCAAGGACGGGAAATTCGTTGTCCGCGAAAAGCTGGCGGCCATGACCATGGACGAGCTGCAGGCCATGACTGGCGCGCCGCTGCACACCGACGGCCCGGTGGCCGACCTCGTCGTCCCGGCGCTCTGAAGGATTCTCGATATGACCGAAGCCTATATCTGTGACTATATCCGCACGCCCATCGGCCGGTTCGGCGGCGCGCTTGCCACCGTTCGCGCCGATGATCTTGGTGCCGTCCCGCTGAAGGCGTTGATGCAGCGCAATCCCGGTGTTGACTGGGAAGCCGTCGACGACGTTATCTTTGGCTGCGCAAACCAGGCCGGCGAGGACAACCGCAACGTTGCCCGCATGTCGCTGCTGCTCGCCGGACTTCCGGTCTCCGTGACCGGCACCACAATCAACCGCCTCTGCGGTTCGGGCATGGATGCCGTCATTACGGCCGCCCGCGCCATCAAGGCTGGCGAGGCCAAATTGATGATTGCCGGCGGCGTCGAGAGCATGAGCCGCGCGCCGTTTGTGATGCCGAAAGCCGAAACGGCCTTTTCCCGCAACGCCGAGATCTATGACACGACGATCGGCTGGCGTTTTGTCAATCCGCTGATGAAGAAGCAATACGGCGTCGACAGCATGCCGGAAACCGGCGAAAACGTCGCCGCGGACTTTCATGTCAGTCGCGAGGATCAGGACGCCTTTGCCGTGCGCAGCCAGAACAAGGCGGCAGCGGCGCAGGAGAACGGCCGACTGGCGAAGGAGATCGTCGCGGTCACGATCCCGCAGCGCAAGGGCGACCCATTGATTGTCTCCAGGGACGAGCACCCCCGCGCCACCACGATCGAGACATTGGCCAAGCTTGGCACGCCGTTCAAGAAGGAAGGCGGCACCGTGACCGCCGGCAACGCCTCCGGCGTCAACGATGGCGCGGCCTCCCTGATCATTGCCTCGGAAGCAGCCGCAAAGAAACATGGCCTGACGCCGATCGCCCGTATCGCCGGCGGCGCAACCGCAGGCGTACCGCCGCGCATCATGGGCTTTGGTCCGGCTCCGGCATCGAAGAAACTGCTCGCCCGTCTGGGCCTCACGCAGCAACAGATCGACGTCATCGAACTGAACGAGGCGTTCGCCTCGCAGGGCCTGGCGACGCTGCGCGATCTTGGCATTGCCGACGACGATCCCCGCGTGAACCGCAATGGCGGAGCCATCGCGCTTGGCCACCCGCTGGGCATGTCCGGCGCACGGATCACCGGCACGGCGGCGCTGGAACTGCTGGAGACCGGCGGTCGCTACGCTCTCTCGACCATGTGTATCGGGGTTGGCCAGGGCATTTCCATCGTCATCGAACGGGTCTGACCACCGAACGCATGTCGGCGCGTCCATGCTCACAGATCGAGCCCCCTTCAGGGATTAAGGAATGTCAGGATCAGCTGGTGAACCGCGCCGCCCGGTGACATTTCGACCCGGTCGTAGTCGCCGTGGCGCGCCACATGCGTGTCCGAAATCGGCTTCAGTTGCGCCTGCAGTGCCTGGCGAACCTTCTGGCATTGCGGGTCATTCTCAGCCCGCAGCCCGACCGAAATCTGCTCGATTTGCCGCACGAGGTCACGAATGAACTCCCCATGCAGCTTCTCGTGCTTGACGATACCCTCGTAGAACCGATCCCACCTGGCCTTGGTTTCCGCTGGCAGTTTCTGGCTGGGCTTCGGCAGCGTATAGGTGATGATCAGCTTCGGCTTTGCCGAAACCAGCACACAGGCAGTGCCCTCAGGTTGATAATCTCGCTGCCAGGTCAGCTTGAAATTCGTGTGTGCAATTGCCCGGCCGCCGCCAAGTTTGGGACCTCGCTCGCCGATCGAGGCGTAAAGCTCCATGGGCGCGGTACCACTGATCTTGTAGGTCTCGATTTTCTCGGTTGCGACCCAGTCCGCGCGCGCAGCGCTGGTGCAGGACACAATGGCCAGGGCAAGAATGGGCACGGCTCTAGATAGCTGGATCACGCAACATCCTATCATTGAATACACCAGCCAGACTTAGTGCCATTCATCCTTGATTGGAAGCCATTCTACCGGCGCAGTCAGCGGCCTTGCGCCAGGATCGCCTTCATATGCCGCACCGTATCGGCATCGGTCCGGCGGGCATTGAGGGGCGAAAAACCGAAATCGACAAGATCGGCATTCGGTTCAACAGGCTGGCTGCAGGATGCATGCAGTTCGAAAACACTTGGGATAGCGAGGAACGCAGCCGCATTGCCTGGCCGCACGCCACCGCCCGGCATGATCGATATGCGCCCTGCCCCCACCTCGGCAGCACGCTGCAGCACCGGCAGGCCGGCCTCCGCATGCCTTGCCCCGCCCGAGGTGAGAATGCGCGAAAAACCGAGATCGATTGCGGTTTCCACCGCAGCATGGAAATCCGGCACCAGGTCGAAGGCGCGGTGCAGCGTCACGTCGAGTTTCGCAGCTGCCCTGATCAACCGCTGTAAAGTCGCACGATCCAGAGAGCCATCCGGGCTGGAAGCGCCAATGACGACGCCGACAAGTCCGGCCTCGCATGCAGCTTCGATATCGTCGAGCATGATCGCAATCTCATCGTCCGAATAGACGAAGCCGCCGATGCGCGGGCGAATGATGGCGTTGACCGGAATCGGGCTCCTGGCAGCCAACTGCATGAAACCACGTGTCGGGGTCAGGCCGCCAACGCCAAGTGCGGAACACAGTTCGATGCGATCCGCGCCACCGGCAATTGCTGCCGCAAGGCCATCGGCATCGTCGACGCATACTTCCAGGATCCTCGCTTGCATCCTGCCCTCCTACCTGTCCGTCACGGTTGCGAAGGGCTTGTCCAGGAACCAGAGAAGGAAAATACCGGTCAAGCCCGCGACGGCCCCCAATATCGCCGTTCCCGCATAGTCGCTGATGGCGGTACCGACCGCAAACAGCAAGGAACTCAGTCCGCCACTGACAAAGATGTTCACCGCGATCAGCGAACTGCCGAGGCCGGCACGGTCTGCAATCAGGTTCTGCAGATAGGTAATCGGAATGGCGATGATACCGGCGGCCCCGAGGCCGCTCACCAGTGTCAGGACATAGACATCGCGAGGCTGGTCGGCGAGGCCGAGGAAGATCAGGTAGGCGCAGTAGACAGCAGCCCCGGCCGACATGGCGACAACGGTCGATGTACGCACTTCCACCCAGCCCCAGAACAGGATGAAGATGATCTCGAGGAAGGCGACGATGCCCACGATCACACCGACATCCGCCGTCGAGCCACCCGCCTTGCCGGTGACGACGAGTGGAAGCACCGCGCCGTTGACATGCAGCATGGACGAGATCAGCGCGATCGCAAGCAGCCGGGAAACGACGGAGCGCGAGCCGATCTGGCGGATCGAGGCAAAAAAGGAGTAGTGCGGCCGGTTCTCCGCAACGGGCGGCGGCTCCTTCGGCATGCCGAAGAAGAACAGCGCCAGACAGATCAGGCAGGCAAGGGCGGCCAGAAAATAGGCCGGCAGCATGCTCGGTCCACCGGCAAGGACGGCACCGACGACACCCGGAACGAGAACCCAGGATAGAGAAAGAACGGCACGGATCGCCGAATTGACCGCGATCAGTTCCCGAACCGGCATTCCGGCCGAGACCGCCCGCACATTGGCGAAGATCAGGGAATTCACCGAATTGAACACCGGAATGAAGATCAACGCGGCGACGATGAAAACAAGCTGGGACGGCAGCAGATAGACGATGCCATATCCGAGCACGCCGAACATGCCGGCAAACAGCATCGGCGACCGAAAATGCCCAAGCCGATCGGCGAGGATGCCGGCGATCACGCTGGCACTGACATTGACCACGGCGGCCGCAAACATCAAAGCAGAGTAGACGACGTCAGAAAGTCCCAACTCACGAATACCGACCAGTGACATATAGGGCGACGTCGCCGCTCCGGAGAAACCGAAGAAGAAGATCGCAAGCGCACTCACCCGGATGGGTGGATGGCGATAGACAAGCGTCAGGGTCGACAGCATCGGGCAATACGTTCAGATGGAGGAAGCGGGCCGCCGGAAGCGGCACCGCAAGAGAGATTTCGCTAGGCGCCCGGGAATCGCGCGGACAGGCGAACCAGCGGTGTATACGCGAAATCCTTGACGAACGGATAGGTCGGTTGCTGGCGACGTTTGCTTGGCAGGGCCTCGATATCCTGATTGATGACACCATCAGTCAACGCCATCAGATTGGGATTGGCGATGGGGCTGAGCTCCGGGGAAAGATAGCCTGATTTCACCACCAGAAGCCTGACGGCCTGTGGATCGAGCCCGTGGCGGGTGAAGTCGGCGATGTTGTGATACGGACGGCGTTTCGCCGCCAGGATCACCGTGACGCCACCGATCGCCACCACAGCCTGACGTTCGGCCGGCACTCCGATATCATCGAGCCTCAGCACCGTTGCCTTCGTCTCGACGAACGGGCTGGCCGGATCGAGCGACCCGCCGATTTTCAAGCTGATCGCCGCCCCCTCGCCGGCCGCAAAACAGGCCTCGACGGCGGGTCTGTCGGTGATGCCGCCAACCAGCGCGCCGTCGAAATTGCGGGCAATCAATGCCTTCAGAACGTCGCCGCGATCGCCGACACCGCCGCCGGTCGGGTTATCACCGGAATCGGCAAGGATCACGGGACGGGTTGACGCCGTTTCGGCAATATCGAGCATGTGCTCCAGTGCACCGGTAACCGGTCCGAACTGGAAGTCGGCGCGTGCATCCCAGTATGACTGGGCAATCGCGGCTGCCGCTGTTTCAGCAGCCGCCTTGTCGATCGCTGTCACGACGGCACAGGCGGTGCCGCGTGGCTCGTCCGCCCACACATAGCCGACCATCAGATTGGCATCCCAGATGCCGGCGACCTTGTCGTGTTCCGGAAGCTTGAGATAGAGGCCCTTGGCTGGCTCATCCTCCGTCGAGGTGCGCTCGCCCGGCAACAGCACCGGCACGGGTGCCCAGGCGACGCCGGGCTTTTCCCCGGTCGTCAGCGCCCTGACCAGCATCGACCAGGCTCGCACCATGGTTTCGCGCACATCGATATGCGGCGCCGTGCGATAGCCAGCGAAGATGTCGAGCTGATCGACGATCTTCTGGGTCACATTGCCATGAAGGTCATAGCTCGCGGCGATCGGAACGTCATGTCCGACCACGGCACGCGCAGCTGAAATCCAGTCGCCTTCGGCATCGTCCATGCCTTCGACATTCATCGCGCCATGCATGGCGAGATAGACACCATCAACCGGCAAGGCATCGCGGAGAAGCTCGAGGAACTGAGCCTTGAAGCCGTCATAGGTGGCACGGGACACCGGACCGCCCGGAACGGCCCGCGCATGGATCAGAGGCAGATGTTCGATATCCTCGGCGTCAAGGAAATTGAAATATTCGGCGCCTAGCAGTTCCTCACCCCGCAGAACCCGGAAATCATCCGGCTGCATCAGGACTGGCGAGGAAGTGCTGCATTCGGTGTGAATGCCGCCAACGGCGATACGCAAGGTCATCTTGTGATCTCCTCAGTAGCGCGGGCTGAGCGGCACGATCGCAGCAAATCGCAACCAGTCCTTCCGCTCCTTCGGCGTCCACGCTGCCTCGGCAATGGCCGGCAGGCGTGGGAAGACGAGATGGTTGAAATAGTCGCGATTGAGGAAATGCTCCGACCAGATGCAGGCCTGTACGCCGCGCATGCGCGCCGCCAGTTCCGCCGGGAATTCGGCAACGGCTTCGTAGGTATAGGTATGATGCGGCGGTACCGTCCCGGCCCAGCTCGCCCCGGGCTCCTGCCACTCTGTCGCCTGTACCATGTCGAGATAATAGGCCTGGCCGGGCGTCATGACGACATCATAGCCCTGCTTTGCCAGTTCCAGGCCGACTTCCGGCTTCTGCCAGGCCATCAGCAACGTGCCTTCCGGATCGACTCCGCCACCATGGCTGACTTCGTCCCAACCCGCCAGCTTCTTGCCGCGATCGGCCAGCATCTGCTGGATGCGCTTCATGAAATAGCTCTGCAGGCCAAACGTGCCTTCAATGCCTTCGTCTTCCATGAGCTTTTTCGCCAGCGGCGACGCCATCCAGGTATTGGACGCCACCTCGTCGCCGCCGATATGGATGAGATGGGAGGGAAACAGCTCGACCATCTCGTCGAACACCTTGCCGAGCACTTCGTAGGTGTATTCGATCGCCGGGTTCAGTGCATTGTTCGGATAGCCCTGCACCGATCGATAGCTGTCCGGTGCCTCCTGCCCGTCCACCAGGTTCGGCAGGGCAACGAGCGTCGCGGTGCTGTGACCGGGGATGTCGATTTCGGGAATGACCTCGACATGCATCGCACCGGCATGGGCGACGATATCCCGGACCTCGTCCTGGCTGTAGAAGCCGCCGACAGGCTCGGCACCGTTACCGAGCTGCGGCAGCAGTGGCTCGTCCGGCCCGCGCAACACGCCGAGCGTGGTGAGTTCCGGATAGGCCTTGATCTCCAGCCGCCACGCCTCGTCATCACTCAGATGCCAGTGGAAGATGTTCATGCGCAACCATGCGAGGATGTCGATCAGCCGCTTGACGTCATCGGTCGGGTAGAACTGGCGCGACACATCGAGATGGCACCCGCGCCAGTCATAACGCGGCTTGTCGGAGATCGTCCCCGATACCGGGAAGCGGAAAAGATCCGGCTTGATGCGTGCGCCGTGCAACATCTGGGCAAGGATGGTCAGGCCGTATTGCAGGCCGGCCACGTCGCCATAGGCTATGCTGACCTGATTGGCTGCGAACGTGACCTGATACGCGGAACCGCCGAGGCTTGCCTTTTCTTCAAACCGCAGCGCACGCCCTTCATGCACCGGCGCAAGCGAAAGCGGCGCGTGACCCACGGAAAACAGCCGGCAAAACAGCCGCAGCACATTTTCAACGGTGCGCAATTCGGCAAGTGAGGCACCCTCGGCCGGATACAATGCAACCGGGAAGGCATCACCGGGAACGAGCTGTGCCTCGGCCGGCCAGGGCAGCATCGCGAAAGGCTCGGACACCCTGCCTTCCGGCAGAAGTGCCGGCGCTGGCTCGCTATGTTTGCCTTCCAGCATCAGATCGGCCACCGCCACCGCCATATGTTTTCCTTCGGCCGTGGTCAGATAGGCAGATTTTGCCCCATCAGTCCGATGCACGGCCGGTCGGTGCAGACCGGCAACGGTGAATTGCCACGAGGCACCGGGCTCGAGGGTAAGTCCCTGCGGCGGCGCAAACTGATGGAAATTGGCATTGCGATCAACAAAAACGGCATTGGTGCAGGCCATCCGGTCGATGACACGCGTGAGCGACGTATAGGCGAGCTTGAAACCGCTGATCGGCTCGTCGGACAGATTGACCAGCGTGAAGGTGAAGCGCCCATTCACGCCTCCCTCTGTCGGGTGCCACGCGTTTTCAAGACGGAAAAGAACTGGTGCCATGATGGTTCCCCTGGCTTATCGTTGGGTCAGTAATGTTCGGATTGCGAGAAGGTGCGCGCGAGCTCCGCCTGGCCTGCGGTCAGGCCGCAATCCACCGGAAGGCAAACGCCGGTGATCGCCGCGGCCTGATCACCCGACAGGAAGAATACCGCATTGGCAATGTCCTCGGCGGTTGCGATTCGCCGCAGCGCATACCAGCGCTTGGCCTCCTCGAAGACCTGCGGATTGGCCGCAGCCCGCACTTCCCAGGCCTGAGTGCGCACAGTACCGGGCGCCACGGCATTCGCGCGGATACCGAACTTGCCGTATTCGACAGCAATCAGCTTGGTCAGGTGAATGAGACCGGCCTTGGCCGCGCTATATGCCGGGTGGCCGAACACGGCCATGCCATTGACCGAGGATATGTTCACCACCGACCCCTGGGACTGTTTCAAGGCTTCGGCGAAAGCTCTGAAGCACAGGAACGGCGCCTCGAGATTCAACGCATTGTCCTTGCGCCAGATGTCGCCGTCCGTGTCATGCAGGCTGACAGCACGAGCGGCGCCTGCATTGTTGACCAGCGTGTGCACCAGCCCGAACCCGGCGATCTTCGAAGCCAGCGCGGCAAGCTCAGCCTCGCTGGTCACGTCGCAGCCGAGCGCCACGAAACGCTCAACCGAGCCGAGATCACGCGCAGCCTTTTCCGCGGCAGCAACATCGATGTCGACCAGGACCACGATGTCGTGACTGTCGGCAAGTCGAAGTGCAATCGCCCGTCCGATATCGCCGGCGGCTCCGGTTACAGCAGCAATAGAGGACATCAGCGGACCGCCTTCGGGCAGAGCGGCAGGAACAGGCTGGACAAGGGTCAGTCTCCCAGAAGCTGGCGGTCGTCACCGTCGCGGTGCTCGACCAGTTGTTGCTTGATATGGCGCAGGGTCACCTGCGAAAGCTTGCGATTGCGATAGGCGACCAGGCTCGCGATCACGTCGACCACTGCGAGATAGGCAAACCGCGTGGAAGTCGGCCGGAAGATATTGTCGCCTTCCGGCAGATCGATGCCGATCACCAGTTCGGCCGCCTTGGCCACAGGGCTGTCGCTCTGGGTCAATGCGATCGTGGTGATGCCGTTTTCGCGCGCCAGGTTGAAGCACTTGATCAGTTCGGCGTTGCGGCCGGAAAACGACGAGCCAATGATCACATCATTGGAGCGCGCCGCGGCCGTCAGCATCAGCTGCAGGCCATGGTCGGTACTGACGCTGACGCGCGACCCCAGCCGGAACAGCCGATTCTGAAACTCTCCGGCGATCAGCGAGGAATTGCCGCCCGACCCGAAGGCATAGACCATTTCGGCCCGCGATACGCGATCGGCCACCTTTTCCAGCACCGCCGCATCGAGAGCACGATGCACCATGAACAGCGCATTCTGCGCCTTGGTGATCACATCGGTCGCGACATCGGCCGGCTCGGTGCTCTCGGCCTCCGGGTTGAGGTAGCGGACGCCGACATAGGCCGTACGGGCGAGATTAACCTTGAAATCGGCGAAGCTCTGGCAACCCAGACGCCGGCAGAAACGCGTCACCGTCGGCGGCGAGACTTCAGCCCGCTCGGCAAGCTCGATGATCGAGGCATTGACGGCAAAATCGAACTGGGTCAGCAGGATATCCGCGATGCGTTGCTCGGAGGCCGAAAACTGCGGCCCCTCTTCCTGAATCGTCGCAAAGATATCCAACAGCCTGCCCTCTACCCTATTTCGGAGATTTATAGGCTATGCAGTCAATCTCGACCTTGCAATCGACCATCATCGACGCCTGCACGCAGGCACGCGCCGGCGGATGCTCGCCGAAATATTGCTGGTAGATCTTGTTGAAGGTCCAGAAATCGCGCGGATCATCCAGCCAGACCCCGCAGCGCACGACATGCTCGACGCCGTAGCCGGCCTCATGCAGGATCTCGATCACATTCGCGATCGTCTTGTGTGTCTGTTCGATGATGCCGCCGGAAATGATTTCGCCGTTTTCCATGGCGACCTGCCCGGACACGTGCAGCCAGCCATCTGCTTCGACAGCACGCGCGAAGGGTAGGCGCTGGCCACCCGCACCGGCTTTTTCAGCGCCGTAACGTTTGATCGTCATTGGGCTCTCCATGCAAATTATTTTCTTCGATCGTTGACAAACGACCATAAAAAACCGAATTTGACCAGAGAAAAACAGCGTTTATGAAAAGATTTTAAAGGTGAGACCCAGAATGCGCGATCCGTTCAAAAATCCCTTTCCTGAAAGCGACACAGCGCGCCACAGCATCTGGGAGATGCTGGTCACACGCGATATCGACGCCTTTCTCGCAGCCGACTGGGACATGGTCGCAGGCGACTTTGTGGAGGAAGGCTTTCTCGGCATCAGCGGCAATCGCGACGCCAATCCCGACAACTGGCGTCTTGCCTTCCCCAATCTCGCAGCCTATCGCGACGAATGGCTGAAACAGGCGAAGGAGTTTGCCGGCGAAAGTTACAGCGAAGACACCCGCACCGCGATCTTCACCACCACGACGCTCGAAGTGATTGAAGTCGAAGGCGAAACGGCGCTCGTACGCAAGAAGTTCGACGGCGGCATCAAGAAGGCCGACGGCAACGTCGACGTGATGAAGTGGCAGACACTATATTACTGCCGACTGCACGAGGGTCGCTGGAAGATCTCCGGCTTCACAGGCTACCTGCCCAATCCGATGGGAATGTAACAACCCAGTTTCCCGTAGCGCAACAGATCAGAAAGCCAGCCCGTGCGCATATTCACAGCCGCTCTCGCGACGGAAACCAACACCTTCTCTCCGATCTGCATCGACCGGCGCGCCTTCGAAGAGTCGCTCTACGCCGCGCCGGGCCAGCATCCGGAAACACCGACGCTGTGCACTGCGCCGATCACAGTGGGTCGCAAGGTGTGTGCGCAGAAAGGCTGGACGCTGATCGAAGGTACTGCGACCTGGGCTGATCCGGCGGGTCTTATCAACAAACAGACCTATGAAGGCCTGCGCGACGAGATTCTTGACCAGTTGAAGGCCGCCATGCCGATCGACGCGGTCGTGCTCGGACTGCACGGCGCCATGGTCGCCGACGGCTACATCGACCCGGAGGGCGATCTGCTCACCCGTATCCGCGAGATCGTCGGTCCGGACATTCTTCTCTGTGCCGAGCTGGATCCGCACAGCCATCTGACCGCCAAGCGTGTTGCCGCCGCCGATTTCTTCGTCGTCTTCAAGGAATTTCCCCATACCGACTTCGTCGATCGCGCCGAAGATCTGTGGGCCATCGCCGTCGACACTCTGGAGGGCCGCGTGAAACCCACCATGTCGGTCTTCGACTGCCGGATGATTGACGTCTTCCCGACATCGCGCGAACCGATGCGCAGCTTTGTTGATAGACTTTTGGCTATCGAAAACGAAGATGCCGATGTGCTCTCGCTATCGGTCATCCATGGTTTCATGGCCGGTGACGTGCCGGAAATGGGCACCAAGACCATCGCCGTGACCAATGCAAGGCCGGAGAAGGGAGCAGCGCTTGCCCGTGAGCTCGGCCTCGACCTGTTCTCCAAGCGTGGCACCTTCATGATGCCGCAGATCGACGAGCGGGAGGCCGTTGCCCGCGCGGCAGCCTACCCCCGTGGCCCGGTGGTGCTCGCCGACATGTGGGACAATCCCGGTGGCGGAACGGCAGGCGACGCAACCGTTGTGCTCGCAGAAATACTGGCGCAAGGCATCACCAACGTCGCGGTCGGCATGATCTGGGACCCGGTTGCCGTGCAGATATGCATGGCGGCCGGCGAAGGCGCAGAAATTCCGCTGCGGTTCGGCGCGAAATCCGCGCCCGGCACCGGCAATCCGATCGACGGCTTGGTGAAAGTGGTCAAGGTAGTGCCGAATGCCGAGATGCGCTTCGGCGAAAGCGTCGCTCCGTTCGGCGACGCTGCCCATATCCATCTCGACGGCATCGACATCATCCTGAGCAGCGTGCGCGTCCAGAGCTACGATCCGTCGCTGTTTACAGCACTCGGCATCGATCCGACGCAAAAGCATATCCTTGTGATCAAATCGACCAATCACTTCTATGCGGCCTTTTCAAAGATCGCCTCGGAGATATTGTACTGCTCGGCCGGCACACCTTATCCGAACAATCCGGCCAAGACCGCCTATCGCCATGTGCGCCATGACATCTGGCCGATCATGGCCGATCCACATGGTACACCCGAAGGCAACGAGGCCGCCTGATGCTTGATCTACGCCCAAAACTCGGTGCACCGCTGCATTCGTTGTCGACGCCCCTGCCCCTGATCGACGAGGTTCGCCTGGAGGCCAATATCGCCCGCGTCCAGTCCTACATGGACGCCAGCGGCATCGCCTTTCGCCCGCATATCAAGACCCACAAGATCCCCTCGATCGCCAAGGCCCAGGTCGAGGCCGGAGCGAGAGGCATCAATTGCCAGAAAATCACCGAGGCGGAAGTGTTTGCCGATGCCGGTTTCGAAGACCTGCTGATCACCTTCAACATTCTCGGCAATGAAAAGCTCGAACGCCTTGCCGCATTGAACGATCGCATTTCGGGTCTCAAGGTCGTCGCCGACAGCATCATCACGGCACAGGGACTGGCTGCCTATTTCACCGGCCGCCGACCGCTGACCGTCCTGGTCGAATGCGATACCGGTGGCGGGCGCTGCGGCGTCCAGAATCCGGCGGAGGCCGTAGCCCTTGCGCAATTGGTGGAGTCTGCAAAACCGCTGATCTTCGGCGGCCTGCTGACCTATCCCAAAGCGAATACCGAGACCGAGGTCGAGGCTTTTTTTGCCGAAACCCTAGCCACGCTTGCCACGCTCGGCATCGCCTGCCCCATCGTTTCCAACGGTGGCTCACCAAGCCTGTTTTCGGCTCATCTCGTGCCGTCGGCCACAGAGCACCGGGCGGGAACCTATGTCTACAACGACCGTTCGATGGTCCGGGCGGGACATTGCACGCTCGATGACTGCGCCATGCACATTCTGGCGACAGTCGTGTCGCGCCCAACGGCAGACCGCGCCGTTCTCGACGCAGGCTCGAAGGCACTGACCTCCGATCTTCTCGGTTTTTCCGATTACGGACTGATCGTCGAATATCCGCAGGCGTCGATCATCGGCCTTTCGGAAGAACATGGCACGGTCGATCTCTCCAAGGTCGAAGGCAAACGCCCAGAAATCGGCGAGAAAGTGCGCATCGTGCCAAACCATACCTGCGTGGTTTCCAACCTGTTCGACAGCATGACCTTCCATCGCAATGGCCTGGTTTCCAGGGTCGAAACCATCGCCGCGCGCGGCCTCGTCTGGTAGCAAGGTTCAGGTTGCGGCATAGATCAACCTTCCGCTAGCCTGGCGGCGGGAGGATCAGTGATGTCGAAGCAACAACGAAGAACCGGCGCCATGCTGCGCGGCGGCTGCATGTGTGGCGCTGTGGAATACCAGGCCAAGGATCGGTTCCTCTATGCGCTCAACTGCCATTGCTCGAAATGCCGCCGCACCACGGGCTCGGCGTTCAAGCCCCTTGCAGGACTGCATCCGGATGATTTCAGGATTGTCCGTGGCAAGCAAGATCTGTTCACCTACGGCGATCCGGACGGCATCCATGATCGGCACTGCAGCCTATGCGGTTCGCTGGTTTATTCATGGATTGCCGAAAACGGCAGTGTGAAGATCCATATCCCGATGGGAACGCTGATCGATACGCCATCGGTGCGTGCCACAATGCACATCTTCGTCGGATCGAAGGCACCGTGGTATGACATCACCGACGATCTGCCGCAGTATCAGGAGTTTCCGTGAAACCGATCCGACACCAACAAAAAATGGCCCGCCCGAAGGCGGACCAGAGTTAAGGTCGGGGGACCTGAAGCAAAGTCTTACTCCGCTGCGGTCACGGCAGCTGGAAGTTCCAGGGTACGCCAATCAACCTGACGCTCCAGCGCCTGGCCGTTGCCATCGAACAGATGGCAGTCCGCCGCCATGATGCCGGTGACCAACGGCTCTTCGGCACGAACGGGTGCCGATCCCGGCAGCAGCGCGCAATACGGCTCGCCAGACGGCAGGGCAGCATAGGCAATCGTGTTGATACCTAGCCGTTCGATGACCGATGGGGTGACTGTGATGTTGATGTCGCCCCGGGCAAGGGTCGTGTGTTCCGGCCGAATGCCGAGTGTCAGCGTCTGGCCAACAAGATCGGCTCGCGGTTCGACCGGCAGGATAACGCTCTGGCCTTCATAGGAAACAGTGACGCCGACCGGATCGATGGCGGTGCAGGTAACCGGCACGAAGTTCATCTTCGGATTGCCTATGAAGCCTGCCACGAACAGGTTCCGCGGCTTGTGATAGAGTTCGAGCGGCGCGCCGACCTGGGCGATATCACCTGCATTCAGCACCACGATGCGGTCAGCCATGGTCATGGCCTCGACCTGGTCATGAGTGACGTAAATCATCGTCGCCTGCAGATCCCGGTGCAGCTTTGTCAGCTCGATACGCATGTCGGCACGCAGCGCCGCATCGAGATTGGAAAGCGGCTCGTCGAACAGGAAGATCTTCGGTTCGCGCACGATCGCGCGGCCGATGGCGACACGCTGGCGCTGGCCGCCGGACAGTTGCCCGGGCCGCTGCTGAAGGCGCTGGTCCAGCTGAAGGATTTTCGCCACCGCGCCAACCTTCTCGCGGATCGTCTCTTCGGGCAGTTTCTCGACTCTGAGCGGGAAAGCAATGTTCTCGAAGACGGACATATGCGGGTAGAGTGCATAGGACTGGAACACCATGGCAATGCCACGTTCGACCGGCGGCTTGTCGTTAACCCGCTCCCCGGCAATGACAATGTCGCCATCGGACGTGTCATCAAGACCCGCGATCATCCTGAGAAGCGTGGACTTGCCGCAGCCGGACGGGCCGACGAAGACAACGAACTCGCCGTCCTTGACCTCGAGGCTGACACCCTTGATCACGTCGAAATGTCCGAACGACTTTCGCACCTTGTTGAGAAATAGCTGTCCCACGACTTCTGTCCCCGTGTGCCGACCAAATGACTGGACCGGCCAATTCACCATCAATCGAAAACCGCAGGCCGAAACCGGCCTGCGGAGCCTCGGTTGCCCGAGATTATTTATACTGCTCGAGCTCGCCAGCAGCCTTCTTCAAAGCATCGGCCGGTTCGGCCTTGCCGGTGACGACGGACTGGACCAGTTCGATGATGACGTTCTGGAAGCCCTTGTAGTCGGTGAAGAGCGGCTCAGGACCACCGAAAGCGATACCGTCGATGAACGGCTTCCAGGACGGATCGGCCTTGACGAACTCGTCAACCTTAGGCGACGGACGCAACGGCGTGAGGCCAGCACCGCCCTGCAGTTCGTATTCGCCCTGCGGACCCGGGGAAGTGATGAACTTGGCGAACTCGATCGCCTTTTCTTCAACGCCGGAACCCTTGAACACGGCCAGGCTGTCGGTGATCAGCAGCGTGCCTTCGCCCTTGGCGGCGGGGCCTAGCGGCAGAGCGGCAACGCCCCAGTTGACCTTGGTTTCCTTGAGGCGGGCAGCAGCACCCGAGCCGGCCTGGATCATGCCGACCTTGCCGTCGAGGAAGATGGCGCGGATTTCGTTCTGCTCATAGGCGGTCGCGCCTTCGACGGAATAAGGCGTGATGTCCTTGTAAGCCTGGAGGGCTGCGAGAACTTCAGGGCTGTCGATGACGACCTTGTCGCCGTCGATGACCTTGCCGTTGTTGGTGTAAACCCAGTGCATGAACTGGTGCATGGTGTTGTCGAAGGTCTTGGCCGGCAGGCCGTAACCGGCAGTACCGGTCTTTTCCTTGATCTGCTTGGCAAAAGCGATTTCTTCGGCCCAGGTCTTCGGCGGGGTTTCCGGGTCAAGGCCGGCAGCCTTGAACAGGTCCTTGTTCCAGTAGAGTGCCTTGGTCGAGAAGGCGACCGGCACGCCCCACTGCGTGTCTTCGAAGGTGACGGTATCGACGATGTTCGGATAGTAGCTGGCCTTTTCCTCGTCGGTCATCGGAACCGGAACGATCAGGTCGTTCTGGGCGAATTCCTTCAGCGTGCGCGAGCCGACATAGGCCATGCCGACCGGCGTGCCGGCGACGGCGAGCGTCGTTGCCTTGTCCTGGCACTGTTCCCAGCCAACAACTTCCGGCGTGACTTTCCAGCCTTCGTTCTTGCCTTCCCATTCCTTGATATACTTCTCATGGATCGGGTCGATCTTGTCGCCGCAGTAGATCCAGGAGATTTCCTGGTCGGCAGCCAGCGTGGTCAGTGCCGAGCTGGCCAGCAGGGCAAAAGAGCCTGCAAGCATGGTCAGTTTTCTTGTCATCGATAGTTCCCCTTTGTTGACAGGTTGAAGCGTCCGGTTAGCCCGAATTTTATTGGCAGCCTTACTTGATCGCCCCGGCGGTCAGACCGCTGACGAGATAGCGCTGCAGGAAGAAGATGACGATCATCGCAGGTGCGATGCCGACGAAGCTGGCGGCCATCAATTCGTTCCACACCACTTCCTGGCGGCCAAAATAGGCGAACAGCCCGATCGGCAGTGGCATGAATTCGGTCTTCGAATTGAAGGTGAGCGCAAAGATGAACTGCTGTGCATAGGCGCCAATGAAAGTCGTGATCGCAACCACGGCGATACCCGGTGTGGCAAGCGGCAGGACGACTCGGCGGAAGGTGTAGAAATAGCCTGCACCGTCGACATAGGCCGCCTCCTCCAGCTCGCGCGGGATGCGCAGCATATAGGTGCGTAACAACCAGATGGCAGTCGGGATGAGGAAGGCGACACCCGGCACGATCATGGCGAAATATGTGTTGAGCACCCCCATCGATCGCATCAGGCGGAAGAGCGGAATGAGCAAGACAGCGCCTGAGAACATGTTGACGGCGAGAAAGGCCCCGAGCAGCTGGCCGCTGCCCTTGAACTCGAAACGGGCAAAAGCATAGGCCGCCGGCACCACCAGAATGAGCACGATGACGGTGGCAACCGTTGAGATGAAGAACGAGTTGAAAATGTAGCGGGCAAAGCCGGGAACGCTCACCCACATCGTTCGATAGGCCTCGAACGAGCCGTTCTCCGGCCAGAAGCGATAGGGCGAAGAAAACAGCTGGCTGAGCGGCTTCAGCGAGACCAGGAAGCCTTCTACGAAGGGCGCGAGCACGAAAGTGAGAAACACCGCGATGCCTGCATAGATACCGACGAGTTCATACCACTTGTAGCGATTGATGAGGGCTGTCTTGTCGTAGCTCATCGGGCGTGCTCCTGAGAAAGCCGGCTCGTGACGCGGAAATAGGCAAAGCAGAAGATCGACAGGAAGATGCAGATCAACACCGCGCGGGCAGCACCCTCGCCGTATTTCTTCGACCCGATCGCCGTGTGATAGGTGTCGATGATCATCGTCGTCGTCTCGCCGCTCGGGCCACCGCGCGTCAGGATCCAGATGATGTCGAACGAGTTGAAGGTCGAAATAAGAGAAATCATCGACATGGTGATCATGGCGGGCAGGATCATCGGCAGGGTGATGCGACGGAAGCGATAGGAGCGACCGGCACCATCGGTCCAGGCGGCCTCATAGAGGTCCTGGGGGATCGCCTGCATCGCCGCCATCATGTAGAGCGTCACCATCGGCACGCCGATCCACACGTCGGTAAACACCGTTGCCCAGAAGGCGGTCGATCCGTAGGCAAGGAAGGCGACTGGGCCATCAACCACGCCCATTCGCTGGAGGACGCCGGAAATCATGCCAAACTGGCCGTTATACATCCAGCCCCACATGAAGATACCGATGGCCATTGGCACGATCCATGGGGGCATAGTCAAGATCCGAAACAGCGTCCGGCCGGGTACCGCAGAGTTCAACATCGCGGCCCCGAAGGTGCCGATGATCATTTTGATCGACACCGAAAAGAAGGTCCAGATGAAGGTTCGGACGATGACCGTGCCGAACGTATCATTGAAGATCTTCTCGTAATTGACCCATCCGACCCAATTGCTCGTTTTCTTCAACGAGGCATCGGTGAAGGACAGAATGAAGGTGTCGACCAGCGGATAGGCGACGATCACGGTGATATAGAGAAGTGCCGGCGCAATCAGCAGCCAGGCAAACAGGATAGCGCTACGGCGAGCTTGCATCCGACCGCTCCCTCAAGCCGACCGCGCGTGGACAGCGTCGGGCGTGCCATGCAGGCAAGCATCGAACGTCTCCCAGACGGACTTCAAATCGACAACCTTGCGACCAAGGCGCGCCTCATCCATCGCAAGAGCCAGCATGCCGGCCTCAAGTGCATCGATCGCCGAAACCGGCTGCTTGGCACCCGTGCGAACGAAGGCAAGAACATCTTCTGCCATCTGTTCGTCGGCGCCGTAGTGATGCGATTTAGCCGAAGGAGCGGAATAGGTATTGGCAATCAGCTTCTCGTTGGTGCGTGCATCATGCACATTCATGAAGCCGCGAACGAAATCGCCTTCCGCCATGCCTTTCGAGCCCATGACGCAGAAGCGGCGGAACTCGTCCGGAACATTGAGATTGGTATGGAAGGTCATCGACGCGCCATTCTCGTATTCGACGATGGCTGTCTGGAAATCGATGATGTCGCCATCGCTGTCAAACACCTTGTCCGAACCCATCCAGCCGCTCGGCTTGCGATGGTAGACGTCCATGTCGTTGACGCCATGGATTTCCGGCGCATTCGAAGGCACGAAGCTCTTGCGGCCGCCGAAGCTGGCGACGAAGCGCGGGCGTGCGCCGACCACACCATTGTAAAGGTCGAGGTCGTGGCAGCACTTTTCCAGCATGAAGCCGCCGGCATACTGGCCGTAACGGCGCCAGTCGCGCATGAAGAAGGCACCATGATAGGGCTGGATATGCTCGGATGCCTCGATCGACACGACGTCGCCAAGCTTGCCTTCCGCCTGCGCCTTGCGCAGGTCGCGGTACAGCGGGGAATAGCGCAGCACCAGCCCGACCAGCAGGCGGTCATGGCCATGGGTGCGCAACAATGAGGCCAGCGCGTAGCTCTCCTCGATGGTCGTGACGATCGGCTTTTCGGTAAAGACCGTCAGCCCGGCCTCGAGACCAAGACGGATATGATCCAGATGAAGATGATTGGGCGAACCGATCATCAGGAGATCGAAAGTCTCACCGGCGATCAGCGCTTCGGGCGTGTCGTAGGACTTGCCCGGCAAAATGCCGTTTTCCGCCAAAGTCGGCATTCCCGCGGGCGCCGGATCCACATAACCGACGATCTGGAAATCTGGATCGAGCTCCTTGAACACCCGAGCCAAGTAGCCGAGGCGGAATCCGAGCCCGATAACGGCAACCTTCATGTTTAATTCCCCTGCTTTCGCAATTATTTTTCTTAGACTGCTTCAGAAACCGTCCATCGTCAACATCCAGTGGAAATTTTCATCAACTTATGAAAATCCTTTTCATCCACTGTGTGCCTCTGTAAATGTTGGGCTTCATCCCAACCGATCAGGAAGACATCGTCGCCGATGCAAAACTTGACGATCAGCCACACACCTTCGAACTGCGGGCGGACTTGGCTCGGCCTTTCAAAAGTTAACGAACGATACCAAATAAATGCCAATCGTCCAGCCAGATTCGCCTCAAAAGCCTGAATTGTTGATAAACGGATGATTTATCGATGATATTTCTGATGTAAGCAGGTTTTTGGTACTCAACTGATGAAACCATTTGCGAAATAGGTCCTTGGTTGGTATCTTTTTAAGCAACGGACACCGGAGGCTCAAGGAATGCGGATAGCGAAAAGCCTGGATTGCGCCTTCTGTGGCCGTTGCGCCGACCTTGATCGCGAACGCAAGAGCAAACCATGAGCGCGACCCTCCCCCTGGATCAGCTTCAGGCCGTTCGTGGCGGCCCTCTTTATGTCAAGCTTCGCAAGATGATCGAGGACGCCGTGTCCTCCGGTCGCCTGAAGCACGGCGACGCCTTGCCTGCCGAACGCGATATCGCCGACGCGGCCGCGATCAGCCGGGTGACCGTGCGCAAAGCGATCGACGATCTGGTCAACGACGGACTGCTGGTTCGTCGGCGCGGCTCCGGCACATTCGTCGTCAAGCCTGTCCCGCGCATGCAACAGCCCCTCAGCCAGCTCACTTCGTTCACCGAGGACATGCGCCGGCGTGGCATGACGGCGGGATCGCGCTGGATCGACCGCGGATTGTATTTTCCGACCGCCGAAGAAACCATGATGCTGGGTCTCGTGGGCGGCGCCAGGGTGGCGCGCATAGAGCGCATTCGCACAGCCAATGACATGCCCATAGCACTGGAACGCACGAGCCTTCCCGACGATATCCTGCCCGATCCGGATGCGGTGGACGATTCCCTCTATCTCCACCTGCGCCAGGGCGGCATCTCGCCGGTGCGCGCCAACCAACGCATCTCAGCCGTTATCCTGAGGGATGACGAAACCAAGCTGCTTGGCGTCCCGCCGGGGTCCGCCGCGCTGTCCGTGCAACGTATCGCCTATCTTGAAACCGGCCGCGTGATGGAAATGTCGCGCGCGCTCTACCGCAGCGACGCCTATGACCTGGTCGCCGAACTGACCATCGGATCTCCGTGACGCCGAACCTTGAAAGACCCGCAATGCTGACCAAAATGCGTGAAGAAATCGACGAGATCCCGGCCGCGGCGGCACGCCTGCTGAAAGAATCGGCTGACGCCATTGAAGAATGCGCCACGGCCCTGCAGAAAAAGGACCCGAGCGTTGTCGTGACGATCGCACGCGGATCGTCCGACCACGCGGCCTATTTCCTCAAATATGCCATCGAACTGCAACTCGGCCTGCCTGTCGCTTCCCTCGGCCCGTCGCTGGCGTCCATCTACGAAGCGCCGATGAAGCTGACCAACGCCGCGGCCTTTGCCGTATCGCAGTCCGGTGCCAGCCCCGATATCGTCGCAATGATGCGCGGCGCAAGGCTCGGCGGTGCAACCACGATCAGCCTCGTCAACACGCTGCCCTCGCCGCTTGGCGACGCGGCGACCATTGCCGTCGACATCAAGGCCGGTCCGGAAATAGCGGTCGCGGCGACCAAATCCTTCGTCAATTCGATTGTCGCAGGTCTGGCAATCATCGCGGGCTGGAGCAAGGACCGGGAACTGGGAGACGCAGTGGCGCGCCTGCCGGAGCATTTCTCGCAGGCGCTGAAGCTCGACTGGAGCACGCTTGTCGAGCCGCTGGCCAATGCGGATTCCCTTTATATGCTCGGCCGTGGCCCGGCGCTGGCGATTGCGGCCGAAGCCGCGCTCAAATGCAAGGAAACCTGCGAACTGCACGCAGAAGCCTATTCCTCGGCAGAGGTCCTGCACGGCCCGGTCTCGATCGTCGGCAGAAATTTCCCGGTCGTCGGCTTTGCTGCCCGTGACAAGGCGGAAGCCTCGATTGTCCAGACGGTATCGAAACTGGCGTCCAACAATGCCGCCTGCTTCATCACCTCCGACAAGTTGGAAGGTGCAAACCGCCTGCCGTTCATCGCAACAGGCCATCCGTTGACCGATGCACTGATGCTGATCGTACCATATTATGGCATGGTCGAATCGCTTTCGCGCGCAAGGGGCTTCAATCCCGATAAACCCGTCGCCCTCAAGAAGGTCACCCAGACCCAATGACTGCCGTTTTTGCCATAACCGCCAGCCGCATCTTCGATGGTCAGAATTTTCACCAGGACGCAGCTCTTGTCATCGACGGCAGCAAAATCGGCGCCGTCATGCCTCAATCGAAACTGCCGGCCGGCATCAAGACGCTTCCGGTCGGCAACGGCCTGATCGCACCGGGCTTCATCGATCTTCAGGTCAACGGTGGCGGCGACGTGCTTTTCAACAACCAGCCGGATGTCACCGGTATCGAGACGATCTGCGCGGCCCATGCCCGTTTCGGCACGACGGCCCTGATGGTCACCCTGATCACCGATGTTCCCGACATCCGCGACACCGCTGTCGAGGCCGGTTGCCAGGCGGCTCAAGATGCTGTGCCGGGTTTCCTCGGCCTACATCTGGAAGGGCCGCATCTCTCTGTCGCCCGCAAGGGAACCCACGATCCATCCCTGATCCGGCCGATGACCGAAGATGACCTGGCCTATCTGGAGACCAAGGCTGGCACCTTCGGCCTGGCGATGATGACCGTGGCCCCGGAAAGCGTCACGCCCGACCAGATGCGCCGCCTCGTCGCGGCCGGCTACCACATCAGCCTCGGCCACACCGATTCAGCATGCGCGGTAATCGCAGATTATGTCGATGCCGGCGCGACGATGGTCACCCATCTGTTCAACGCCATGAGCCAGCTCGGCAATCGCGAGCCTGGCCTAGTCGGCGCCGGCCTCTCTTCGCCGGCACTGCATTGTGGCCTGATCGCCGACGGTTTCCACGTCGATCCGGTGACGATGCGGGTAGCACTCGCCGCCAAACAAGGACCCGCACATATCTTCCTCGTCACCGACGCCATGTCGACCATCGGCACGGACAGCACCGGATTCGACCTCAACGGTCGTGCGGTCTATCGCCGTGACGGCCGCCTGACGCTGGCGGATGGTACGCTTGCAGGCGCCGACATCGACATGCTGTCATGCGTGCGCTTCGTGCATGAACGCCTCGACCAGCCGCTCGAGGAGGCATTGCGCATGGCCAGCCTCTACCCGGCGCAAGCAATCGGTGCGGCTTGCAAAGGCAGCCTGACGGCCGGAAGCGACGCCGATTTCATCGTGCTCAGCGATAAAATCGACCTTCTCTCAACCTGGATCGGCGGCGCTTGCGTCCATGAGGCCAAGGCCGAACGTCGGGAAGCCCGCGCATGATCGTCTGTTTCGACATCGGCGGCACCGCCATCAAGGGTGCCGTGGCTTTCAGCGCCGACGACATCCGCCCATTTCCACGGCATCCGACACCGATCCATGACTTCGACGCCTTTGTCGCGACCCTCGCCTCCGTGATTGCGGAGGCCGGCGAGCGTCCTGATTGCGTGGCGATCTCGATTGCCGGCGTCATCGATCCCGACACGTCGAATGCCGTCGTTGCCAATATCCCCTGCATCCATGGGCGACCGCTGCAGGCCGACCTTGAGCAGCGCCTCGGACTACCCGTGATCATTGCCAATGACGCCGACTGTTTCGTCCTGGCCGAGGCCAGCATCGGTGCTGCCAAGGGTCATCGAGTGGTTTTTGGCATCATTCTCGGCACCGGCGTCGGTGGCGGCCTGGTCATCGACGGCAAGCTCATCAACAGCGACGGTGGCTTTGCCGGTGAGTGGGGCCATGGTCCCATTTCCGCAACAGAGGCCGGTGATCCGCCGGCACGCGTTCCACGCTTTCAGTGCGGTTGCGGCCAGAAGGGTTGCATCGATGCGATCTGCAGCGCGCGCGGGCTGGAGAAATTGCACCAGCATCTTCATGGCGAGGCACTGACCAGCGAGGAAATCCTGTCGGATTGGCAAAAGGGTGATCCGCTGGCTGCACGCACCATCGATGTCTATGTCGATATCATCGCCGATCCGCTGGCGCTGGTCATCAATCTGACCGGGACGACCATCCTGCCGGTCGGTGGCGGCTTGTCCAACGTACCGGCGCTGATTGCCGCCATAGACACCGCGGTTCGCACACGCATCCTGCGACGTTTCGAAAAGCCGATCGTCATTCCAGCCGAATGCCGGGTTGAACCCGGCCTGATCGGGGCTGCCGTGCTTGGCCTGACGGCGGCAAAGGACATGGATAAACGGGCGAGGACAGTGTGATGGATATGTTGGTCAAGCTCTACGATTTGCACTGCGATACCGGGCTCGATCGACGCATGGCCGACCAGGACATCACCCTGCGCCGCGCGCTGGTTCCAGAACTGAAGGCGATCTGCGACTGGATCGAACCGCGTTTCGGTTCAAGTTGGGCGGCAGAAGCGACTGCCGCCATTATGCGCCAACCAGTCACCTGCTTTATTGCCCATCAAGGCGCGACATTGCTCGGCTTTGCCTGCCATGACGCGACGATGAAGGGCTTCTTTGGCCCGACGGGTGTGGATCAGGCAGCACGCGGCAAGGGCGTCGGCCATGCACTTCTGATCACCACCCTGATCGACATGCGTGCCCAAGGCTATGCCTACGCGATCATCGGCGGGGCCGGGCCGATGGACTTCTATCAGAAGAGCGTCGGCGCCGTGCCGATCGAAGGCTCTAAGCCCGGCATCTATCGCGGCATGATCCCCGCCGCAGCCCCGAACGGCGTCTCGGGCTGATCCTCAGCCAAGCTCAAGCGTCGTGATCGCAAACACGCCATCCGCTTCCATCGCAGGTGGCGCTCCGCGATACATGCGCGCCGTCATGAAGCCGCGCTCGAAACCGGACGCCGCCAGGTGTGTGCTGAAAGCCCGCTGGTATTCCGGCACATCGACATGCACCGCCGTGCCCGCCAGCTGTTCAAGGCAGGCATTGAGCAGGCCAAGCGCAACAGCCTCGCTGGTGGCAAACAGCGGTCCGATCTTGCAGCCATCCAGACAGTGCCGGAGAACTGCATAGCCATCGACCTGCCCACCGTTGCGGCTGACCATCACCTGACGTGGCGGAGCGAGCCATGTCTGCAAAAATGGCGCCCGTTCAACCGGAAAGAACCGGCGATCAAATGCGGTGATCTCGGCCGCATGATCCGGCCCCGCACGACTGACAGTGTGTTGGACCGCTCGACTGGCGCAAGCATTTGCCGCCGACCAGCGGAATGTCCGATAGTGAGGAATGAAGCCCATCCGGCGGTAGTTATCCTGTTGCTCGAAAACGCCGTCGAGCCCGATCACCGCATCGCCGAGATGTGCCATACCCGCATCCCAGACCTTGCGACCGAGGCCCCGTCCGCGAAAATCGGGATGGCAGATATACAGCCCGATGAAGCCGAAGCCGCCATAGGAGACGGCTGAAATGCCGGCAGCCAGTCGACCATCAACCAGACAGCCGATAAAACCTTGCGGATCAGCAGCCTGAAATGCGGCCGCATCCGCCGATCCCGGATTCCAGCCCTCGTCAGCCGCCCAGCCGACCAGTTGCTCGACTTCCTCGAAGGTCAGCACGCGGATTTCGGCAGACACCATGTCAACTCTCACAGCATCATGGCAGAAGGCGAGAAGCGCTCAAGCGCGCCCAGATAGGGCTTGTCGATCGGTGTCGCATAGGCGCCGCCTTTTGCGGTCGAAAGTCCGAGCGCAACCAGCGCTTCGGCCTGTTTCACAGCCGCAGCCACGCCGTCGACCACCGGCACACCGAATTCGCGGCGCAGTTCCAGCGTGAGGTCCGCCATGCCCGCACAGCCGAGAACGATGGCCTCCGCGCGATCGTCTCGAAGCGCCGCCACGATCTCGCGACGCAACTTCTCTCGCGCGTTCGAATTCGGATCTTCCAGAGACAGCACCGGCACGTCGGCAGCCCGCACCTTGCAACGTCCGCTCATGCCATAGCGATGCACCAGATGCTCGACCGGCAACCGCGAGCGCTCCATCGTCGTCACGATGGAAAACCGCTGCGCGATGAAGGATGTCGCAGCAACCGCCGCCTCGCAGATGCCGATCACCGGGATCGAGGCAAGCGCGCGCGCCGCATCGAGCCCCGTATCGTCGAAACAGGCGATCACGATTGCCTGCGCGCCCTCCCGTTGCGCTCTGGAAATTTCGACCAGGAGCCCGGGTATGGCAAAAACCTCGTCGTAATAACCTTCGATCGACACCGGCCCCATTGATGACGTGATGGCCTCGATCTCGGTCCCGGCATTCGCCACGCGCCGCGCGGCGTCTGCAATCGTCGCCGTCATGCTCACGGTCGTATTCGGGTTGATCACTGCGATTTTCATGCGCTCAGCCCTGGTTCCTGCGCCGGCTCATACCAACGATCAGGCCGAGTGTTCCCGCAATTACGAGGAAAGAGAAGACCGTCGTCACGGTGCCGAGCGCATAGAGCACGGGCGTCGTCACATTGGTCGTCATGCCGTAGATTTCGAGCGGCAGCGTGTTGTAGGTCCCGGCCGTCATCAAGGTGCGAGCAAACTCGTCATAGGACAGCGTGAAGCCGAACAGGCCGACACCGATCAGGCTTGGCGCGATCATCGGCAGCACGACGTGGGCGAAGGTTTGCCACGGCGTGGCGCCCAAATCGCGTGCCGCCTCTTCATAAGCCGGGGAGAAGCGGTTGAAGATCGCAAACATGATCAACACGCCAAACGGCAGCGTCCAGGTGAGATGCGCGCCGAAACCCGAGGAATACCAGGCCGGCTGCAGGCCGATCTGCTGGAACAGCACACCGATGCCGAGCGAGATAACGATCGATGGCACGACGAGCGAAGCGACGGACAGATAGAACAGTGCCGTGCCTCCGATAAACTTGCGACGGAAGGCAAGGCCGGCCAGCAGCGACACCACCACCGTCACCACCATGACCATCAGCCCGAGCATCAGCGAGCGCCGGAAGGAACCGCCGAAATCACCGACCGCCTGTGTCTGGAACAGATTGGCAAACCAGTGCACCGAAACACCGTTCAATGGGAATGTCAGGCCGCCATTCGGCCCTTGGAAGGACAGGATCAGGATCGCCGACAGCGGACCGTAGAGAAAGAGGACGAAGACGGCAAAGAAGGCGGCTAGCACGTAGAATTCGCGGGGGCGTTTGTCGCTGTTCATGCTCAGAGTTCCTTGCGGATATCGACGACGCGCAGGATCGCCGCGACCATCATCAGGACGAGGATCAGGAGCACGACCGCATTGGCGGCGGCGGCCGGATATTGCAGCAGCGACATCTGGTTCTTCATCATCAGGGCGACCGAGGCACTCTGGCCGCCCGACATCACCTGCACGGTGGAGAAATCGGCCATGACAAGCGTCACGACGAAGATCGTGCCGATCGCCATGCCGGGCTTGGCCAGCGGAATGATGACATTGATGAGCGTCTGCCAGCCGGAAGCGCCGGCGTCGCGCGCCGCCTCCATCAGCGAGCGATCGATGCGCATCATCGTGTTGAAGATCGGCGTGACCATGAACAGCGTGTAGAGATGCACCATCGCCAGAACCACGGCGAAGTCGGAATAAAGCAGCCATTCGATCGGCTGCGGAATGATGCCCGCGCCAACGAGGGCATTGTTGATCAGCCCGTTGCGTCCGAGAACCGGAATCCAGGAGATCATCCGGATAATGTTCGAGGTCAGGAACGGCACCGTGCAGACGAGAAACAGTACCATCTGCATCGACGAGGTGCGAATGTGGAAAGCGAGGAAATAGGCGACCCAGAAGCCGATGAACAAGGTGATCGCCCAGACGATGAAGGCGAATTTCAGCGTGTTCAGATAGGTCTTCCAGGTGACCCAGGAACCGAGCGTCTCGGTATAATTGAAAGTGACGAAATCGGGATACATCTGGGCAAAGTCATAGTCCCAGAAACTGACGACACTGATCATCAGGATCGGCAGCAGCAGGAAGCCACCGAGGATCAGCGTCAACGGCAGCGCCTGAAGATAGGCAGGCAACCAAGACGGCAGCTTGATGCCGCGTTTCGGCTTTGGCTCGCCGACGCCGATGAACCGCACTGTCGCCATGGTTTCCGTCTCCTGCTTGTCGGGGACTACCCCCTCTGGCCCGCCGGCCATCTCCCCCACAAGGGGGGAGAAGCCGTGTTGTTCTCACCCTGCCCTTCCCATCCGCGTCCTAAATTCTGGAACATGCCAGAATGGGACTTGGACACGCCCGCGGGTCTCCCTCCCCTTGTGGGGAGGGTGGCCGGCAGGCCGGGCGGGGTCTTAACCTCAAGCCGCGATGAACTCGTTCCAGCGGCGAACCATGTAGCGGTCTTCATCCATGACGGAGTTCCAGCACGCGACCTTGCCCATGCGCTCTTCGAAGGAGCCGCCGTCGCGCACGGCGCCGGCCTTTTCCATGACCTTGCCGTCCGGAGCAACGATATCGCCCTGGGCAGCCTTGCCTTCGATCCAGTAGCCCCATTCGTCAGCCGACATATGTTCCTTGGCGGTTTCCATGGCAGCCGAATAGTAGCCCTGACGATTGAGATAGGCGCCGACCCAACCGGATGTGTACCAGTTGATATATTCGTAGGCCGCGTCGAGTTGAGCGCCCTGCAGATGCGAGGCGAGACCGAGACCACCGCCCCACGAACGATAGCCTTCCTTGAGTGGCTGATATTTGCAGGCGATGCCCTTGCCGCGGACGGCGGCAACCGCCGGCGACCACATCGACTGGATCACGACTTCGCCCGATGCCATCAGGTTGACCGACTCGTCGAACGACTTCCAGAAGGCGCGGAACTGGCCGTCCTGCTTTGCCTTGATCAGGAATTCGATCGTCGCGTCGATTTCCGCCTTGGTCATGTTGCCCTTGTCGGCATACTTGATGTTGCCCATGGCTTCCATGATCATCGCGGCATCCATGATGCCGATCGACGGGATATTGAGGATCGAGGTCTTGCCCTTGAAGGCCGGATCCATGATGTCAGCCCAGGTGGTGATTTCTCGGCCGACGAGATCCGGGCGAATGCCGAGCGTATCGGCATTGTAGATCGTCGGAACCATGGTGAAGAGTTCCGTCTCGCTCTTGGCAAAGGTCTTGTCGCCGGCCTTCTCGACGTAACCGACGGTGTGCGGCGCCGTACCCTGGGCGATGACGCTGTCCGGCGTCAGCTTGCCGGTTTTGAACAGCGGCACGATCTTTTCGTAATACTTGAGCTTCTTCACATCCATCGGCTGGATCACGCCGGCGGGGAAGACCTTCTTCAGGATCCAGTATTCGATATCGGCGATGTCATAGGAATTCGGCTGCGTGACGGCGCGCTGGGCGGCCGCGTCCGAATCCGTTGCCGTCATTTCAAGCGTGATGCCGAGGTCCGCCTTGCACTTTTCGGCTATCGCATTGAGGTTCGACACGCCGGTGCCGAACTGGCGCAGCGTGATCGGGTTCTGCGCCCAGATGGTCGGGAAGCCGGTGATGACGCCGGAACCGGCAGCAAGGCCGGCGGCGGCTGACGCCGTCTTCAGAAGCGAGCGGCGGGAAATTCCCTTGGGTGTCTTGCTGGTCTCTGACATGCGCTGTTCTCCTGGTTATGATGTTTTACTTCAATTGCCGATGCGCCCGAGGACGATCGAATCCGTGTCATCCCATGACAGGGTGACCCCCTCGCCGACCTTCACCGGCGCGGCAAAAAACGCGGCGTCGGTCAGGACTGCGGTAAACTCGTCTGTAAAGGCTGTGGTGACGGTCAGCTTCACCTTGGCGCCGAGATATTCGACATTGGAGATGATGCCGTCGAAGCCGAGACCGGCCGATGACGCAGCCCCAAGACGAACGTGATCCGTGCGGATCGCGATATCGGCCGTATCATCCTCAACCGGCGCCTGCCCCTTGGCGAAGAAGCGGCCGCCGCCAATCACCTCGATGAAAAGGCCGGCCTCGGTCCGCTCGACGATGCGGCCGGACAGCACATTGTGATCCCCCATGAACCGGGCAACGAAGGCCGTCGCCGGCGCCTCGAACACCACGCGCGGATGGGCAGCCTGCTCGATGCGGCCCTCGTTCATGATGACGATGATGTCGGCGAGCGCCATCGCCTCTTCCTGGCTATGCGTCACATGCACGAAGGTGATGCCGAGTGAAGTCTGCAGCTTTTTCAGTTCCGCCCGCATACGGATCTTCAGGAAGGGATCGAGCGCCGACAACGGCTCGTCGAGCAGCAGGGCCTCTGGGTTGGTGATCAACGCCCGTGCAAGCGCCACGCGCTGCTGCTGGCCGCCCGAAAGCTGCGCCGGCCGGCGGTTCGCATAAGGTTCGAGCTGCATCAGCTTCAGCATGTCCAGCGCCTTGCGCCGGCGCTCTTCCTTTTCGACGCCTTTCATCTTCAAGCTGAAGGCAACATTGTCGACAAGATCGAGATGCGGAAACAGCGCGTAGGACTGAAACATCATCGCCGTGCCGCGCTTGGCCGGCGGCAGGTCGGTAACAACAGCATTGCCGAGCCGCACGTCGCCGGAGGAGATGCTTTCGTGACCGGCAATCATCCGGAGCGTCGATGTCTTGCCGCAACCCGACGGCCCAAGCAGGCAGCAATAGGTGCCCGCCGGTATTTTCAGGCTGATGGCATGCACCGCGGTGGTGTTGCCATAAACCTTGGAGACAGCGGCGATATCGATCTCTGCGGCTTTGCTCATGATAGCTCCCTCATCTGCGATAAGGGAATGCATATGCCGTGCCAGTTTCAGCCGACCCGGCTAAGTGCTTGGATTCTCGAATGCCATTGTGCACTGCGCAAAAGACATGAGCATGCCGCAAACCTGTATGCACAAAAAATAGACTATTGTGTTCGATGTATCATCAATATTGTAGACAATATGAAATTCAATACGACGACAATGCGGGTTTCAATTTATCTCCGCTTTGGCTAAACAGAGAGGACATCGGAACATCCCCATGAACCTCAAAGCCACGTCGCACCGACAACTCGACCAGAACCAGGAAGACCGCGCCCGCGCAATCCGTGATGCGTTGCGCGACGCCATCGTCGATCGGCGCCTGGCGCCCGGTACCAAACTGTCGGAAGCCGAAGTCGGCACATTGTTCGATGTCAGCCGCACGGTGGTACGCGATGCTTTGCAGATGCTTGCCTTTGAGGGCCTGGTGCGCACGGAACGCAACCGCGGCGCCTTCGTCTCCAATCCGAGCACCGAGGAGGCCCGTCAGGTCTTTGCCTCGCGCCGCCTGATCGAAGCAGGCATCATAGCCGCCGCCGCCGAACGACTGACGCCGGCAGATATCGCGCTGTTTCGCGAGCAACTGCGCGAAGAGGAACGCCATCGCAATGAGCGAGGCGCCAGCGCCCGCCGCGCCGAAATCAAGGCTTCCGGCGACTTCCATCTCCTGCTGGCCAAGGTTGCCGGCAATGCGGTGCTGGAAAAGTTCATGGACGAACTCGTTGCCCGGTCCTCGCTGGTGATCGCGCTCTACGGCCGCACGGGCGTTTCAAGCTGCGGGCACGACGAACATGGCGACATTCTCGATGCCCTGGAAAAAGGCGACGTCACCCGCGCCACGCATCTGATGATGCACCATATCGACCATATCGAGGCCGACCTCGATCTCGCGCTCAGCGAGACCCGGACACTGAAGGATGCCCTGGCGCTATAATGCCTCCGGGAACCTCAGTTCAGCCAAAGATGGACAAGTGCCGCCTCCGGCGTTTCGGCTCCGCCGTTTTCCACGCCGGCCGCCCATAGGCCCGCACCAGCGGCATAGGCCCCTGGCTGCAAGCCACCAGCCTCGCACTGGCTGACCGCACGGACGCGCTTGCCGCTCGACACCGCCTTTGCCAGTGCATCGAGAACGGCCGGATTGGCCATGGCCGTTCCCGAACCGAAAACCCTGAGAACCGCGCCGTCGAGCATGTTCAGCGCGGCAACCAGGAAGGCAGCATCCATGCCCGGCGACAGGGAAAGAACAGCCAGGCGCTTCTCGGAAAAGAGCTTTGACTTGGCCGGCTCCAGCGGAAGCTGAGGCTGCGAACAGAACGCGTCCTCGCCCTGGCTATCGTGCTTCACGAGACCCGCCGCCGGCAGTAGCTTGCCGGCAAAGGCAAGGAAAACGCCGGCACCCGGCGCCAGCGCCGTTCCGATGGCAAGGGCCAGATTGTCCTCGGCATCAGCATTCTGGCCGAGCGGTTTCATCGAGCCGCAAAGCACAACACGCCGCTCTTCTCCCGCCAAAGCCTGTGAAAGGGCAGCACCTGTGAAAGACATGGTGTCGGAGCCATGCGTGACGATGACCGGCGTGTGCGGATGCGAACGGATGACGTTCAGGATGATGTTCCATTGACTTGGACCGACATCGGCACTGTCGAGCAACGGGTCGAAGATATGGCGAACGAGCGTGATCCCCGCCGGCAGCATTGCCTCAAGCGCTGTTTCCACCATGCCCGCCTGAGGCGCAAGGCCATCCGGTGTCGGCACCATGCCGATCGTGCCTCCCGTATGGATAAGCAACAGCTTCATCGACCTCTCCCTGCCCTTTTCCGCATCCTTGCGGCCTCTTTGTCCGGCTCGTGACGCGCCCTCTTAGGCGAGCCCCTGCCCAATATCAATGTGGAAGGACACAAGCACCGGCGAGCGCTCCGCTGGAGCGCCCGGGCTTGAGGATCATGCATCGATGATGGAGAGGGCTCACCCCTTGTTTCGCGACGCGATATAGGCCCGCCAGCCCCCGAGTTCGGTCACCTCCCGGGCACCCTCGATCGCGTAGGGTTCGCAGAGGAAACCGGATACCTGGCTGCCGTCATCGAGCGTGACCTTGCCGATCCCAAGCGGTGCCGGAATATTCTGGACGAAATGCCCGAAGGCTTCCGGCGTCACCTTCCACACCTCAACCTCCAGCCCCTTGCCGGCAAAACTCGGCTCGCGGATCAGGCCCGGCTTCGGCGGCACCGTGTTCGGCAATACATAGAGACGGTAGTCGCCCGCCGTGCGGCAGGTCTTCAGCAGCTTGCCACCGGGGCCCGTCAGTTCATGGTTGAGGGGCATGCCGGTCAGATGCGCACCGACCACCATGATCGTCACCAGGCCGTCATCCACTGCGCCGACCCGGCTTGCCTCGGGTATCTCCGCCGTTTTGTCCTTGCCCATGCCAGCGGCAAGGGCACGATGCATCGCATCGGCAAACGGCGCCAGCGCATCGTCGGAGAAGGACGGGCCAAACAACGTCACGCCGGCCGGCAGGTGATCGTCAGCATCGAAGCCGGCGGGAATGGCGATCGCCGCATAACCGAACAGGTTGGCGAAATTGGTGTAGCGGCCAAAATGGCCGTTGCGCACGATCGGATCGGCCAGCATGTCCTCGACCGTATAGGTTGTTGGCGCCGTCGGCAGCATCAGGATATCGACCGCTTCCCATTCGGCGATGGCCTTCTGGCGAAGCGCACCGAGCCGGTACTGCCCTTCGAAGGCGGCAACGGCGTCATATCCCCTCGCCCCCTCGATGATGGTTCGCACCGTCGGATCGAAATCGCCGGCATTGGTTGCGATGAAATCCTTCACCGCCGCCAGCCGCTCGGCCACCCAGGGTCCATTGTAGAGCAATTCCGCCGCCTGCCGGAACGGTGCATAATCGAAGGGCATGATCGCAGCCCCCAACGACTTCGCCCTTTCAATTGCGGCATCGTAAAGCGCTTCGACCTCTCTGTTGCCGAAAAATTCGCGCTCTGTGCCATCCAATACACCGATCCTGAGACCCGATGCCGGCAGGCCGGCAGGCGTTGCCTTGCGGGAATACGGATCGCCGGCATCATAGCCGTCCATCACCTTGCGGATCGCCACGCCGTCCCCCACGGTCGCGGCAAAGACCGTGACCACGTCGACGCTGCGGCAGGCCGGCACGACGCCGACATTCGGCACCAACCCCGGCGTCGGCTTGATGCCGACGAGGTTGTTGAAGGCTGCCGGTACACGGCCGGAGCCAGCCGTGTCGGTTCCGAGCGCAAAGCTCGCCAGTCCCGAAGCGACGGCAACGGCCGAGCCTGAGGATGAGCCACCGGACACATAGGCCTTGTCGAAAACCGAACGCGGTGCGCCATAAGGCGAACGCGTGCCGTTGAGACCGGTCGCGAACTGATCGAGATTGGTTTTGCCGATCACAAGGCCACCGGCGGCCTTCAGCCTTGCGACGACGGTTGCATCCCTGTCCGGCGCATAGGCGAAGGCCGGGCAGGCTGCGGTCGTCGGCAGGCCCGCAACATCGATATTGTCCTTGACGGCAAAGGGTATGCCCCAAAGCGGCAGGCTGTTCGGTTGCGGTGAATGCGCCATCAAGGCGTTTGCGGCGGCGCGAAGATCGTCATCCGGCGTCGCGGTGATGAAAACCGCAGGATCATCGGATGCATGCCGGCGGGCGATCACTTCTTCGACGAGAGCAAGCGGCGTCAATCCGGCGGCAAAGGCAGCCCTCAGCGAGGCCATGTCGAGAATGGTGGGTATCATACGGCTTCCTCCAGCACGACCAGCACATCGCCGGCCTTGACGTTTCGGCCCGGGCCGGCGCGCAGATCGCGCACGGTGCCAGCGGCATGGGCGGTGACATTGATTTCCATTTTCATCGATTCGATGATGGCAAGTGTATCGCCGGGCTGGACCGCCTGGCCCTGCTCGACCAAAATCTTCCAGATATTTCCCGGCACGGCGCTTTCGACCCCGAAGCATCCCGCGGGAATATCGCCGCCGAGGCCGGGTCCGGCACCCTCATCGACGATAAAGCTGTCGAGCCCCTGTTCCTTCCAACGCAGACGCTCGACCTCGAAAGCGGTCTGCTGCTTCTGCTTGAAAGCCCCGATGCTGGCGGCATTGGCGGCCAGCTCGGCCTCGTAGGCCGCATAAGAGAACTCGCCCTCTTCTATCCGGACCGGATAGCCCCCATGCGGGAATGCGGCCCGTGCCTCCATCAGTTCCTCATGGCTCACGGGAAAGAAGCGGATCTGGTCGAAGAAATCGAGGAGCCACGGCTTGTCCTTGTGGAAGACCGGCGTCTGGCGCCAGGTGTTCCACACCTGGATGGTTCGGCCGAACAGCTGATATCCACCAGGCCCCTCCATCCCGTAGATACACATATAGGCCCCGCCGATCCCGACCGCATTTTCCGGCGTCCAGGTGCGTGCCGGATTGTATTTCGTCGTCACCAGCCGATGGCGGGGATCAAGCGGTGTTGCGACAGGCGCGCCGAGATAGACGTCCCCCAGCCCCATCACCAGATAGGACGCGTCAAAGATCGTGTCCTTCACTGCCTGCTCGTCGGCAAGACCGTTGATCCGGCGGATGAACTCGATGTTCGATGGGCACCAGGGCGCATTGGGACGCACCAGTTCCTGATACTTGCGCATCGCAAGTTCCGCCTGGGGATCGTTCCACGAAAGCGGCAGATAGACGGTGCGACTTGGAACCGTCACCGCCTGCGCGGGCGGCAGGCCGATCTCGATGTCCTGAAGCAGCCCCAGAAGCCGCATGCGGGTCAGAGCCGTGCCGTCATAATGGATCTGCAGCGAGCGGATGCCGGGCGTCAGATCGATCAGGCCCGGCAGCTTGGCCGCTTTGACTGCCTCCATCAGGAGATGCACGCGCAGGCGAAGCGCGATGTCGAGCTGCATCTCGCCATATTCGACCAGCAGATTGTCGTCGCCCTGACGGCGATAGACGACCGGCACCGGACCGATCATGCTGGTTGCCAGGATCGGGGAACCGGCTTCAGGCGGAAGGCGAGAAGGCGGCACAGCCGGAACGGCGCACAAACCCTCGATACCCACGTCCTCATCCCTTGTCAGCGGATGAAACCGGATCCTGTCACCCGGCTTGAACTGGCCCATCTTCCACTGCTCGTCGCGGGCAATCACCGCCGGGCAGACGAAACCTCCGAGACTTGGGCCGTCCGGACCAAGAATGATCGGCATGTCACCGGTGAAGTCGATCGCACCGATCGCATAGGCATTGTCATGCAGGTTCGACGGATGAAGCCCCGCCTCGCCGCCATCGGTGCGCGCCCATTTCGGCGCAGGCCCGATCAGGCGCACACCGGTACGGGCCGAGTTGAAATGCACCTCGTATTCGGTCGCAAACAGCGTTTCGATATCCTCTTCAAGGAAGAAGTCCGGTGCACCATGCGGTCCATAGACCACGCCGACGGACCATTCGCGCGACAGCATCGCAGGCTCGCTCGCGGCCCTCGCCTCCGGCTGTGGAGCACGGGCGAGCCTCAGCACATGACCGGCCCGAAGCGTACCGGTGGCATTGCCGCCAAACTGACCAAGCCCGAAAGTCGCCCGCGAACCAAGTACCACGGGAGCCGCGAACCCGCCCGCAACGGCCAGATAGGCGCGTTGCCCCGCCCCCTGGATCGGGCCGACGGTCAGTGTCTGGCCGGCCTTGACGGCCACAGGTACGCCATGTGGAACCGGCTCCCCATCGAGCATCATCGGCATGACGGCGCCGGCAAGCGCGATCACCACATCGGAGAAGAATTTGAGCACCGGCCCGGAGACCGTCAGCTCAAGCGCCGCCGTCTCGTCGCCATTGCCGACCAGCCGATTGGCATGACGGAACGAGCGCTCATCCATCGGGCCGCTTGGCGGCACACCGACATGCCAGAGACCGAGCCGCCCCGGCAATTCCTGCAGGCTGGACTGGGCTCCCGGTGCGATCACCTCGATCACATCCGGCACGAAGTCGAAATCCTTCAAGGCCGTTGTCGCGACATCGCCGCTGGTGAACAGCTCGGAGGACGCAATGGCCTTCAAATATTCGAGATTGGTCTCGATGCCTGACAAAGCCGTAGCGGCGAGCGCTTGCGAGAGTGTCGCAATGGCCGAGGCCCGGTCGTCGGCAGACACGATCACCTTGGCCAACATCGGATCGTAGTAAGGCGTCACCTCGGTGCCGGTTTCGATCCAGTCATCGACACGCACATCATCCGGAAACACTACCTCGGTCAGCAGGCCAGCACTCGGCCGAAAGCCAGCATGCGGCATTTCGGCATAGATGCGCGCCTCGATCGCGGCCCCTTTGGGCACAAGTTCATCGTTGCCGGAAAGCACATCCTCACCGGCAGCCTGGCGGATCATCCATTCCACTAGATCGACACCGAAGACCGCTTCTGTCACCGGATGCTCGACCTGCAAGCGCGTATTGACCTCGAGGAAGTAGAATTCCTCCCGAGCCGGGTCGTAGATGAACTCCACCGTGCCTGCCGAAGCATAATTGACCTTGCGGCCTAGAGCGACAGCCGCCGCATGCAGCCTCGAGCGCACGATCTCGGACAGTCCCGGCGCCGGTGTTTCCTCGATCACCTTCTGGTTTCGCCGCTGCAGAGAGCAGTCGCGCTCGCCGAGCGCGATCACCCGCCCATTGCCGTCACCGAAGATCTGCACCTCGACATGCCGCGCCTTGGCAACGAAACGCTCCAGATAGACGCGAGCATCGCCAAAGCTCGATTTCGCCGTGCGCTGCACGCTGTCGAACGATGCCTTCAGGCTCTCGGAATCGTGGCAGAGCGACATGCCGATTCCTCCGCCGCCGGCAGTCGACTTCAGCATCACCGGATAGCCGATCGCCTCTGCCGCCGACAGGGCCGCTTCGTCGCTGTCGAGCAGCCCGGACCCCGGCAACAGCGGAACACCGCTGTCCCGCGCCAATTCACGCGCCGTGTGCTTCAGGCCGAAATCGGCAATATTGGCCGGGCTCGGACCGATGAAGGCGATGCCTTCGGTCTTCAGCCGCTCGGCAAAGCCGATGTTTTCCGACAGGAAGCCGTAGCCGGGATGAACGGCCTCGGCGCCCGTCTGCTTGCAGGCGGCAATCACCGCATCGACATTCAGATAGCTTTCCGATGCCGGTGCCGGACCGAGCCGCACCGCTTCATCGGCCATCAGCACGGCCTTGGAGAAACGATCGGCATCGGAATAGACCGCCACGGAGGCGATCCCCATTTTCTGCAGCGTGCGAATGACGCGCACCGCGATCTCGCCGCGATTGGCAATGAGTACCTTCTTGAACATCAGCTGGCCTCACCATCCCAGACCAGCACGCGCACCGGCGTCGGATCAAAGCCGTTGCAGGGATTGTTGATCTGCGGGCAATTCGAGATCACCAGCAACACATCCATCTCGGCCTTCAACTCGACATAGTCGCCGGGCGCGGAGATGCCGTCGACAATGGTCATCTCGCCGGTCGGCTCAATCGGCACATTCATGAAGAAATTGATGTTCGGCACGATATCGCGCTTGCTCATGCCATGTCTGGAGACTTCGATGACAAAATTGTCCCGGCAGGCATGCAGATATTTCACGCCATGGCCGAAACGTACGGTATTGCTCTCGCAGGAGCAGGCGCCTGCAGACGTATCGTGACGGCCGCAGCTGTCCGCCGTCATCGTCAGCATCACGCGGCCCTCATTGGAGATGATCCTCGTGCCGGTCGAGATATAGGCAGCCCCCTGCTCGCGCATCGTGTCCTGGCTGGAATATCGCTCGGAAAAATCACCGGCATTGTAGAACAGCGTATCGATCGCCTGCTGGCCGTAGCTGTCCTCGATGCGCACGGTCTGCCCCGCCCGGATGACGGTGGAAAACGGCGCCTCGGCCGGAATGTAGTGGTCCTGCACCGCGTTGGAGAGCGTGCGATCGGCGGACGTCTGGATAAAGTTGTTCATGGTTCCGCTCCCGCTCAGATCGCTGCAAAGGCGTTGTTTTCAAAGCCGCGAACAGCCTCTGCCGTGGCCGTACGGCAAAGGTCGTCGACTGCCGGTTCGACGGCTGCGATGCGGCTGACTGTGATCGGATTGGGCGCATAAACCGGATTGGGATCGAGCGGATGCGGGCAGTTGGAAAAGCCGACAAGCATATCCATCTCGGCGCGCAACTCGACATAGTCTCCCTCGTGGACCAGCTCCGGCTGCCACTGAAACCGGCCTTCGGCATCAACACAAACCGGTGCGAACAAGGCAAGCGCCGCCGGAATATCGCGTTTGTCGAGGCCTGCCTTGGTGGCGAGCAGCACGAGATTGTCCCGCGTGTTGCGCATAGCGGCACCATTGGCGCCAGCATATTTCTTCGCGTTCGAGGAAGCCGTCGAACCACCCATCAAGCAGTCATGCGCACCGGACGAATCCTCGATGATCGAGAACATCACCCTGCCCATGTCGGAAAAGATCACACGGCCCTTGCCGAGCCCGGTCGTCCACTGCACCTTGACCGTATCCGGCAGGTTCATGCGCTCGCTCGTGTCGGCAGCGTTCCAGGCGACGACCGAGACGGTCGAGTGCCCCTGATCGAGCGCAATGCGCAGCACCTCGTTGGCCCTGACTCGGGTCGACCAGTACCAACCACCGGGAATGACTTCACGCTGCATGATCCGGTCTGCGGCAATTGCCGGCGCCGGAAGCTTGCTCCTGCCGGGCAATGCCTTGGGGGCGAATTCCAGTCCCTTTTTCTGATGCTCTTCGTAGCGCGCCCGGTTGGCGGCGATTTCCTCGGGAGAACGTCTGATATGCACGGTTCATCTCCTGTCAGCGGAAGGCCGGGTCGTCCCGGCTAGTGACCTTGGCTAGGAACCGGGCCGTCCCGGTCGGGTCGAATGAGGGAGGCCTCGCCCGCCTTGCGGGGTGGCCAGATGGCAATGTCCTTGGTGATGGTGGCGCCGTAACGCAGCTTTTCCTCCGGCCGGTCGCGCGGCCGTTCGAAGGCAACCACGCGGGTCGCCAGCGTGAAGGCCTCGCGCATGTCATGGGTGACCATGACCACCGTCATCGGCGCCTCATGCCAGAGGCGCTTCATCAGCACATGGATCTCGGCCCGGATGCCCGGATCCAGCGCACCGAAGGGCTCGTCGAGCAGCAGGACCTTGGGCTGCATGACCAGCGCCTGGGCAAGGGCGAGCCTTTGCTGCATGCCGCCGGACAGCTGGGCCGGATACTTGTCCTCGGATCCAGAAAGACCGACTGCGGCAATCATCGTTCGCGCCTCGTCGACCGCCTGCCGCCGCGCCGCGCCGAACAGCCTGGCGCTCAGGCGCGCCGCCCGAAGCTCCTTGCCGAGCAATACATTGCCGAGCACGGTCAGATGCGGAAACACCGAATAGCGCTGGAAGACGACACCGCGATCCGGCCCCGGCTCCGCCGGCAGGGGTTCGCCGTCGAGAAGGATTGTGCCGCGGGTAGGCCGCTCCTGGCCGAGCAGCATGCGCAGAAACGTGGTCTTGCCACAGCCGGAAGGACCGACCAGCGCCACGAAGGCCCGGGATGCGATGTCGATCGACACGTTTTCCAGCACGATCTGGTCGCCATATTCCTTCCAGACATCCTTGATGCTGAGCGCGCTCATGCCTGCTTCTCCAATTCCGACCAGGGGAAGACGGCGATCCGCAGCCGGTCGAGCAGGTAGTCGGTCAGGACAGCAAGCAGCGTGATCCAAAGCACATAGGGAAAGATCACATCCATCGCGAGGTAGCGCCGCACCAGAAAGATGCGATAACCAAGACCACTGTCGGACGAAATCGCCTCGGCCGCGATCAGGAACAGCCAGGCCGGACCCAACTGCAGCCTGAGGCAGGTGATCAGCCGCGGCAGGACCTGCGGCAGCACGACCCGCAAGCCGATCTGCCAGGAATTGCCGCCCAGCGTCTCGGCCTTGATGATCTGCTCGCGCGGCAGTTCCATGGCCTTCAGCGCAAGGTCACGGATCATGATCGGTGCCACGCCGATGACGATGAGCGCAATCTTCGAGGTCTCGCCGAGACCTGCGATGATGAAAAGGATCGGCAGAAGCGCCAGCGGCGGAACCATGGAAATGGCCGCAACGAAAGGCGCCAGCAACGAGCGAACATAGGGCAGCATGCCGATCAGCATGCCGGCCGCGAGCGCGATCGCGGTCGAGATCCCAAGACCGGCGAAGAGACGGGTCAAACTGGCGAGCGTATCGGCCCACAGGATATACTCGCCGGTACGACCATCAGCGACGAAGGCCAGCCGGTTGATCGCCTCGGCAAAGCCGGCAAAACCCGGCAGAAGCTTGTCATTGGCATTCTCGGTCAGTCGCGCCGCCGAGCCCATCGCATAGGCGACCAGCACCAGGGCGAAAGGCGAGAGCGCCAGCGCCAGGCGGGCGCCATTGCTCGGCCGTGCATTGATCCAGCGCATCGGGACATCCTCCGTCGATGACAGCAGGGGGAGCCGGGCCCATGGGACCCGGCACGCTCCGGCTCAGAGCGTTCCCTTGGCCACGGCATCCATGTAGCTGGTGGTGAAGCGGAACTTGACGTTGCCCTTGTCGCCGAGGACGGAGCCGTCCGGCATCTCGATGCCGATCACGTCGGCCGAAGCCGCGCCGCTGCCGAGAAGCCCCTTTTCGAACAGGAAGGCGCGCACGAGATCCATGGTCTTCGGCAGGTCCGGCGATGCGGTGAAGGCAACGGCATCGGATGCCTTGTCGAACAGTTTGGTCGCTGCCATCTGGGCTTCGAAACCCGCAAGGTCCGTACCGGACGCTACGCCCATCGCCTCGCGCGCAGCCTTGCCCTCGGCGGTATCGGCCGTCATCACCGCCATCGTGTCATACCAGATACCGGCCAGCGCCTTGCCGAAATCGGGATTGTCCTTGAGCACATCGGAATTGGCGACCATCAGGTCGATGATTTCGCCAGGAATCTGCGAGCTGTCGAAGACCTTCTTGGCCGAGGGTTCTTCCATGATGCTGGCGACCAGCGGGTTCCAGGTCACGACAGCGGTGACATCATCGGCCTTGTAGGCGCCGACCATGTCCGCGTCGGACGTATTGACCACTTTCACGTCTCGTTCCGAAGAACCGATGCTTTCAAGGGCACGCGCCAGCAGGTAATGCGATACGGAGAATTCGACCAGATTGACGTTCGAGCCCTTGATATCCTCGAGCTTGTCCTTGCCCTTTAGAATGACCGCGTCATTGCCGCTGGAAAAGTCTCCGACGATCACGGCGGTCGTATCGACGCCACCCGCCGCCGGGATGGACAGTCCGTCCATATTGGTCAGCGTCACGGCATCGAAGGCACCGGCGGTATACTGGTTCATCGACTCGACATAGTCGTTGAACTGCGTCACCTCGATATTGATGCCGTATTTGTCGGCCCATTTCTTCACGATGCCCTTGTCGTTGGCATAGCCCCACGGCATCCAGCCGACATAGATCGACCAGGCAACCTTGAAATCCTTCTTCGCTTCGGCATGGGCCGGACCAAGACCGGACAGCGTAATCGCTGCTGTCAACGCGGTGATGGAAAGAAGCTTCGAAAAAGTCTGCATTGAAATTCCCCTTTTGCTTTGTCCAAAATGGGATCGGCATAGACCAGCGCCGCCAATCCCTTGGCTAACGAGGTCTCCCGGGCTTTTGTCCCGCCGTGCATCCGGCAGGATGTCTCCCCTGCCGGTGGCAGCTCTCGGACCAGCATGCGCACCCGCACCGGAACCCTAGCCACCAACTCACGCATAACGAAGCAAGGCGCGTGCCATCTTAAAAAACCACATGAAAACAAGCAGACCACGAGCCTTCAATGCTTTGCAAATTTCAATGTGCATACATTTTGGATGAACTCGGCAAACTGCGCCCAATTTTTAGGCTCACATGTATGGGCTGCATCATGGCAGAGCCCGTCATGGCGGCTCATTACCAGTCCCGGCCTGTCATGGGGACAATTTTCCTGCCCGCGCGAAAATGACTTGTGCTAGCGATTGCCCGGCCCTTCTCACAATCGACACCCGGGATTTCCGCGCGCATGACCAGCTTCGACTTTGACACCGTCCACGACCGCAAGAACACAGGCAGCAAGAAGTGGGCTCTCTACGGCGACGACATCCTGCCGATGTGGATTGCCGACATGGACTTCGCCGCGCCGGCACCGGTGATCGATGCGATGAAAAAGCGGATGGACCATCCGTTCTTTGGCTACTGCTTGCCGCAGGACGAGGTTCGTTCCCGGATCGTCACCGATATGGCCGAAAAATACGGCTGGCAGATTTCGGCCGACGACATCATCTTTCTACCCGGCGTCGAAGCGGGCTTCAACATGGCCCTGAATTCGGAGCTTCACGCCGGCGACGGGCTGCTGATCCAGACGCCGATCTACAATCCGATCCTGACCGCGCACAAGCACTGGGGCCTGACACCCGTCGAGGCTCCTCTGATGCCGAGCCAGGCGGGTTATGTCATCGATGAAGAAGCGCTTGAAGCGGACTTTGCCCGTTCGAAAGCCTTCCTGTTCTGCAATCCGCACAATCCCACCGGCAAGGTCTTCACCGCAATGGAACTGGACCTGATCGCCGATGCCTGCATTCGCCACGACCTGCTGCTGATTTCAGACGAGATCCACTGCGAGCTTGTCTTCGACGGCCGCAAGCACATTCCGATCGCGTCCTTGTCACCGGAGATTGCCCAGCGGACGGTGACCCTGATGTCGGCCAGCAAGACCTACAACATTGCCGGCCTCAAGACGTCCTTCGCCATCATCCAGAACCCCGCTCTTCGTCAGCGGGTCAACGCTGCCCGCAGCGGCCTAGTCGACAGCGTCAACGTTTTCGGTCTGCAAGCAACATTGTCAGCTTACGAGAGCGCTGGCGAATGGCGCCGGCAACTGCTCACCTATCTCGAAGGCAACCGCGACTATCTGCAGGTCGAGATCGCTCGCCGTTTTCCCAAGATCCGCATGATTGCTGCCGAAAGCACCTATCTCGCCTGGCTCGACTGCTCAGCCCTCAATCTGCCGGACGCACCGCAGCGCTTCTTCCTCGACAGGGGCAAGGTGGCGTTCAGCGCCGGCTCGGATTTCGGAGCGGACTACGCCCACCATCTGCGCATCAATTTCGGCTGCCCGCGTTCGCTGATCACCGAGGGACTTGACCGAATGGAAACGGCACTGAAGGGCTGAACCGCAGCCTTTCTGCCGCGTCTTTACCGGAGCAGCGCCTTGGCGCAATCATGCGCGATCGTATCGAGCATGGCCTCACGGGCACCCGCCTCGTCGCCATACTCGATGCGCGTGACCAGTGCGCGGTGCTTGTCGAGAAACGGCAGAAGCGCCTCTTCATCCGGCTGCAGCACCAGCCGCTGATAAGCGAAGGCGTGCGACAGTTCGATCACGCCGTAGAGCGCTCGCAAAAAAGGATTATGGGCGGCGTCCGCGATGATCCGGTGGAGCTCGAAATCGGCCAGGACAAAATTCTGCGCGGAGGAAAGCGAGGTCTCCATCTGCCGAATCCAGTAGAGCATCAGGCGGATCTGGTCGGCTGAACGGCGCTTTGCGGCCTGCCCCGCGGCCAGGGGCTCCAGCGCCCGGCGAACCTCCTGCATGCCGGTCAGAAATTCCTCGTCCGCCGGTGCATCGAGATGCCAGGCCAGTACCTGGGGATCGTACAGGTTCCACCGGTTCCTCTGGGAAACCTTGGTCCCGACCTTGGGGCGCGCCTCCAGGAGCCCCTTGGCCTCGAGCGTTTTCAAGGCCTCGCGCAGGACGGTGCGGGAAACCTCGAAATCAGCCATCAGTTCGGCATCATTGGGCAGCACGGAGCCGATCGGATAGCGACCGGAGATGACGCCGGCGCCGATTTCATTGATCACATGTGAATGGAAATTTCGTGCCGTCGACCGCCCGGACAGGGAGCGAAGAAGGCTCCCCGGCTCACTCATGCGGGGCCTTTCTTCAATCGCGAACGTCCAGATTGCGCGTTGAAGACAAGCTTTTGAAGCAGGATGAACATGAACAGCAGGAACCCGATGGCAATTTTGGTCCACCAACTGGAGAGCGTGCCGTCAAAGACGATATAGGTCTGGACAAGGCCCTGCAGCATGACCCCGATCAGGGTTCCGAAAATGAACCCGTAACCGCCCGTCAACAGGGTTCCGCCTATCACCACGGCCGCGATCGAGTCAAGTTCGATACCGACAGCAGCCAGGGGATAGCCTGCCGAGGTGTAGAGTGAATAGACGATGCCCGCAAGGCCACCGAGGAATGACGACAGTGCATAGATACCGATAGTCACGCGCCCGGTCGGAACACCCATCAGCGATGCAGACGTTGCATTGCCCCCGATCGCATAGACATAGGAGCCGAAGCGTGTCTTGTGCGCGATCAGGCCGCAGATCACGAATGTCGCCAGCATCAACATGCCGATGAAACTCAGCCGTCCGCCGCCCGGAAGCTTGAGGTAGAGCGTCGAGATTGTCCGGTAGAACTCATGGTCGATCGGGATCGAGTCCTGGGTCAACACCGAGGCAAGGCCACGCGCCAGGAACATGCCGGCGAGCGTCACGATAAACGGCGGCACCTGCAGAAAATGGATGACGGCTCCCATACCCGCACCGAACGACGCTGCCAGGCCGAGTACGATCGCAAAGACCAGCAGCGGATGCAGGCCGAGCCAGGAAATCAGGATGGCCGTAACCACACCGGTCAAGCCAATGATCGCGCCGACCGACAGGTCGATACCACCCGAAAGGATGACGAAAGTGGCGCCGACGGCAGCAATGCCGAGAAAGGCATTGTCGGTGAGGAAATTGCCGAATACCCGGGTCGACCACATGCCCGGATACTGGAAGATGCACAGCGCATAGGCGATGATGAAGATCAGGGTGGTGGCGGCGAGCGGGCGATAGCGCGGGTTCATCGTGTCTGTTCCGAAGTCTGTCTGGGGCCGAACTTGCGACCGAGGGCCTGGGCGATGCGCGCCGACTGCAGGACGAGAATGATGATGATCATGCCGGCCTTGACGATGAGGTTGAACTCGGGCGGGAAGCCGGAGACGAGAACCCCGGTATTCATGGCCTGGATGATCACTGCCCCGAGCACCGACATGGGGATCGAGAAGCGTCCGCCGAGCAGCGAGGTGCCGCCGATGACCACAGCGAGGATCGCGTCGAGCTCAAGCCAGAGCCCGGCATTGTTGGCATCGGCGCCGCGGATGTCGGCAGCCGCGATCACGCCGGCGATCGCCGCGCAGAAGCCGCCGAAGGCGTAGATAGAAAGAATCAGCATCTGGCTGCGCAGGCCGGTATAGTTGGCGGCAGACAGATTGGTGCCGATCGCCTCGATGAAGAGTCCGATCGCCGTGCGGCGCATGACAATATGCGCGGTGATCATAAGGAGGATCGCAATGACCGCCGGCATCGGCAGCCCGAGCACCGATCCCGTGCCGACAAAGATCAGAGCCGGATCGGAGAAGGTGACGATCGAACCCTCGGTGATCAGCTGGGCGACCCCGCGACCGGCGACCATCAGCACCAGCGTCGCGACAAAGGGCTGGATACCGAGATAGGCGACGAGCGCGCCGTTCCACAAGCCGCAGACAATGCCGCAGGCAAGTGCCGCCGCGAGGATGACGATAAGCGGTTGCCCGGCAACAGCAAAGGTCGCGGCCACCGCACCGGCCACGGCCATGACCGCGCCGACGGAAAGATCGACACCCTTCGTTGCGATGATCGCCGTCATGCCGATCGCAAGGATCGCGACCGGAGCCCCGCGATTGATCACGTCGATCATGCTGCCGAACAGGCGGCCATCCTTCCAGGTGATGTCGAAGAAACCCGGAAAGACGATCCAGTTGAACAGCAGCACACCGGCAAGCGCCAGCAGCTGTGGCGAAATGATACGGGAAAATTGCAGTCTTTTCATGCCTCGGCCTCCGCCGGCTGGGCGGCAATTGTCTGGACGATCACGCCAGGAGTAATGTCGGCGCCATGCAGCTCGGCGACCATCTTGCGGTCGCGCATCACAACCACGCGCGAGGAATAGCTGACGATTTCGTCGAGCTCGGACGAGATGACGACGAGCGCCAGACCGTCCTCTCGCAGGCGGGTGATCATGCGGACGATTTCGGCATGGGCACCGACATCGATGCCACGCGTCGGCTCGTCGAGGATCAGGAAACGCGGATCGGTCGCCAGCCAGCGGGCAAGGATCACCTTCTGCTGGTTGCCGCCCGACAGGAGTTTGACCGGCAGTTCGGCAGAGGCTGTCCGGATATCGAGCGCTTCGATGAAGTTTCCGGCGATCTCGATCTGCTCGTCATGGTTCAGTGCGCGGAACCAGCCGAGACGGGCCTGCATGGCGATGACGATGTTTTCGCGCACCGACAGTTCACCGAAGATACCGTCGATCTTGCGATCCTCCGGGCAGAAGCCAAAGCCGAGTTCGACTGCTTCACGCGGATTTCTCACCTGCCGCGACTTGCCGTCGATATGCAGCACGCCGCTATCGGCATGGTCGATACCGAACATGAGCCGCGCCATTTCGGTTCGACCGGAACCGAGCAGCCCCGCGACACCGACGACTTCGCCCCGGTGGATCTTGAGATCGAATGGCTGCACCTTGCCGGCGAGACCGAAGTTTTCGAAGGTCATCAGCGTTTCGCCGGCTGCCGCCTCTTCGCCGAGAAGCTCGGCATGATGGAAGGCGAGATCCTTGCCCAGCATCATCCGCACCAGGCTGGCGCGGTCGAGCGACTTGATCGATTCCGTGCCAATCAGGCGACCGTTGCGCAAGACAGTCACGCGGTCGGAAAGCTCGAAGACCTGATCGAGAAAGTGAGTGATGAAAACGATGGCGAGCCCGCGATCGCGCAGTTGCCGGATGATGCTGAAGAGCTTTTCCACCTCGGACCGGTCAAGGCTCGCCGTGGGCTCATCGAGGATCAGCACCTTGCCGGAAAGTTCAACGGCACGGGCAATCGCGATGATCTGCTGGATGGCGACCGAGAAGGTCGAAAGTTCTGCCCGCACGTCGATATCGAGGCCATAGGTCGCCAGAATCTCGCGCGCATCACGCTCCATCCGGCGTCGATCCACCATGCCGAACCGCCGCGGCTGGCGACCGATGAAGAGATTGTCGACCACCGTCATGTTCGGCAGCAGGTTGACCTCCTGGTAAACCGTGCCGATGCCCAGCACCTGCGCCTGCTGCGGCGTCGAAAAACTCACGGTTTCGTCATCCACGCTGATGATGCCGGAATCCGGGATATAGGCCCCTGTCAAAATCTTGATCAGCGTGGACTTGCCTGCGCCGTTTTCGCCGAGCAATGCGTGAACTTCGCCTTTGTGGAATGCTATATCCACGCCGCTCAAGGCTGTGTGATTGCCGAACGTCTTGGTGATGCCCTGGGCTTCGAGCACGACCCCCGATATTGCTGTCATGTGATTCCGTCACCCCCGAATGCATGCAGGCTAACCCCGATTGCACTCGGGCGAAAGCGGAGACGGCCCTGCTGCCGTTCGGGCAGACAGGGCCGTTCCAGGAGGAGCTTAGTAGCCCAGACCCTTGCGGCTGTCGTACTCGCCCTGCGGATTGTCTGCAGGCGTGTAGAGCTTCGATTCCGTGATGATGAACTTCTCAGGCTGCTTGCCATCCTTGAGGAAGGCATCCAGCGCGTCGAAGGCGGGACCGGCCATGTTCGGGGTCAGTTCAACCGTCGCATTGGCTTCGCCGGCAACCATGGCAGCGAAGATATCCGGAACGGCATCGATCGAGACAACGAGGATATCGGTGCCCGGCTTCAGACCTGCATCCTTGATCGCCTGGATGCCACCGACGGCCATGTCATCGTTGTGGGCATACATGGCGCAGATGTCCTTGCCGCCATTTTCAGCCTTGATGAAGCCCTCCATGACTTCCTTGCCCTTTGCGCGGGTAAAGTCGCCGGTCTGGCTGCGAGCGATGGTGATGTTGGCATGACCGGCAAGCGCTTCTTCGAAGCCCTTCTTGCGGTTGATCGCCGGTGTCGAGCCGACGGTGCCCTGAAGTTCGACAACCTTGCACGGCTTGTCGCCGACGGTCTTGACCAGCCATTCGCCGGCAACGCGGCCTTCCTTGACCTGATCGGACGCGACCGATGTCAGGTAGAGATCCTGCGGCGCATCGACGCCACGGTCGAGCAGGATGACCGGAATTTCGGCTTCCTTGGCTTCGGTCAGCACGTCTTCCCAGCCGGTGGCAACAACCGGAGCAACGAGGATCGCGTCAACACCCTGGGCAATGAAGCCGCGCAGCGCCTTGATCTGGTTTTCCTGCTTCTGCTGTGCGTCAGCGAATTTCAGCGTGATGCCGCGCTTTTCGGCTTCCTGCTTGGTTACCGACGTTTCCGCCGCACGCCAGCCGGATTCCGAACCGATCTGGGAAAAACCGACGGTCAGATCGGCAGCCATGGCTGATGTGCAGCCGAGTGCAATCACGCTTGCGCTGAGCGCAAGCTTACGAAGAATGTTCATGATGTCCTCCCTGAGAAAGACACCGCCTCCACGGTGTCTGTCATTATGCTTAGGCAAGACAAAAGCATCTGTAAAGTGAAAAAGTACTATTATATGATATGCATTGCAGCATAATACGCTGCAGCGCAACATGATGAACCAAAGACCGCATCGCAGCATAATATTGTGCTGCAACAAGCCGTTAGTCTACACGAGACCATCCGATGCGCAATATTTTCTCGTATAAGACGTAGCGTCAGCCATCAAGCAACCATGTGCCCTGATCGCCCCTCACCAGCCGCGGCGTCTGAAACACGCTGACCACCGCATCCGACCAATCCCGCCCGGCAAGGGCTAGCTGGTCACGCCAGCGCGAGGTCTGGGCCATCGCGACGCCAAGTGCAACCGGCTGCACTCCGCACGCGGTCAGGAGTTCAATGCCGGCACGCATCGAGCTGCCGCTTGAGACGACGTCATCAACGAGCACGACACGTTTGCCGTCGATCAGCGGCAGCATGCGAGGGTCCACATAGAGGCGCTTGACCTGATCGGGTGTGGTGATCGACGTGAGCGAAACCGACAGGTCATCGACATACCAGAACTTGCGCGAGGTACCGAGCGGCACATAGCGGGAATGGCCGAGCGCGCGCGCCACCGCGGCCGCAAGCGTCAGACCCAGGGTTGGAAGTCCGACGATCACGTCCGGATTGAGATGCTTCAGCTTCTCCGCCAGTGCCGCAGCCAGGATATCCTGAACGACAAACCCCGCCTGATTGACGATCAGTGACGCAAGCCCATTCCGTCCATCGGCCAGCGCTCGGATCGGAAGACGAAGCTGCCGGCCGTCGTCGAGCGATGCCGGGAAGAAATCGGTGAAGGGACCGTGGCTCGGAAAACTACCCGCCGGCAGGATCTCCTGCCAGAAGTCATGAGGCTGCATCTATCGTCTCCGTTTTTTTTTGGCACCGGTCGAAAAATCAGTCGAAGACGGTGAACCTGGCCTGTCAGCCGAGCGGTTTTCGTTCAACTTTCCGGACATTTCCTTTATGCAGGTTGGAGCGATGCACAACCATCCGTCCCACGCCATTTCAAAGGGATATGCCCAGCTTCATGTCGTTCGATCAGAAATTTACCGCCGACCTCGCCCAACTGACCGAACTGAGGCGTGATCTGCATGCCCATCCGGAACTGGGCTTTGAAGAAGATCGCACCAGCGACATCGTCGCGCGCACTCTGGAAGGCGCAGGCATCAGCGTCCATCGCGGCCTCGGCAAAACCGGCGTGGTCGGCTCGCTGCAGATCGGCAACGGCACAAGACGTATCGGCCTGCGCGCCGACATGGATGCGCTCGCCATGCCGGAAACGGCGGAGCGGTCCTACAAATCGACAGTGCCCGGCAAGATGCATGCATGCGGCCATGACGGACACACGGCCATGTTGCTCGGAGCGGCGCTTTACCTGGCCCGCAGCCGCACATTTTCGGGTACCGTCCATTTCATCTTCCAGCCGGCCGAAGAGGGCCGCGGCGGCGCGAAACGCATGGTCGAAGACGGTCTTTTCGATCTTTTCCCCTGCGATGCCGTCTATGGCCTGCACAACATGCCCGGCCTCGCGGTCGACGAGATGGCCGTGGTTGAAGGTCCGCAGCTTGCATCCTCCGACAGCTGGCGCGTCACCTTTCGCGGTACCGGAACCCACGGCGCCAAACCGCATCTGGGGCGTGATCCGATCACGGCCATGGGCACGTTCCTGAGCGCCCTGCAGACCATTCCCGGCCGCGTGGTGGACCCACTGCAGCCATCGGTTGTCAGCGCCTGCTCGATCCGCGCAGGCGATCCGAAAGCATTGAATGTCATCCCTGATATGGTCGATATTGGCGGCACCGCCCGCGCCTACACGCCCGAGGTGCGCGACCAGCTCGAGACAGAAATCGGCCGGCTCGCCCGCGGCACGGCGGAAATGTACGGAATTGCCGCCGACTACCAGTTCGAGCGCCGCATACCACCGGTCGTCAACAATGCCGGCGCGACCGTCAGGGCGCTCAATGCTGCAAAATCCGTCTTCGGCAAGAAGACCTGCACGGCCTTCCCGCCATCGACCGCGGGTGACGATTTTGCCTTCTTCGGTGCGGCAGTTCCGGGTTGCTATGTCTGGCTCGGCAACGGCCCGGCCGTCGATGGCGCCCTGCACCACAATACGGCTTATGACTTCAACGACGATGCCATTCCCTATGGCATCGCCTATTGGTCGACACTGGTCGAGCAGGAGCTGAGCACCGCCTAGAGTTCTTCGACAACCGGGCTTTCCAGCAGCCTTCCAGTCAGCACGTCGGCAATGCCGCGATCTGTCTGGTGCGGACCGACATTGCAGGCAAGCGTCGCCCCAAAACAGGCCTTGAAGACGAGATAGGGCGGCTGCCATGTGACAATGCGGTCCATGGCGGCCCGCACGGCCTGGAATTCATGTGCCACGTCCGAGAGCGGCGCATCTGAGACGAGCCCGGCCAAGGGTAACGGCAGCAACGCATCGATCGCGCTTTGCGACACCACGACCATGCCGCCGCCAGCCTCGATCAGGGCATTGGCGGCGATTGCCATATCCTCGGGATTGGATCCGAAGACAGTCAGATTGTGGCTGTCATGCGAAACGGTCGTGGCAAAGGCACCGCGCCACTGCCCCCAGCCGGTGAGAAAACCGACGCGCGGCCGGCTGTCGGCGAGCCCATGCCGATGGGCAACGGCAATCAGCGTCGCATCGTCTGGCGGCACGACGAAACCATCGCGCACCTCCGTTTCGCGTTCGCCCCATTGCGTAAACCGGGGTCTGTCGATGGTTGCGACCTTGACCTTCCCGGCAGTGGACGCAATCCGGAAGTCGTCGGCTGCCAGCGGCGCAATCTTCATGGTGCTGGTCAGCGCCGCAACCGGCAGCGCTGTTGCCTGCTTGATCAAGCGCCCTTCAAGGGCCACCGGCTCGCCGTTGACGATGACGTGTCGTGCTTGAAACTGCTTCAGGTCTTCGAACATCACGATATCGGCCCGGCGCCCGGCGGCGATCAAACCAAGATCGCTGCGTCCGAGCCTTTGCGCCGCATTGAGCGTAGCTGCCCTTAATGCCCATTCCGCCGGCAAACCGTAGCGTACCAACCGGCGCACCACATCATCGAGACCACCGCCCGCTGACAGATCGTCAGGAAAGACGTCGTCCGTGCAAAGCGTTACCGTTTGTGGCAAATGGCCAAGCGCATTCAACGCCTGGACGAATTCCGGCAGCAGATGGTCATGCGACCCCCGCATCTCGATCGCCAGCCCGGCCCGCAGCTTCGCCAGCAGATCCTCGGCCGATGTCAGTTCATGGTCCGAGCTGACACCAGCCGTCATGAACGCATTGAGGTCGCGCCCGACCAGACCGCGGGCATGGCCAAAGACCGGCTTCCCTGATGCAAGACCTGCCTGGACGATGGCATGCATGCGGGCATCGCCTTCGATCACGCCGCGCATGTTCATCATTTCCGCAATGCCACCGACAGCCGGATTTGCAAGGAGATCGGCGATGATTTTGTCGTCGAAGTCCGCACCACCCAGTTCCAGTCCAGGCGCCGATGGCACGCAGGACGGCGCCAGCATGACGACCCGAAGTGGCAAATCCACCGCGGCGTCGAGTGCCCATTCGACGCCTTTCATCCCCAGGACGTTGCCGAACTCATGCGGATCCCAGACGATGGTCGTGACGCCCCGCGGCACCACGGCATCCGCATAGACAGCAGGCGTCACCATCGAACTTTCGATATGCATGTGCATGTCGATCAGGCCGGGCGAAAGATAGAGCCCGGATGCATCGATAACCTCGGCGGCATCGGTGCGCGTGCCCGGCGCGTGCACGCTGGCGATCAGGGGACCGACCAGTCCGACATCGGCCAAGCGCCGTTCGCCGGTGACCATATCAACGACGGTGCCGCCGGTGATCAGGCGATCGAATGCAGTATCGCCCCGCGCAGCAGCAACACCACGGCTGCGCAACGCGGAACTGGCGAGATCAGCCGGTTCAAGCCGGGAAGCGGTCATCGGGAAGCCTCGAAGGCAAGGGCGTCGAGAATGACAGACTTCAACCGGTCACGGTCGCTGTCAATCGCCAGCCGTGCATTGAAGGTCGCGTGGCTGGCCCGGTGTTCGACGACTGTGCGGCCGCGCGTCACCGTCCCGGCAAGCTCCATCTGCAAGCCGACAGGCTGCCATGTCACAAGATCCGGGTGGACAAACGCGGCCGCTGCCGCAGGGTCGTAAAGCGCCATGGCCTTTCGGCCTCTGCTTGTTGCGATGGCGACAAAGCCACCGAACAGGTCCGCCAGCAGCGGCGCATTGCGACCCCCGAACCCACGAAGATGATCAGCCTCTTCGGGCAAGCTCAGGATCTGACGACAAAAATCGAGATCAATCACGTTCAGCGACACACCGTGTGCAAGAACGATGGCCACCGCCTCGGGATCGGCAAGGGCATTGAATTCAGCGGACGCCGTGTGGTTGCCACGGGTGGCACCGCCGCCCATCCAGGTCAGGTCGCCAATCTTCTCGACAAGATCGGGCCGGGCAAGAACGAGCGCCGCGATGTTGCTCAGCGGTCCAAGCGCCAGGATCCGGCGCGGTTCGTCTCTCGCCTCAAGCCAGCGCACCAGAGCATCGAATGCCCGTTCTCCCTGCACCGGCTCCATCACCGGCAGCGCCAGCCCAAGAGTCGGGATGCCGGTATCGCCAAGGATCGCCTGCGCGGTCTCGATGGGGCCGATTACCGGGCGGTCGCGACCGATCGAAACCGGATACTGCCAGCCGAACACCGCACGTGCAGCCGCTGCATTTCGACGAACCTGATCCATCGGCGTGTTGCCGAATACCAGCGAAGTCCCGTCGATTTCCAGCCCCGACCGCGCCACCGTCAAGATGGCGGCGATGTCGTCGAAGCCCATATCGGTATCGATCCAGATTCCCATGTCAGGCAAACCGCTCGAGCCGGGCAGCCTTGTCGACCGGCAGATCGAAGGCGATGTCCTGTCCCGGCAGGATAGCCTGGCGTTCGGCATCGGTCTCCGCCTTGATCCATCCGATCGCCGTTTCGAGCACATATTCCCGGCTGCTGCCGGCAAAGGAGGTTCCCCGGATTGTCCCCGTGAACGGTCCTCCGCCAAGCGGGACCGCCCCCGGTCGCCAGGCGAGACCGGCAGCATCCGGAACCCCGGCGCCAAGGGAAATTTCCTTGTCGCCCACCATCAGCTTGCCGTCGCGAAGTTCGAAAATATTCTCGAAGCCGACAAAGTCCGCGACGAACCGCGAAACCGGCGCATTGTAGATCTCCTCCGGCGTGCCGATCTGCTCGATCGCGCCGTTCTTCATAACCACGATCCGGTCAGCCAGAGCCAGCGCCTCGACCTGGTCATGAGTGACGAAGATCATCGTCACACCGGTCTCGCGCTGCACGCGCTGCAATTCGGTACGCATTTCGAGCCGAAGCCGCGCATCAAGGTTGGAGAGCGGTTCGTCGAGCAGCAGAACTTTCGGCTCCATGACCATCGAACGCGCCAATGCCACGCGCTGTTGCTGGCCACCGGAGAGTTCCGGCGGTTTACGGCCAGCGAATTCGGCCAGCCCCACTGATTTCAGGCCGCCGCGCACCTTGTCTTCCAACTCGACACCGCGCATGCCTTTCAATTTGAGACCGAAGGCGACATTCTCGAACACGGTCAAATGAGGGAACAGCGCATAGGATTGGAACACCAGCCCGACGGCACGCTTGTTCGCCGCAACCCGCGTTATGTCGACGCCATCCAGCACGATACGCCCGCCACTCGGGTTGAGCAGCCCGGCGATGGACCGCATCGTCGTCGTCTTGCCGCACCCGGATGGCCCCAGCAGCGCCAGCAGCTCACCCTTGCGGATAGTGAGGTCGAGATCCTTGACCGCAGGCGTCTTGCCGTAACGCAGTGTCAGCTTGTCGAGTGTCAGAAAATCTTGGTCAGACATAGCGGGAGAACCCCAGAAAACGCTCGGCGAGGAAAACGATGCCGATGGAGAGGAAGGCAAGCAGCGACGAGAGCGCTGCGATGGATGGGTCGAAGACGATTTCCATGTAGCCGAGCATGTCGATCGGCAGGGTGCGCACGCCGGGTCCAGACAGGAACAGCGAGACCGGCACCTGATTGAAGCTGGTGACGAAACCGAGGATGAAGGCCGAAAGAATGCCGCCACGAATATTGGGCATGACGACGCGGAAGAAAGCGCCGAGCCGTGTCGAGCCAAGCAGGACGGCCGCCTCCTCGATATCGGAGCGCAGATTGTTCAGGCTGGCCGAGACCACACGCACGGCATAGGGGAGAACCAGCGCCGTGTGCGCGAGAAACAGTGCCAGTGTGATGTTGATCTGGAACGGCACGACGAAGTAGCGCAGCAGTGCAAGCCCGACGATGATGCCGGGTACGATGATCGGCGCGGACACCACGGTTTTCACCGTTTCGGAAAACGGCAACTGGTATCGCGACATCGCATAGGCCGCCGGAATGCCGAGGATCAGGGCGGCACCGGTGCCGCCGATCGCCAGGAACATCGAGGTGACGAAGCTCTCGCGGAAACTCTCGACCGTGAAGACCTTCGCGATCCACTTGAGCGAGAAGCCCTGCGGCGGAAAGGCGAGCGTATCGCCGGCGGAAAAGGATGCGGCAACGATGATCAGGAACGGCCCGATCAGGAAGATCATCAGCAGGCCAAGCGTAACCCAGGTGAAAAGACGCTGGGTCATGCGCGGTTCCTTGCTGTGGCCAAGCGCTTGAGCAACAGGTTCGCAGCAAAGCTCATGACGATGAGGATAAAGGCGATGACGCTGGCGGCCACGAAGTCGTTGGCGACCGTCACGCGTTGGTAAAGCAGAGTTTCAAGCATGAGAACCTTGGAGCCGCCCAAGATTGCGGGCGTGATATAGGCGGTCATCGAACCGGTGAAGACGAGGGTTCCACCGATGACAAGACCTTCCTTCGTCAGCGGCAGGATGATCTTCCAGAACACCTGGAACCAGTTTGCGCCGAGTACGCGCGCTGCAGGCACCGCGTCGCGTGGCATGTTTTCGAGCGCGCTGACCAGCGACAGGATCATCAGCGGCAGGAAAAGCTGCAGCAGGCCAATGAACACGGCCGTCTCGGTAAACAGCAGCCGGATCGGCGTGTCGGACAGGCCAAGCCCGGTAATGAACTCGTTGACGATGCCGGTACGGCCCAAGATGACGATCCAGGCATAGGTGCGCGCCACCGGCGAAATCATCAATGGGAGAACCACGAGCCCGACCATCCAGCCTTTGCCTTCAGGCGGTAGACTGACGATGGCATAGGCTGCCGCGTAGCCGATCACCGCCGAAACCACGGTCAAGATGGCACCAAGACGCAATGTCCGGAGGAAAACGGTGCGATTGAGCGGCTCGGAGAAGAAACCGGTAAAGGCCGAAAGGGTCCAGCCATCGGTGTTGCGAAACCCTTCCGCCAAAAGCAGCACGACCGGCATCAGGAAAACCACCGCCGCAAAGATCGCGGCGGGCAGAGCAAGCGCCAGGGCTTCCATTCGGTTCTGAAACATAGACGAGGCTTTCAGCGCTAAGGAGGATCAAGCGGGATGCGATGGCGAGCCGAAGCTCCTCCACCGCACCCCTTGCCTTGGGAGGCATTCATAGGGGTCGGATCTTACTGTCCGACCTTGGCATTCCATTCCGAAAGCCAGGCATCCCGGTTGTCGAGGGCAGCAGCCGACGGAATGAGCGTCAGGCTCTTGGCCGTTTCCTGCCCATAGGTCAGGTTCTCGGCGATCTCGTCAGAAACCTTGACGTCAGCATTGGCCGGGCTGTCGACCAGCTGTTCGGCGAGTTTTGTCTGGATTTCGGTCGAGAGCCAGAAATCCATGAATTCAAGCGCCAGGTCCTGGTTTTTCGAGCCCTTGGCAAGCACCATGACGTTCATGCCGCCGGTCTGGCCTTCCTTTGGTGTCGCCCAGGCGAGCGGCAGATCCAGCTTGTTGAAGGGAGCCCAGGTGAAGCGGCCGATCGGTGCCGCCCAGATTTCCTCCTGCTGCATCAGCTGCACCAGCTGCGACGACTTAACGTAGAAGGTGACCAGTTCGTCCTTCTTTTCGCCAACGGCGGCAATCGGTGTCTTGAGATCGGCAGCGTCATTGCCGAGAGCTTTGCCGAGCATGAACAGCGACGGCGGACCCTGATTGGTGGTGACGTTCGGGAAGGCGACATGGCCGACATTTTCCGGCTTCAGCAGGTCGGCCCAGCTCTCGATCTTCATCTTGTCGGTACGGTAGACGATGGAGGTGGCATAGAAGGTGTAGCCGACGCTCATGCCGTCACCGTTCGGATCCTTGGCGATGTCGTAGAGCTTGCCGTAGTTGGAAAGCTTCGACGTATCGATCTTTTCGATCAGATCCTTGCGCGTGGCAGACAAGGCATCCGCCATCGAGACGACAGCCATGTCGACGACCGGATTGTCCTTGTTGGCTTCCATCTTGGCCAGACGTTCGACGCTGTTGCCGGTCTCGACCACCAGCTTGCAGCCGCATTTGGCTTCGAACGGATCGTAGACGATCGCCTTGAATTCGTCCTGCGCCAGGGCGTAGACGGAAATCGTCAGTGTCTTTTCCTGAGCCTGGGCAGCGCCCATGGTCAGCATCAGCGCAGTTGCCGATGCCAGCATTGTCTTATTGATCACCTGTGTTCTCCTTCTGGGGGGATGATGATGCAACACGCGCCTCCACCGGAGCGGTCGTCTGTCGCATGACCAATTGCATCGGCACTTTCTTGATATCCGCCGAAACCACGCTGCCGTTCGTGGTATCGGGGCTGGAAGTGGTTGTCGGCTCGCCCAGAATGGCGCGGGCAAGTGCTCCGACGGCTATGTCTGCGATTGTCGCCATGTCCATGCGAATGCTTGTCAGGCTCGGCGTCACAACGGACGACCAGACCAGATCATCGAAGCCCGCAACACTGACATCCTCGGGCACCTTGACGCCGGCCCGCTGCAATTCAGTAAGTGCGCGCAGGGCATGCAGGTCCGAGACGGCCGCAATGGCGGTCAGGCCGTTGGCGACCTTGTCGGCGAGCCCGAGCGTACAGCCCTTGCCGTTTTTCTCTTCGAGTGTCTCGATCCAGATCACCTCGGCGCTGCCGCCGACAGGAAGGCGGGATTTCATCCCGCCGATCCGGTCGCTCTGCACAATCGAGGCCGGGTTGTTGCCGATCAGCAGGAATTTGCGGTGCCCAAGTGCGACCAGATGATCGATCAGGATCTGCCCGCCCTGCCAGTGATCCGCCGACACGGTATTGCCCGGCGTCGACGGACTGTCGATGACCGCGACAGGGCAGCCGACATCGGCAATGCGCGTTCCGCGCCGCGGCACGATGACGATGCCGTCAACGCCGCGCTCAATCAGCCGGTTGATCGCTTCGGTCTGCATCGCGACGTCCCCGCGGGAATCGGCGATGAGCACCCCGTAACCGGCCTCGCTCGCTGCGAAATCGATCGCCTGGGCGATCTGCGGAAACAGTGGGTTGGCAATATCCGGCAACACGAGACCGAGCACACCCGTGCGGCCGGTTCGAAGCGCCCTGCCCGCCTGGCTCGGCACATAGCCAAGCTCCGCCGCCTTGGTGCGCACACGCGTAATCAATTCGGGAGACACCCGGCCCTTGCCCGACAGTGCATTGGATACCGTCGCCACAGACACGCCGAGGGCTTCGGCGATATGCGCAAGGCTCGATCCGGGACGGGCTATGGCCAAGAGAGTGTCCAGCAGCGTGATTAAACGTTTAATCAGCTTAACCCAGATGATCTGCCTTGTCCACGTTTAGATTTGGAGAGCTGGAATGAGTACCATTGCAATTTAGCCCAACAGGAGGCGCAACCTGCGATGGCCACAACGACGCATGGATTGTATGTGCCGCAGCGGATTTTTTTTGGGCTGTTTTACATGCTTTGATTGCAACAAAAGGAAACATGATCGGCAAAACGCCACCTCATAAATGAGGTGACTGAGGGTGCCTGAAATTACGCCAGCCGATTGCACTTTTCAGCAGCACGCGACCAAAAAATCACTGGGGAATTTTCTCAACGATGGATAAAGCCAAATAATTACATATGGATAAATCAATGCCAACTGAGAAATTCGCGTGAATTATGCATGCGCGTTCGTGGCTTGCTCTTCGCATCGCGTCTAAAAATGAGCAAATCGACGGCGATCTTCCCCACCCGGGATTTTGATCCCAGTCGCAACGACTATTCACGTCGGCCCTTAAACCTCTTTTAACTCTGCTAGTCAAAATTGTAGCAAGGAATCGGATTCAAACGGCGCAACAGTACACGCCCCGGTTCCAGCGGCTGCATGAAGCAACTCGATCCTCGCAATCTGACCAATTAGCCCTTCTCCAGGCGGCGTGCCCAATGGCATTTCGCATCAGGGGACAGTGTGCCCAAATTTTTGCCAGCCCTTCGGCCGGCCGGAGAACCCGTGCGCGTTATTCTGATAGATGACAGCAAGTCTGTGCTCGCAGCGATACAAACATCGCTCCTGGGGCTGGTGGATATCCATGTCGAAGCCTTTCTCGACCCGGTGCTGGCACTGGAAGCGTGCAAGTCCACACCGTTTGACCTGGTTTTGGTCGACTACACGATGCCTCGGATGAACGGCGTCGAAGTCATTCGTCAACTGCGTGCACGCCCGTCCTATCAGCATGTACCGATTATCATGGTGACGTCGGAAACCGAGCGCAGCATCCGCATCGAAGCGATCGAAGAGGGAGCAACCGAATTTCTCCGCAAGCCTTTCGACGGCGTTGAATTGCGCGCGCGCGTCGCCAATTTGCTGACGCTGCGCCAGGCCCAGCTTGATCTGGCCGATCAGGCAAAAAGTCTGGAACGGTTGGTCAACAGCGCCACGGCAAAGCTGGCAATCCGTGAAGAGGAAATCATCTGGCGTCTGGCCCGCGCGATCGAATATCGCGATGGCTCCACCGGAGAACACGTCTCACGTGTTGCCCATATCTGCCGGCTGATCGCAGAAGCGCTTGGCTTCGACCAGGCCTATTGCCGGATGATCTATCTGGCGGCCCCGCTGCACGATGTCGGCAAGATCGGCATCGCTGACAATATCCTGTCCAAACCGGGCCGCCTCACCGAGGCCGAAATCGCCGAAATGCGGCAGCATGTGCAGATAGGCGTCAGGATCCTGGAGAACGGCTCCTCCGACCTGGTGCGCACCGCTGAAAAGATTGCCGGCGGCCATCATGAAAAGTGGGATGGAAGCGGCTATCCGAACGGCCTTGCCGGCGAAGCAATCCCGATCGAAGCACGCATTGTCGCTGTCGCAGACGTCTTTGAGGCATTGTGCAGCGAACGTTCATACAAATCTGCCTGGGCGCCGCAACAGGCACTTGGCTACCTCCGCACAGAAAGCGGCAAACATTTCGATCCGGCCTGCATCGCGGCATTCGAACGCCAGTGGCCGGCGATCGAGGCGCTGATGACCGGAAGCGATGACCTTGCCGAAATCCGCAGCGCAAAGACCGCGCGTTTGTCCGCAGCGAGGCCGGACGAAACTCCGGCCAAAGCAACCGCCACTCACCGAGCCTAGGAAGAGACATGCCGAGCCACCCATTGACACTGCCAAGCACACTCTCGATCCGCCACGCGGCGCCCATCCGCGAACAGCTTCTGGCCGCCCTTGAAAAGCATGACGCGGTCGAAGTCGAATTTCCCGACGGCTGCGAGGCCGATCTCAGCCTCATCCAGTTGATCGAGGCAGCGCGGCGTCATGCAGACACCCATGGCAAGCGCCTGTCACTCAAGACTGCAGCGAATGGTCGTGTGTTCGACGTTCTCGAGCGTGGCGGCTTTCTCTCGGAAATGGACCCCGCCTTTTCTCAATTTTGGTTACATCGGAAGGAAATACAATGAGTGCGAACATCCTGACCGTCGACGATTCGGCCAGCATCCGGATGACGACAAAAATCGCGCTGACCAATGCCGGCTACAAGGTTACGGAAGCCGTGGACGGCCTTGACGGCCTGAACAAGGCCAAGAGCGCCAGCTTCGACCTTATCGTCACCGATCTGAACATGCCCAACATGAATGGTCTGGCGATGATCGAAGCGTTGCGTCAGTCCCCGGCCCACACCGGCATCCCGATCATCTTCCTCACCACCGAATCCGATGCGGACATGAAAAGCCGCGCCAAGGCAGCCGGTGCCACCGGTTGGATCACCAAGCCTTTCGACCCTGAACAGCTCGTCAAGATCGCCAGGAAAGTACTGGGCAAATGAACACAATGGACCCCATCCAGGTCTTCAGGACGGAAGCGGCGGAGCTCTTCGAACAGATCGAAAGCGGTCTGCTTGATCTCCTCCATGATCTGTCCAATCAGGACCAGATCGATGCTGTCTTCCGCGGACTGCACACGTTGAAAGGCTCCGGAGCCATGTTTGGCTTCGAGGCGCTCGCCGCCTTTACGCATCACTGCGAATCCGCCTTTGACCGCGTCCGAAAAGGTGAGGTCCAGGCAACAAGCGAACTGATTGCCGCCGTTCTCGAAGCTCAGGACCACATGAAGGCCCTGGTCGAAAAGCCGAATGGCGATCATGACGACATGAGCCAGAAGCTTCTTGCCAAGCTGCATGCGGCAGTCGGCGGAAAGAACGGCCATGCCGCAACGTCGCAGCCGGTAGCAGCTGCAGCGGCCCCGGCCCCGCTCGCGCCGGCCAGAGCCGCGTCTACCAATTGGATCATCAAGTTCCGCCTGCCCGACAATGCTATGGCCAACGGCACCAACCCGCTTGGCCTGCTGGACGAACTGCGCGAACTCGGAGAGTGCACGATCACCGTCGATGCCAGCACGATCCCCGGCCTTGCCGAGATCGATCCGACAACCCTTTATCTCGGATGGACCATCACGCTGGAAACCGAACAGCCACATTCGGCGATCGAGGATGTGTTCATCTTCGTCATGGACGACATGCAGCTGGAAATCACAGAGATCAAGGCGGCAGCGTCAACCGAACCGGCACCGAAGCAGGCTGAACCGCCACCGGTGGCGGAGCCCTCGGCGGAAAAGAAACAGGCTGCGACAAACACTGGCCCGGCAGACGCCAAATCCAACAAGTCGGCTGAAAACGTCCGCGTTCCGGCTGAACGGCTGGACGAACTCATGGACCGCGTTGGCGAACTGGTCATTGCCCAGTCGCGCCTGTCGCAGTTGGCCAATATCAGCGCCAACATTCAGCTGCGCTCGGTATCGGAAGATGTCGAGCGTCTGTCCGGCGAATTGCGCGACACGATGATGGTCTTGCGCATGGTCCCGGTCGGCAGCCTGTTTGGCCGCTTCCGCCGGCTGGTTCACGACCTTGCCCGCGAAACCGGCAAGACAATCGAGCTGGAGACGGAAGGCGAAACGACCGAGGTCGACAAGACCGTCATCGAACGACTGGCCGACCCGCTGGTTCATCTGGTTCGCAATTCCTGCGACCACGGCCTTGAACCGCCGGACGAACGCCGCGCCGCCGGCAAGTCGCCGCAAGGCCGCATCCAGCTCTCGGCTCGCCAGCAGGCCGGCGAGGTCATCATCACCATCAAGGACGACGGTCGCGGGATCAATCGTGACCGCGTGCGCGCCAAGGCGGAAGCCTCGGGCCTGATCCAGCCGAACGCGGTCCTTTCGGACCAGGAACTGCTCCAGCTGATCTTCCAGCCGGGGTTTTCGACAGCGCAGGAAGTCACCAACCTTTCCGGTCGTGGCGTCGGCATGGACGTCGTCAAGCGTACGATCGATACGCTGCGCGGCACCATCAATGTTGTCAGCCACCCTGGTGAAGGATCGGAAGTCTCACTGTCGATCCCGCTGACGCTTGCCATCATCGATGGTCTGCTGGTTCGCGTCGGCAATGGCCGTTATGTCATTCCGCTCTCCGCCGTCGAGGAATGCCTCGAACTTTCCGTCGAAGACGACATGCGCTCACGTGGCCGCAGCTTCATATCGCTGCGTGACAGCCTGGTTCCATACCTTCGCCTGCGCGAATTGTTCCGCACCGGCAGCAAACCCGACCCCTTCCAGAAGGTCGTGGTCATCTCGACGGGTTCCGAACGCGTCGGTCTCGTCGTCGACCAGATCATAGGCGACCACCAGACCGTCATCAAGGCCATGTCCAAACTGCATCACGACGTTGCGACCTTCTCAGGCGCCACGATCCTGGGTGACGGCGACGTGGCTCTCATCCTCGACGTGGGACACCTCGTCTTGGAAGGCCAGAAACAGGAGGCGCATTTGCGCGCAGCAGGATGAGCGAAGCAGCACGTAAGATACCCGATCATCTCTGGGGCGTCAGCGAGGAACTCGAAGTTCTGACCTTCGACATCGCCGGTGAAATGTTCGCGCTTGAGGCGGTCATGGTGCAGGAAATCCTCGACCTCCTGCCCGAAACGACGGTTCCCGGTGCAAAGCCCTTCGTCGGCAGCGTCATCAACTTCCGTGGCAAGGTCATTCCGCTTGCCGACATCCGCCTTGCCTTCGGCATGGAGGCGACAAAGCCGACGATCGACAGCCGCATCATCGTGATCGAGCTGGATGTCGATGGCGAACCGACGCTGACCGGCATCCGCACCGACAAAGTGCATGAAGTCACGTCCCTGATGAAGACTGCCAGCGAACCGCCACCCAGCATCGGCATGCGCTGGCGTTCCGACTTCATCGACTGCCTCGTCCGCCGTGGCGGCGAATTCATCATTCTTCCCAACCTTCAAACGATCTTCTCCGTCGGCCATGAGCGCCATGCGGCGGACCCGTCGAAGAACTAGTCGCAGCAAAGGAAAAACCACATGCGCGCCTCGATTAAACTCAAGCTGACAGTCGCCTTCGGCTTTGTCATCATCATGCTCATGGCCACCGCGACCATTGCCATCATGAGCCTCAGCGATCTGAACACCACGCTCGAAAATGTCGTGAAAGGCCCGGCCACCCGGTTGCGGCTTGCCCAGGAACTCAACATCACCCAGCTGCAGCAGCTGCGCCAGCAGAAGAACATGCTGCTCGCGACCGAAATTGCCAGCATGCGGGACTATTCTGCCAAGATTAACCAGCAGCGTCAGGATTTCGACAAGGCCTTCGACAGCGTCATGCTGCTGGCCACGGAGCAGGGAAAGGTCCTCTGGGGCAAGCTGGATGGCATGGCCACCGAATATCGCGAACAGGATGACCGCATCCAGGCCCTGATGATGGCTGGCGACCGCGATGGCGCCCTGCGCATTTCGACAAACGAAAATCGTGCGACAGTCGGCGAAATCGACGAGTTGCTTGATGAAGTCGTCAAGCTGGAAACCAGCCGACTGGCAGAAGCCAACGAGACGGCCGGTGCTGACTATGTCCAGACGCGCAATGTCATGCTCGCGGTTGCCGGCGCCGCCCTGCTGATCGCCCTGGCGGCCGCAGTCTGGATCGCACTGTCCATCAATCGCGGTCTGCGCAACGCAGTCAGCTCGGTCCAGAGTGTTGCTGACGGCGATCTGACCAAGCTGGCCGTGGTCAAGTCCAACGACGAAATCGGCGACCTGCTGACTTACGTCAACGCCATGATCGAACGTCTGCGCGGCGTGGTCGGCGATGCCCTTTCGGCATCATCGAACGTCTCGTCCGGTAGCCAGGAACTGTCGGCAAGCTCGGAACAGCTGTCGCAGGGTGCAACCGAACAGGCTGCGGCTGCCGAAGAGGCCTCTGCCTCGATGGAAGAAATGGCCGCCAACATCAAGCAGAACGCCGACAACGCTGCCCAGACCGAAAAGATCGCCCGCCAGTCGGCCAAGGACGCAGAAGCGTCCGGCGACGCCGTGACCCGCGCCGTCGGTGCCATGCGCACGATTGCCGAGAAGATCTCGATCGTCCAGGAAATCGCCCGTCAGACAGACCTTCTCGCACTGAACGCAGCCGTGGAAGCAGCGCGCGCCGGTGAACACGGCAAGGGCTTTGCGGTTGTTGCATCGGAAGTCCGCAAGCTGGCGGAACGTTCGCAGTCGGCAGCGGCCGAAATCGGCGCTATGTCGAGCGACACCGTAAAGGCAGCCCAGGAAGCCGGCGAAATGCTCGGCCGCCTGGTTCCGGATATCCGCAAGACCGCCGAGCTGGTCTCGGAAATCTCGGCAGCCTGCCGCGAACAGGACATCGGCGCCTCGCAGATCAATGAAGCAATCCAGCAGCTTGACCAGGTCACCCAGCAGAACGCTTCGGCCTCCGAACAGATGGCCGCGACCTCCGAAGAGCTGGCAGCCCAGTCCGAGGAACTGCAGACCTCGATCGCCTTCTTCCGGGTTGACCGGTCTGGCGAACGGGCTCCTGTCGCCATCCGTAAACCGGCAGCCCGCCCGGCGGCTCCAGTTGCCCGTCCGGCAGCGGCCGCAGCGGTTCGCAAGCCCGCCCACGGTGACAACAGCATCACCGGCCAGCAGGCCCGCGCCAACGGCTTTGCCCTCGACCTGTCGATGGGCGGCCCGGACGCAGACGACGCGCATTTCAAGCAGAGCGCCTGAAGCATCCCCGCGAAGCCATAATGGCTCCGCCAACGGCCGGCATTTCGGTGCCGGCTATAGACAACTCTGACGGCCACAGCCGGCGACGTGAATCATTCGCAGATGTCGCGCAGACCGATATCGTATTCAATCAAGGGGCATCAGCCCCGAAACGCGCCAGGACTCTTTCCCATGCGAATGACCATCAAGCTTAAACTCAGTCTCGTCTTCGCGACGATCATCCTCCTCGCCGGCGTCATGTCCGGGCTTGCCATCTACAATCTGTCCTCGCTGAATTCCGCAATCAGCCAGATGGTTAGCGAGCCAATTGCCGACATGAACAACGTCTCGAAGGTCAGTGATCTGTTCAATGGCATGGTTCGTGCCGAAAAGAATTCCATTCTCAACACCAATGCCACCGAAATCGCGGACTTCGTGAAATCGCTCAAGTCCCGCCAGCAACAGCTGATCCCAGCAATCGACAAGCTCGACCTGTCCGCTGATCAGCAGGTCCGCAAGAAGGCAGCAGAGCTACGCGCGATTGTTGAGGAATATATGCCACTGCAGGAAAAGATGGCTGACCTGGCGACCACGAACACCACCGAATCCAACCTGCAGGCTGCCGCAATCTCGATGGGCACTGGCCGCGACTTGATGAACAAGGCCATCACAGTCATCGACGAGATGATCGTTTCGGCGACAGCCAGTGTCGCCCAGACCGACGCCGAGACCAATGACCAGTATGCGCAGTCGCGTTTGATTCTCATTTCCGCAACCACCCTGTTGATCGTGATCTCGGTCGCAGCAGCCATCTGGATCTCGCTCTACATCTCCAAGGCGCTGCGCAAGGCAGGCACCTTGGCCGATGCCGTCGCAATCGGTGATCTCGATCAGGAGATCGACCACAAGGCCAACGACGAAATCAAGGATCTGGTCGATTCCATGCAGCGCATGACCGGCAACCTCCGCGAGACCGCGCGCATCGCCGACCTGATCGCCAATGGCGACCTGGTCGTCACGCCTAAGCCACTGTCCGACAAGGATACGCTCGGCCTCTCGCTGGAAAGCATGGTTGAACGCCTGCGTGGCGTGGTCGCCGATGCGCTTTCGGCAGCGGCCAATGTCTCTTCCGGTAGCCAGGAACTGTCGGCAAGCTCGGAACAGCTGTCGCAGGGTGCGACCGAACAGGCGGCATCCGCCGAAGAGGCCTCCGCCTCGATGGAAGAAATGGCCGCCAACATCAAGCAGAACGCAGACAATGCCGCCCAGACCGAAAAGATCGCACGCCAGTCGGCCAAGGATGCCGAGGCATCCGGCGACGCCGTCAACCGCGCCGTGGGTGCGATGCGCACGATTGCCGAGAAGATCTCGATCGTCCAGGAAATCGCCCGTCAGACAGACCTTCTCGCACTGAACGCTGCCGTGGAAGCAGCGCGCGCCGGTGAACACGGCAAGGGCTTTGCGGTTGTTGCATCGGAAGTCCGCAAGCTGGCGGAACGTTCGCAGTCGGCAGCGGCCGAAATCGGCTCGATGTCCGGTGAAACGGTCAAGGCAGCCCAGGAAGCCGGCGAAATGCTCGGCCGCCTGGTTCCGGATATCCGCAAGACCGCCGAGCTGGTCTCTGAAATCTCGGCCGCCTGCCGCGAACAAGACGTCGGGGCATCGCAGATCAATGAGGCGATCCAGCAGCTTGACAAGGTCACCCAGCAGAACGCCTCGGCCTCCGAACAGATGGCCGCGACCTCCGAAGAACTGGCTGCCCAGTCCGAGGAACTGCAGACCTCGATCGCATTCTTCCGGGTCGAACGTAACGCCCGCGAAAATGCGGCCGCAAAGATTGTCGCCAGGCCCGCAGCAACGCAGAACCGCCCCGCCGCCGCGCCGCAGCGAAAGGCGTCAGCAACCGACCACTCAATCGCCAGCCAGCAGGCGCGCGCAAAGGGATTTGCCCTCGATCTGTCGATGGGTGGACCTGACGCACACGACGCCGATTTCCGGGAAAGCGCATGATCATGAGCTCAGCCTCGTCTGAATCCCAGTTCGTCACATTCAGCCTCGGCGAGGAGATCTTCGCCGTTCCCGTCACCGTGGTCCGGGAAATCCTGGACCACGAGGATCCGTTCAAGATCCCGCATGGTCCGGACTACCTGCTCGGGCTGCGCGACGTGCGTGGCCAGGGTGTGCCGGTCATCGACCTCAGGGTCCGGCTTGGAATGTCGAGGACGATCCGCACCAATGATACCCGCATCCTCGTCCTGGACATTCCGATCGAGGGCAAGACGCTGGCAATCGGCCTGGTCGCGGACAAGGTCTACGAGGTCACGCCGTTTCGGCGTGACCAGATCGAAGCGGCCCCGGATATCGGTGTACGCTGGGGATCCGACTACATCGCCGGCGTTGTCCGGCGCGAGGCGGATTTCGTCGTGATCATCGACCTGGCGCGGCTGTTTTCACATTCCGACGTGAATGTGCTGGGCAGCAGTGAAAAACAAGTGGCCTTTGGCTAAGGAGTGACTCGGTGAATGCAGGCGTAGCCCAGGTACGGGGCGAGGACACGCTGGGTCCTCGCAATTATCAGTTATTGGCGAAGTTCATCTATGACTATAGCGGCATCAAGATGCCTCCGAACAAGGTCACGATGCTCGAGGGACGGCTGCGCAGGCGGCTGCGCGCCACCGGCCTTGCCACTTTCAACGACTATTGCGACTTCCTCTTCAAGCACGGCGGCTTGCAGAACGAGAGCATATATCTGATCGATGCAGTCACCACCAACAAGACTGATTTCTTTCGCGAACCCAACCACTTCAACTATCTGGAACAAGTGGTTCTGCCGGAGCTAAAAGACCGCGGCATCCGCCGCCTGCGCGCTTGGAGCGCAGCCTGCTCCACCGGTGCCGAACCTTATACGATGGCCATGGTGATGGCGGAAGCGGCCCAGGCAAACAGTGGCAGCGACTTCAACATCCTGGCAACGGACCTGTCCACGGATGTACTGAAGACGGCCAAGGCCGGGATTTATCCGGTGGAGCAACTGGATCCGGTCCCGCCACACATGATGGCGAAATACGTGATGCAGCCCAAGGACAAAAAGCGGACAAACGTCAGGATAACACCTGCATTGCGGTCAAAAATAGGCTTTGGCCGGTTGAACTTCATGGACAAGACCTACCCCGTCGGCGATCCGTTCCACATGATCTTCTGCCGCAACGTGCTGATCTACTTTGACAAGAAGACCCAGGAGCACGTCCTGTCGCAACTCTGCGCCAATCTCGTTCAGGATGGCTATCTCTTCATTGGCCACTCGGAATCCGTGACCGGCCTGGATCTTCCTGTCCGCCAAGTGGCGAACACGATCTTCAAAAGGATCTGAAGACCTCATGAGCAACAAGATCCGCGTCCTGATCATTGATGACTCCGCCTCGGTGCGCCAGACACTGACTGCAGTTCTGCAGTCGGACCCCGCCATCGAGGTGATCGGCGCGGCTTCGGATCCGTTCATAGCGGCCAAGCGCATTCAAGAGGAAATACCGGACGTTATCACCCTGGATGTCGAGATGCCGCGAATGGATGGCATCACCTTCCTGCGCAAGCTGATGTCGCAGCGGCCGATCCCGGTGGTGATGTGCTCCTCCCTGACGGAATCGGGCTCCGAAACCCTGCTGCAGGCCCTCGAAGCCGGCGCCGTGGATGTCATCCTGAAACCGAAGATCGGGGCGGCCGACTATCTCGCCGAGCAGGCGCTTCGGATCTGCGACGTGGTGAAAAGTGCAGCCCAGGCGAGGCTCGGGTCGACGAGGCGCATGCGCTCGGGAGCAGCCGGCGGCCCGACGGCCAAACTGACTGCAGACGCCGTCCTGCCGCCGCCGACCGGCAAGGCCATGGCCCGCACCACCGAAATGGTGGTCTGCGTTGGCGCATCGACCGGCGGCACCGAAGCCCTGCGCGAAATGCTGGAGCGACTGCCCGCCAACGCGCCTGGAATCGTCATCGTCCAGCACATGCCGGAACGTTTCACCGCAGCCTTCGCCAAGCGGCTGAACAGCCTCTGCGAGGTCGAGGTAAAGGAGGCAGTCGACGGTGACCCGGTCCTGCGCGGCCACGTCCTGATTGCACCCGGCGACAAGCATATCCTCCTCGAGCGGCAAGGCGCCCGCTACCACGTGTCTGTGCGCACCGGCCCGCTTGTCTCGCGCCACCGCCCGTCGGTGGATGTCCTCTTCCGTTCGGCGGCACGGGCTGCGGGCTCCAATGCCATGGGCGTCATCATGACCGGCATGGGTGACGATGGCGCACGCGGCATGGAGGAGATGCACCAGGCCGGCGCCTTTACCCTCGCTCAGGATGAGGCGAGTTCCGTCGTCTTCGGCATGCCGAAGGAAGCGATCGCGCGTGGCGGCGTCGACAAGATTGTCTCTCTCGATCTCATCGCAAGAGAAATCCTGAGTGCCGACAAGCACCGGTAGTCAGCGGATTTTCCCGATATTTCAGACACCTCTGCAAGCTTGCCTACGCAACTTTACCTCTTTGTTAACCATGTTTGGCAAGAGTGAAGACTGCACGATGGTTGTGCCCTGGAGAGCGATTCCGGCTCACGCGTCTAGACGAGGAGCAGACCATGGCCGTCATCACATTCGCCAATTCCAAGGGTGGCGCCGGCAAGACAACAGCCGTCCTTCTCCTTGCAACGGAACTTGTGCGGCGCGATTTCAGGGTCTGCATTCTGGATACCGATCCGCAGCGCTGGATCTCCAGATGGTTTGAGACCGCCGAGAAGCGGCCAAACCTGACCGTCGAGACATTTGTCTCCATGGCCACGATCCAGAGAACCGTAACCGAATGCCAGCGTGACTGGGACTATGTGATCATTGACCTTCCCGGAATTCAGTCTCCCCTGCTGGCGACCGCCATAGGCCTGTCCGACCATGTGATGATCCCCGTACAGGGAAGCAGCATGGATGCGCAGGGTGGCGCGCAGGTTCTCGATCTGCTCCGTTATCTCGACCGGAAAGCCGGCATCCGCATCGCCCACTCCGTGGTCCTTTCGCGGGTGAATTCGTTTGTGACCACGCGTGCGCTGCAGGCCGTCAAGCAACTTTTGACCGAACAGCGCGTGCATGTGCTCGACACACCGATCATCGAGCGCTCCGCTTATCGCGATATGTTCGATTTTCACGCCTATTTGCATCGCATGGATCCGGCGAAGGTCAGCAATCTCGGCAAGGCGATCCTCAACGCCGAACGCTATGCGGATGAAGTGTTGAAGCTCGTGCCGTTGGCGCAGACAACCGAGCAGGTGCTGCTCGCCACCCGAACGCTCGGACGGCTGGAGCACGCGGCCTAGAATAGCAGGTCAGAAAAGGGCGTCGGCGAACAAGTCGTCGTCATCCATGATTTCCGCTTTGGCCGTTTCGGCCGGGGCAGCAGAGCCCGCAGAGTTCACATTCAGATACCGCAGATGAATGTCTCTTTCCTGCGCCATCGTATAGATCCGGAAGATACCCGATGAAAGCGGCTCGATCCTCGAGGCGAGATCATATGTATCCGGAAGAGTGTCGGCCGCCATGTGCGCGGCCAGGCCGAGGCACTGATCGAGAACACCGCCAAGCTCGCTTTCGAAATCAAGCTTGGTTGCGGCTGCGCTGATGCGCGCAAACACCGCCTGCCCCTCGATTGCGAATTCCTGCAGTCCCTTTTCCATCTCCGCGCCGACGGTCTGGACGGCCGCCAGCGCATGGCGCAGCGGCTCGCCGAGATTGCCGATATCAGCGGTCGCTTCACCAGACAGGAACTGTGTCGCCGCTTCCACGGCATGAAGATCGGCCACGATCGCATCGGCCGGCGTCTCAAGCTTGCCGGCGAAAAGCCGAAGTTCGCCGCTGACCACATTCACCGAACGCCCCGCATCCCCCAGGCGCGAACAGCGCAGGTTTGAGTTGAGAGCCATGTAGTGGATATCGGTCTTAATCGAACGAATGACTTCGATCCCCTTCAACAGATGCTGGGCCGTCGCAGTCACCGAACCGACGACTGAATCCGATTCGCCACTACGGTCGCGGACGCGTTCCGCAAGCTCGCAACCGATCCTCAGATCAGCCTCCATCGATTTCAGCGCATTGTGTTCTTCGCCGCCACCTTCGGATGTCACCTTGTCACGCAGGACGAGGATCTGCGAAGCATCAGCGGAAAAGCTCGCAATATTGCTCGAGATACCACGGCATTGCCGACGGAAATCGACCAGCGTCTCATCGAGCTGAGCATGGCACAGATGGAGAATGACCGTGTTCAGATCATCGATCTCCCGCGCGGAAAGCGCGCCACCTTCCGGCGAGGCCAGAAACGCGTCCAGCATTTCGAACGTGCTCTGCACATGTTCGATGCGCTGGCGGGTGATGTCGCCAATCTGCAGGCCGGAAAGCACGCTGGCTATCTTGCCCTGCACACGCCCTGTCACCTGCTTGACATCGCTGGCAACGGCGGACATCTGCGCATATTGCTGTGCGATGCGACTGGAACTCTGATCGAGGTTGCTGACAATGCGGGGAACCGTGGCATCGAAATCGCTGCGGATGCCTTCGGCAAAATCACGCGCCGTCTGCAGCTGCGCGCGCATTACGCCCAGCTGTGCGACGAACTTGTCCACCTCCTCCGCACCGAACTGCACTCGGTCGCGAATTTCATCGGCAAATTCAGCGAACTCGGCAAGCCCGGCACCGGTGATCTTCACCGTGATGGCGAAGGTACGCAGATAGCGGATGGTCTCGCGCATGTCATCGAGGTGAAGGCTGCTCGAATAGCAAATGTCGGAAATCTCGACAAATTTCGTATGCCTTGCTTCCGCTATCTTCGGCAGGAGCGCCAGATCCGAAACGGTACTGCGCAGCCCCTTGACCGTTGACGCCGTGGTCTCACCGTCGAGGGTATTCGTCAGGCGATCGAGGATATCGACCAGTCCGTTCAATATTTCCATCACAGAAACAAGAACGGCGCCCGCGTCGAGAAATGACCTCTCGATCGCCGAATGAGCCAGATTGAGTTTTGAGACCAAGTCCGTCCGCAAGTCTGGACCAACTGTCGTAAGCTTGAAATTATGCTTCACAACACACCCTACACTACTTTGTAGGGGCAACTTAGCCGACACTGTAAAAAGAGTAGTAAATTCAGGCCGCGACAAATTGCGAATTTGGACCAATGCGACCTGTGATGGATTTTACAGTTAATGGTTTTACGTCAGCAATTCGTCATTCGATCAAGCAAAATGTGCAGGCTCCCGGCAAGAGGTGCTGGCCATTGGCGGCCGGCGAAGGCCGCGATTGCGCCCGCCACAAGCCAAGCGTCCGATCACATAAAATCACGTTGCTGCAATTTCGCCTGATAGCGACGATATGACACTGCAAATCAGTCGCGAGCAATTCGCGATCCAACCGGAAGTTCGTGCGATGAGGGTTTCGCGCGCGATTTTTTGATGCCGTGAAGGGAATTGACGAGCCATGACTTGGCATTCGTCAACAGAACCTTCGGGCACGAAATGCTGGAGAAATGTCACCTGTCATTCCTTATAGGCCATGTGCTTTTTCGAAACAAAAAGCCCGTTTCACCTCTAAAGAGAGCAACCTGTGGCAGTCCAGCCGAACATAGTGATCCCCGTCACCTTTGGCGATACTTGCCTAATTTATTGATAGAAAAAGGAATTTCCCGTATCAGCACAATGACGAGCAACTTAGTTATGTTGCACAACAACATAATGGGCGTAATTCTTGCCGCGTCGCAGCATCTTGACACTCCCTGCGTTCTCTCCGAACATGTTTTGGCCAAAGCTTGTCATTTGCGAACACGTTCGCCCGAGCGCATCGGTCAGTTTGGAGAATTTGTGGCAAAGTCGATCGATTGGAGCTGCAATGGAAAACACTAGCAAGATAAGGGTCCTTGTTTTGGACGAGAACCCGGTCCTGGTGGACGGCCTGAGCTTTCTGATAAATTCGACACGACAGCTGAAAGCACTCGCGCTGACGCAAAGGGACATTAATCTGGCAGAAGCGATCAAGCGCCTGGTGCCGCATGTTATCGTCGCCGATCCTGGCTTCCTCGATCAGGCCCTGAACGACGGCGAGATGGACTTGAAAGAACTTCAGGCCATGACACGCATCATTGCCTATTGCCATGCGCGCGACACCTTGCCGGGTGAGACATACATCGCCAAGGGATACTCCGGCGTGGTCACCAAAACGGTTGCAAGCCCGAAGCTATTGCGTGCGATAAAGAGTATACACGCCGGCGACATCGTCATAGATGAATCCGTGATCGCTTTGTCCGAAAGCGGAAATCCCAACAATGCAATCTCAGAATCCGAACAAGGCAAGCTCTCCACGCAGGAAGAACTTGTCTTGCGCTATGTCGCACTTGGAAAAGCGATGAAAGAAATCGCTGCAGACATTCAGTTAAGCACGAAAACTGTTGAAACGTATAAATATCGCGCAACAAAAAAACTATCTCTTCGAACGAGATCAGACATCGTCAACTACGCAATAAGCGTCGGCTGGCTTCAGTATTAATATTATTCGATGAAAAAATAACAGCGCGATGGAAAATTTCTGTCGCGCTACTTCGCGTTATTCGAATTACAATTGCTAATATTATGTTTTTATTAAATAATTATCGGGAATTTACCTGACAATTGTCGGGTCTTTCCTGACTTTTACTAAACAACCATAGCTGCCAATCCTAAAGACGGATTTAAACGATTGTTAACTACCGACAGGCCCCGAAGGCCTGCGGTCAACAACAAGGGCAGCACATGGCTAGGATCAGCGTATTTGGAATCGGCTACGTCGGCGTGGTGGCAGCGGCCTGCCTGGCCAAAGATGGACATGAGGTTGTTGCCGTGGATATCGACCCCGCCAAGGTCGACACGATCAACAACGGACGCGCACCGATCGTTGAAAAGGGACTTGATCCCCTGATCGAGCAGACCGTCGCCACTGGCAAGCTGCGCGCCACGCTCGATATACACGAGGCAATTTCTTCGACCGATGTATCCTTTGTCTGCGTCGGCACGCCGAGCGCAGCGGACGGCTCGGTTGGACTGACCTATGTGGTCAAGGCCTGCGAGGCGATCGGCGCAGCAATCGCCGCCAAGGGCCGTTTCCACTCCGTTGTCATTCGCTCGACCATCGTGCCGGGCAGCATGGAGCAGGTCTGCATCCCGGCGCTCGAGCGCAGCACGAGCCTGATCGCCGGCAAGGATTTCGGCGTCGGATACTACCCGGAATTCCTGCGTGAAAGCACAGCGATCGAAGACTACTACGATCCGGGCCTGATCGTTTTTGGTGCTCTCGACGAGCAGACCGACAAGGTCCTGCACGAATTGAATGAGGCGCTTCCGTGCCCGTGCCACTCGGTTTCTCTCGCCACCGCAGAGATGATCAAATACACCAGCAACTCCTGGCGCGCCGTGAAAGTCACCTTCGCCAACGAAATCGGCAACATCGCCAAGGCGAGCGGCGTAGACGGCCAGTTGGTGATGAAGATCCTGTGCTCGGATCTCAAGGTCAACATTTCCCCCTATTTCATGCGTCCCGGTTTCGCCTTTGGCGGCTCCTGCCTGCCGAAGGATGTCCGCGCTCTGCGTCATCTCGCCAAGGAGAAGCATGTCGAGACCGCCCTTCTCGACGCGGTCCTCGAAGCCAACGAAGCGCAGATCGACCGCGCCGAGACCATGGTTTCGCAGATGGGCGGACAGACAATCGGCATGGTCGGCATCAGCTTCAAGACCGGAACCGACGATCTGCGCGAAAGCCCGCTCGCAAGCCTTGCCTCTCGCCTGATCGACCGGGGTTACGACCTCAAGATCTACGACCCCTTCGTCAACCAGGCCTATGCGGAAGGCATGAGCGGCGCCGGTCGCGGCAATGACACAGCCATCGACCTGAAGAACAGGCTCGTCAGCGACCTCGATGACCTCGTGGACAGCTCAGATGTGATCCTTGTCGGCAATCACTATGCCGAGGCAATGCCGGTGCTTGATGCATCGAGTGACAAGATCCCCATGGTCGACCTGCTTCGCATCCGGCCGGGCATTCGCTCAGCCGGAACCTACCAGGGCATTTGCTGGTAAGGAGCGCACCGATATGTTGGCCCACGTCATCTATCTCCTCATCATGACGATCCTGGCGCTCAGCGTGCCGCATCCGGCGGTCCAGACCGTCTCCGGCACCCTGATCACCGTCGGCCTGATTGGCGCCTGGCGCTATGCCTGGGCAGGGATCAATCTGGCGCGGGCCGCCTATTACCTGAACTTCGCCTATCCTCGCCGGCGCAAAAACGCCGTCGAGGCCTATCAGGCCCGCGGCTTGAAGGATCACACCTTCTTCCTGGTCACCACCTATAAGATCGCTCCGGATATCTCGACCCGGGTCTATCGTTCGATCTTCGAGGCGGCCTATCACGCCAAGGGTGGCGCCACCATCGTCGCCTCGATCGTCGACGAAGCCGACGCACGGCTGATCCGACAGGTCATGGCCTCTGTTGCTTCCCGCAATCCGGGCTCGGAAGCGATGGTCGCCCTGAAGATCGACAAGATCGCCGGCACCGGCAAGCGCGATGCACTCGCCACATCACTCCGCTCTATCGCCAAGCTCAATCCGGGTCGCAACGATATCGTCATATTCGTCGATGGTGACAGCTGCGTACCGGTCGACGTCATCGACCGCAGCCTGCCCTTCTTTACCGACCCTTCCGTCGGCGCCGTCACCACAGATGAGTACAGTGACACCAAAGGCGGGCGCCTGTTCCGCGACTGGTTCGATCTGCGCTTTTGCCAGCGCCACGTGATGATGTCTTCGATGTCGCTTGGCGAACGCGTGCTGACCCTGACCGGCCGCATGTCGATCTTCCGTGCCAATCTCGCCACCGACAGCGGTTTCGTCGATCTCGTCCGCAACGACTTCATCGATCACTGGCGCCTCGGCCGGGTTCACTTCCTCACCGGCGACGACAAGTCCACCTGGTACTGGCTGCTGCAGCGCGGATACAAGATGCTCTACCTGCCAGATCTCTGCACGGTTTCGATCGAAACCCAGCCCAATTCCGGCTTCATGGACTCCGCAACGGTCCTGATGACCCGCTGGTTCGGCAACATGCTGCGGACCAACGCCCGCGCACTTGCCCTGCCCGCCTCACAGATCGGTTACTTTACCTGGTGGTCGATCCTCGACCAGGCGATCTCGATCTGGACAACGCTTGCCGGGCCCGCCAGCATTCTGCTCGCCACATTCTTCGTTAGCCCCTGGATCCTGCCGCTGTATTTCGCCTGGGTCATGTTCACCCGCTACTGCATGTGCACGATCATCATGGCGTTCCGCAAACGCAGTTTCCCGGTCACCTTTCCATTCCTTCTCTACTTCAGCCAGGTTGGCGGCGCGGTGATCAAGAGCTTCATCCTCTTCCGTCTCGACCGCCAGCGCTGGACACGCCAGTCCGCGGCGAAAACGGGGAGCTACAGCCTGCCTCTCGGCCAGCGGCTGAAGGCCCACAGTTCAACCTACATGCATGGCCTTGCCCTCGGATGGCTCATCCTCGGTGTGGCTTATGTCGGCAACCTCATCTAACCGCGCCCACCCCAACAGCGAAGGACCGTGACAATGGACATCGAGAAAAAGCCCGCACGAGACACAGCATCACAGGCTTTGGCCACCCAGGCCGCAAACGTCCCGGTCCTCCTGGACAACGGTACAGAGCACCCGAAAACCAACATCCCGTTTTCCGCAATCATCGATGGTCGACAGTTCAGCGGCCAGAGCCTGTCCCTTGTGTCTGCAACTGTTGCCGGTCTCTCCGGACCGGAACTGGAAGGCAAGCAGCGGATCGCTGTTTTGCGCTTCGATTTCGACGGTTACACGATCGCCCTGCAGGTCGATGTTCGCATTAGCCGCATCCAGTCCGAAACCGGGGAACTGCGTCTCGACTTCATCGAGCCGACCGGCGAACACCTGCCGACCCTGCGTTATCTGCTCAACAGCCATATCGCCGGTGATATCACCTCAGTCGACGGCATCATCAGCCGCCGCGAAAAGGCTGGCGTGAGCAACGCCAAAAACCAGGGTGGATCGACGACCTTCGGCAGTTACGTCGGACGCGGCCTGCGGGTCGCTGCAACCGCAGCGCTCAGCCTGGCGCTGGCCGCCATCGCGGCAAACCTCGTCTATCAGCGGGTATTCTCCAAGGAAGTTGCCCAACTCGCTACGCTTTCGGCCGGCGGCCAGCCGCTGCGCGCGGTGGCAAGCGGCCAGATATCCTATCTCAACCTCAGCGCGGGCAAGGGTGAGGTTCTCTACACCCTGCAGGCCGTCTCGGGCGATACGCTGAGCGTCAACATGCCCTGCGACTGCAAGATCCTGCCAGGCGCCGCGATGGAAGGTTCGACTGTCATGGCCGGCGATACCGTCGCCGAAGTCGTCACCGGCGAGACGGCACCGGTCGTCATTGCGACCGTCAGTGCAGATCAGGCAAAACTTCTGGTGCGCGGCGACATTGCCGAGCTTAAATTTCCCGATGGCGTGGTTGCCTACGGCAAACTCACCACCGGCGCACAAGCGCTGACACCGGTCGGTTCGCAAGGTGAGATGCGCGCCGTCATCACCCCGGATGCCGCCCTCGGTGGGGAAGCCGTGGGTTCGCCCGTCTCCGTGCGCATCATCAGCAACCGTATCTTCGCCATTGCCCAGCAACTCGGCCTGATGTCCTCCAACAGCACGGCCGGCTGAGAACCGCAGCGAGGCAGACAATCCCGCGCAATCGAAAAACAGGATTCACAGGAGCAGTCATGCAAAACGTCCATCCCCTCATCCTGTGCGGCGGCATCGGCACACGCCTTTGGCCCCTTTCCCGCACCGAGCACCCGAAACAGTTTCAGCGTATCGACGGCAACTCGGAGACCACCTTTTTTCATGCAACGGTTGAACGCCATCGCATGCCGGGTTTTGCAGACCCTATCGTCGCCGTCAGCAGTTCGCATGTCGCAACCGTTCTGCGCCAGTTGAACGACCTGAATTGCCCGGCCCGCATTATCGCCGAGCCGATCTCCCGCAATACCGGTCCCGCGGTTCTTGCCACGGCACTCGATCTCGCCGAAACCGATCCCGCGGCGCTCATCTGCGTCATCCCGTCGGACCACATCGTCAAGGGCGATCTGACAGGCAATGTCCTGGCCGCCCGTGCAGCAGCCGAAAGCGGACATATTGTTCTCTTCGGCGTTCCTCCGGAATATCCGGAAACAGGCTATGGCTATATCGTTGACGGCGGGGCGCTGGACACGCTCGACTGCGCCCGCAAGGTTGCAAGCTTCATTGAAAAACCCCCGGTGGAAATTGCAACTTCCCTGATCAAGGCCGGCAATGCGTATTGGGCTTCGGGCATCAGCCTGTTTCGCGCCGATGTGCTGATTTCCGAATTCCAGCGGCTGGATCCCACAACGTATGAGGCGGTCAGAAACGCCACCAAACTCGGCCTGCAGACGGAACATGCGCTTTATCTGAATGCCGAAGCATTGTTCGCCGCTGCCAATCTCCCCACGGAATCCATCGTTTTTGAGCATTCGCCCCGCACCGTGATCGCGCCGCTGCACGTGGCGTGGAGCGATGTCGGCGCCTGGAACGCCCTGCATCACATTGCCGAAAAGGACGACGACGGCAACGTTTTGAGCGGTGACGTCATCAGCCTCGACACCCGCAACTCATACATCCGCTCGACAAACAAGCTCGTGGCCGTGATCGGCATGCAGGACGTGGTTGTCGTCGATACCGACGACGCCCTGCTGATCACCACCCGCGACCAGGCGCAACAGGTGAAGCAGATCGTGAAAAAGCTCGAAATCATCAAACGCCGTGAACTGGCCGAACATGCCCGCAACCAGATGGCCTGGGGCGAAATCCGCCGCGTGCAGAGCGGTCCCGGATATGAACTGCGCATGATGACATTGCGCGCCGGAGGCATGCTGCCGATGCTGGAGGACCTGAACTGCCACCGGATGCTGACGGTTACGAATGGCTCTGGCCTGCTCAAGAACGGGGTCATAACGCGGCCGCTTCATGTCGGCGATACGTTCGAAGTTCCGCCGGGCGAAGCCACCGTCATTTATTGCGGACCCGAAGCCGAAATGCAGCTCGTCGAGGTCGTCTGCGAAGTGGTTGCGGCAAACCTGGAACCCCAGGCCGGCAGCCGCCAGCTCGTGAACAGCTGAGGACGGCTCCATGCGAAGAAGCGCCTCACTTCTGTTTGCCGGACTGCTCGCCTCGACGGCATTCGGTGTGAATGCCGAAAATCTCGATCATGCGGCTCTTGCCAGGTTGACCGGGCAGATCAATCAGGTCACCGACCACGCAGCCTCGGGCGACACGTCCGTTGAGAGCCTTTTACCGCTCCTCACCGAACGACTTCACGGTATTGCACCTTCGGTCCTAGTCGACGCACCTGCCTTCGTGACGATCGAGGGAAAGGGCGGCTTGCATACGATCCCGGTGGACTTCATGCTGGCACAACTGCGTCTGCAGACCGGTGCACGGTTCAGTGCAGACATCGGCAGAGCATTGACCGATGCCAACGCGCCAGCCTTGTTCATTCGCGGTGGCACCATCACGCTGAAGGAGCTCGCAGCAACAGCGGCGACCCAATTTCCCGGTGCGATCGAACAGAACGGCGAAACATGGACAGCCAATTGGCCAATCGTCATCTGGTCGGACTCTGGCCTGGTCATCGAAGACAGCGACCGACTTGAACTGTCGACGCGTGCTGGCGCCTTCGTCCTGAACGCTGGCCTACTCCAGGTGAATAACGGTTCAATATCCGGCTCGCCCGAGAGCAATGACGGCCTGCCTGAATTCAAACCATTCATCGTCACCGCAATGAGTGGTGCCTTGCAGGCCAAAAAGGCAAAGTTCGGCAATCTTGGCTTTCCCGGCTCCGGTTCGACCAGCGGCATCTCGATCATCGGCGCGGCACTTCTGCCTGCCAAGATGCGTTCATTTTTCGTTGAAAGTGCCTTCGACAGGGTTAGCAGTGTCGACCTGCTTGATACCCACAATGTGCTGATCGCCCGAAACCAGTTTCGCGATGCAGACGGGCCAGCGATCGCCGTTAAGGGCGTCAACAGTGCACGCATCCTGTCCAACATCGTGACAGGGTCGCGGCAGGCTCAGGGCATCAATATCCAGAACCGCAGCTCGGATATCGAGATCGCGCACAACCTCGTGCTCGGCAATCGCGGCAGCGGCATTTTCCTGGCCAATGGTGTTCGTGACATCAAGGTGTCGGCCAATCTGCTCTCGGGCAATGGCCGTGGCGGGATTTCGGTCGTGCGCGGCACCTGCGTCAGGCTGATCGACAATATCGTTGTCGCCAATCGGCAGGTCGGCATCAAAATCCGCGCCAGCGATCAACTGGCGCTGTCGCAAAACCAGCTGATCAACAATTCTGGACCCGGCATCTCGGTTATCGAACAGGGCCCCAAAGCCGCGCTCACCATCGACGGCAACCAGTTTATTGCCAACAGATCCGGCCTGCACGGCGGCTCGGCAAGCCAAGTGGCTTTGAGCGGCAATGATTTTGCCGGGCAGTCACCCATCCTGCTCGACGGCGAGTTCGCCAGCTACGTGCCGCAACTTCTGCGCATCTCAACCGCAGACGCTACGGCCCAACCCTTCATCATCCACGCCAATGAACAGTCGTCCGCGCGGACGGACTGCCAGTCAGGGAGTTAAAGTCGATGGTCTTTTCATCCGAGACATTCCTGTTCCTGTTTCTACCGCTCTTCCTGGTGGCCTACTATCTGACACCCGATCGGCTGCGCTCATGGACGATCCTGATCGGCTCCTACATCTTCTATTGCTGGTGGCGCGCCGACTTCCTGCTGTTGTTTATCGCCGTAACCGCCTGGGCCTATGGCTGCGGATTGCTGATTGCCAGGTGGGAAGGAGAAGCGAGAGCCCGGACAACCATGGTTGTCGGCATCATCGGATGCCTGATCGTGCTCGGCATCTTCAAGTATCTCAATTTCTTCATGGACAGCTTTGCTGCCCTCATCGGCACGACGCCGGAAAACCTCGGATATCACTGGCAGCTGATCCTGCCGATCGGCGTTTCCTTCTACGTCTTCCACGCCATCGGCTACATCGTCGACGTCTTCCGCAAGGACACGCCGGCAACGCGCAGCTTCGTCGATTTTGCTGCCTTCATGGCCCTGTTTCCGCACATGATAGCCGGCCCGGTCCTGCGTTTCCGCGATCTGACCGACCAGTTCATCCAGCGCGAACACAGCCTGCCGATCTTCACTTCGGGCCTCTATATCTTCACCATCGGCCTGTCGAAGAAGGTCCTGATCGCCGACACCGTGGCCCCGATCGCCGACCAGACATTTGCCATGGCCAATCCGACGATGGTGGAATCCTGGCTCGGCGCCATTGCCTACATGTTGCAGCTCTATTTCGACTTCTCGGGTTATTCGGACATGGCGATCGGCCTCGCCCTGATGATGGGCTTCCGCTTCAAGCAGAATTTCAACACGCCATACCTCAGCCTGTCGATCACCGAATTCTGGCAGCGCTGGCATATCAGCCTGTCCACCTGGCTGCGCGACTACCTCTACATCCCGCTTGGTGGCAATCGCAAAGGCTCGGCCCGCACCTACGTCAACCTGTTCCTCGTGATGCTGCTCGGCGGCCTGTGGCATGGCGCAGCCTGGACCTATGTGCTCTGGGGTGCATGGCACGGCGCATGGCTTGCCTGCGAACGCTACACCGGCTGGGCCAAGAACGTACCGAGCCGCGCCATCGCCCTTCCCGTCACCCTGGTTCTCGTGCTGATCGGCTGGGTCATGTTCCGGGCTGCCGATGTTGGAGACGCCTTCACCGTCTATGGCGGCATGATCGGCCTCAACGGCATCACCCCGAGCATCGAGTTCCTCGCCAACGTCACCCGCGAAAACCTGCTCTTCCTGGTTCTCGCCATCTTCGCTGTCTTTGCCGAGCCATATTTCAAGAAGCTGACCGATGCCGAGAACGGGATTCAGGCACATGGCTTCCAGGTTTCTGCGAATGGCACGGCCACGGCAATTCCCTCGCTCGCCTACCCGATCGCCATGAGCCTTCTGCTCATCGTGACCGTGGCGCGCCTGTCGGAACAGTCGGTTTCGCCCTTCCTCTACTTCCAGTTCTGACAGGAGATAAGACATGTCCAGCATTCGCCAGCACACCGCGACATTGCTACTTCCGACCGTCTTCTTCGGTTACGCGATCTACGCGAACTCAACCATGCTCTTCGCTGCCGCCGGCAGCGAAGCCGAAGCAGCCCAGGTCAACGACCTGTCGCTCTCCTACGTCATCGACGGTGAAGCCACTCGCGATCTGGACGCGCTGTACAAGAGTGAACTGCCGCACCGCGATGCCGCTGTCGGCGTCATCGGCAACGCCCGCTATGCCCTGCTCGGCTCCGGCCGCAAAGGTGTGATCGTTGGTGACGACGGCTGGTTTTTCACCGGGGAAGAATTCAAGCGCGTCAAACCGACGGACATCGAGTCTGCGGTCAACCAGATTGGCGAGATCCGCAAGAAGCTGGCCGCCGCAGGCATAGAACTTGTCATGGTGCCTCTACCGGCCAAGTCCGACATCTATACCGAGCACCTACCGGACATGATGCGCAACGACGCCATGGTGACCGCCTACGGCGACTTCTCGACCGCTCTCAGCCAGGCCGGCATGACGGTTGTCGATACGCGTACCGCCATGCTCGCAGCCAAACCTAAGGACGAGGTGTTCCTGAAATCCGACACCCACTGGACCCCTGCCGGGGCCAGGGCGACGGCGGAAGCCGTCCAGAATACGTTCCGGCAAAGTGGCATCCTGCTCGCTTCCGAGCAGGTTACCGCCTCCTGGGAAACCCCGGTCGATGTCTGGGGTGACCTGACCAAATACATCACATCTCCCGACTATGCACCGCGTGTCGGCCTGACGCCGGAAAGTGTTCCGATCTACAGGGCCTCAGTCACCGAGGCCGAAGGCAGCGAAGACATTTTCGGCAGTGATGCGTCCGTTCCTGTCATGCTGGTCGGCACCAGCTATAGCGCCAACGAGAACTGGTCCTTCGCCGACTTCCTGCGCCAGACGCTGTCCACCGATGTGGTGAATGTCGCCAAGGAAGGTCTCGGTCCCGGTGTTCCAATGATGGATCTGCTCGAGGGCCAGGTGCTGACCGATACGCCACCAAGTGTCATCGTCTGGGAATTCCCGGTCCGCTATCTCGGTACGGACACCCTGTGGACGCGCAAGACGAATGCCGGCAACGGCGGTCATCACGGCCCGGTTGGAGAAGGCAATGTCTAAGCGTTTGTATCCGCTGGCCATTCTCGCTGCCTGTGTCGGCGCGCTTGCCGCCCAGCCGAGTGAGGCCCGCGTCAAGCCGTTCTTCCCCCGTCCGAAGGCGGAAGAGCCCGCGCCACCTCCCAGGCCTGCACCAACGGGTCCTGCTGCAAAATTGCCCCTGGAATTGCAGGCGGTCCGCAAGGATCTGCTCGCCGGCAAGCGCATCAGCTACCGGCAACTGCAGGCCCTCGCCGATGCGGGTGACGGCATCGGGGCGTTCCGGCTTGCGGAGAGGATCGTCAAGGACGGTGATCCCAAATTCACGACCGATGCTCTGCACTATTTCACCATCGCCGCCTTCGAGGGCCGAGGCTATGCGGTTCGCCACATCCTCGATCTGCTGGAAAAGCCAGATGTGCAATTGCGCCCCGCCCATCTGAAAAGCGCCGAAGCCGTCCTGCGCGCACAGGCCAAAAAAGGCAACGCCAAGGCTGTGGACGGGCTCGTCCGCTTCTACAGCCAAGGCCATCCCTTCGGCGAAAGGCGCGACGAACTTCAGGCGCTGCTCTCGTCCGGGGCAGGTGAAAAGAACGGCGAAACCGCGTTCAAGCTCGCCGTCGTTCTGCTTTCCAATAGGGAACGCACGCCCGAACAAGTTGAACAGGCAGGCCGCTACCTCGCCATAGCCCAGAACAGCGGCAGCATCGGCATCAAGGCCGCTGCCAGCAACATACTGGCAAAACTGAATAATCCACCATCGGAAGAACATGCGGAGGTACAACCATGACCACCCGACAACATTGCGGCTATCTCGCCGGCGTGCTCGCCACACTCACTTTGTCCAGTGCCTCCGTGGCTTGGGCAGAGACCGGCGAAGAGCCATCATCCGCCTACGGTTGCCGCAATCTGGAGGAAATTTCGGATCTGCAGATGATCGAAGGCAAGGACGGCATGTTCTTCCGTATTCTGGCGGATCTTCGTCTTCAACACGCCTTCACTGACCAGACCGCCGACAACTTGGCTGCCATGGCAAAGGCGCTCGAGCAGAAGGGCACGACACTGATTTACGTGCCCCTGCCGACGAAATCGCAGGTCCTGCCCGAACTCGTGCCGGCCAAGGCTTCGCTCTACGGCTTCGATGCCGATATAGCCATGCAGATCTACAGCGATGTCATTCGCCGGCTGGGCGACAGAGCTGTAGCGGCGGTCGATATCGCATCACCCATGCGCAAGGACAATATCAACGGCTTCGGCGAACACTCGTTCTTCCAGTCGGACTTCCACTGGACGGCCCATGGCGCAAGCGTAGCGGCGAAAGCGATCGCCGAACGCATGAAGCAATTGCCTGCCTATGGCGATGTGACACCGGTGCAATTCGCCATGGAAGAGGTCAAGCCGGATCCCGAATATTCGAGCATGCGCGAGCTTCTGCAGAAGCACTGCATCTCGAACGTCCCGACGGTGACCGCGCACGCCTACCGCGCGGTACGTAAAGAAGAAGCCGCCACCGATGGCGCCTCCATGGACATTTTCGGCAGCGGGGACGAAGCCACGATAGCGCTGATCGGCACCAGTTACTCCGACAAGCCGATCAGCAATTTCTCCGGCTATCTTGAACACTGGACCCAGATCCCGGTGGACAATTATTCGATCTCGGGCGGCAACCAGTTCGGCTCGATCCTGTCCTACATCACGTCGCGTGAATTCCAGGAACAGCGGCCGCGCTTCCTGATCTGGGAAAACCCGATCTACAACAATCTCGGCCAATTCGGCGCGGCCCCGTGGAATGAGATCATTGCCGCGTCCCTTGGCGAATGCAGCCCGCCCCTGACGATCGCATCGGTCGACGGCAAGACCGTCGAAGCCGATCTTGCCCAGGTCAAGCTGAGTGAAAACGAGGTTCTGCTGGCCGACATCGGCTCAGACACCAGCCGCAATGTCACCTTCAAGTTCACCGGTGCGGACGGCCAGACACGCACCCGCGCCATGGACCGCGGCGATCGCCTGCGCTCAACCGGTCGCTATTACTTCTCGCTGGGCGGATTTCCTGCCGGATCGTTCAGCAAGGTCGCCGTCTCGTTCGATGCTCCTGTCGGCGAAGACACCTCCCTCTCTGTCTGCAAGACGAAACTCGGAGAAGAGTCATGATGACGAAAACCCGCTTCAATCTCACTTTGGTATCAATGGCAACGACGCTTGCTTTCGCTCTGCCATCCCTGGCCGACGACGGTGGTCTGTATGAAAAGCCGATCGATCCGAACTCGGCCTTTGTCAGGGTGATCGCACCCGGTTCATCAATTGCCTCGGTCAAGAACAGCTCATTCAGCCAGTTGAACGACGGCGTCTCGCCTTATGTGGCGGTGGCACCCGGCGACATCGCGGTGTCATCCAGCTTCCGCCAGGCAAGTGTCGAGGCGGCAGCCGGTAAGTTCTACTCAGCCGTCATTACCCAGGACGGTGTCGTCACGGTCGAAGACGACATGACGAAGAATCCATCCAAGGCAACACTGACCCTCTACAACCTGACGGAAAAGGCAGCGCTCGATCTCTTCGTTCCCAAGGCCGGATCGGATGCCGTGTCGGATGTCGACAGCGGTGCATCGAAGTCGGTTGCCCTGCGAGCACCGCTGAAAGTCGACCTCGTGGTCCGTGATGGCGAAAAGGAAATCGCCAAGATCGACGCGGTCGAATTCAAGCGGCTTGCCGGTGTGACAATCGTGGTCACCGGCACCGGCGACGACGTCACTGCAGTCGCCGTCCCCAGCACCATTGCGCGTTAATTCCTGAAATAGGTCCGGAGGTTTATCATGACGATTGGAAAACTGGTTAAATCGCTGCTCATGGCAGGTGTGATGACGGTTGCCACCGGAACTCCGGGAAGAAGCGAGCCCATCGATGTCCGGTTCTTGCCGCCGGACATCGACCTCCCCAAATCGGCAGTCTGCACGCCCCGCATCCGCGATGAAGACATGATCGCCGACTGGACGGCATGGGACCGCAAGGCCCTGCCCAAGCGTGAAACCTATTCCATCACACGCGACATGAACCGTTTGCGCGATATCGACGCCCGACGTTTCGAGCCGATCCTCACCCGCATGCAACAACTTTTGCCAACCATCAAGCGAGACTATAGCGACAAGGACGCGCTGTTCGACAAGGTCAAGCTGATGCTGGCAATGGGCGAAGGTGAAACGGTTCGGGAACAAGGTCTCGTCGGCAAGCTTCTGGAAAACAAGGACCACCCCGCCGGATCTCTGAATACGCTTGCCGATTACCTTATCGACGGCAAGGGTATAGAAACCGACCGGACCCGGGGCCTAGAACTCAAGGTCCAGGCTGCCTATGGTGGCAACGCGGACGCCATCCTCGACCTCGCCCGCATGACCAAAAACGGCGAACAGATTTCCAAATGGGATATCGAACCGGAACTGGCCGTCAACATGGCCTTCGGTTCGCTGGTTGGTGTTCTCGATGAAGGTATTTGCGACCGTATCGGCCGCGTCGCGCGTGAATACGACGGTGGCGAGATCGTCAAGAATGACCCGAATGTCAGCCTTGTCTGGTACAAGTTCGCCGCCGATCTTGGCGATACATCCGCGGCCTGGGAAGTCGCCGAATACAATCTGCTGAGCGAAAAGATCATCAAGGATAATGATGTTCTGGTGAAATATCTGACGATGGCGGCAGACGGTGGCAACATGGCCGCGATCCTGGAGCTCGGCCGGCTCTACGCCGATGGTGCAATCGTCGAGCGTGATCGGGAAAAAGCGCTTCACTATTACGGCATCGCGGAAAGATCCGGAAATCAGGCCGGACTGGTGAAGCAAGCCCAACTTTACGAGCAGACCAAGGATACCTCCACGGCAGACGCGGCAGCCTACGAGACCACGCTCCGCCAGCTCATCGAACGAGCAGACCCTCCGCCCTGGGCCTTCACGCGTCTTGCACGTCTGGTCCAGAACAGGGAGGGCGTCTGGCAATCGGCGGAAAAGACCAAACCTTTGCTGGAAGAAGCGGTTAAGCGCGGTGACATCGAAGGCGGCATCGATCTCGCCGAACTTCTCGTGCGCGAAAGTCCGAGTGCAGCCACTCTCGCCCGCTCGACCGATCTTCTCAGCCAGGCAATCCAGAGCAATGGCGAAATCAATGCCATTGCCAAGTTGCAGCGCATCTATCTCTGCATCGATCCGAATGGCCCCGACCTGGAGGCTGCGGCCTATTGGTCGGATATTGAAGCAGGCGCGGGCAACAAGACCCTCAATCTCAAGGCCGATCAGATTGACCAGCTCCCGCAACTCAAGGATCCGCTTGTGATTGCAGCGATCCAGACCCAGGCACTCTACGGCCGTGCCAGCGCCTTGGCCCTGTATCAACGCTATCTGAAAAGCGCCGGTTACGCAGAACAGGTGCTGAAATTCTGGGAGCAGCGCGCCGAGGTTCGGCGCGGCGCGACCGTTGAAGCCGTCCTGCTGGATTTCAAGCAGAACGTCGAGAAAGGTCGGATGACCGAAGCCAAGCAGAGTATCCGGCTGACCAGTGAAGCGATGAGCGTCGATGCCGGGCTGAGCTTTGCACGCTTCCTTATCGAAAACTACGCCAGCGACCGCGACAGTGTGCAACTTGCCAAGGAAATCCTGAAGCCACTGGCTGAAGGCGGCTACGGTCGCGCCATCCGGCTCTTGGAAGAACTGGAGGGCGAAGGCCTCGATCCGCTTTCCTCGCCTGTCAGCTACTATGGCGATGTGATGAAGCAGAAGGGCGACATGGCCGCCCAGTTGCTGCTTGCCGAGAATGCCGAGGACGATGCAACGCGTGAGCTCTTCTATCAGCGCGCCATCGGCTCGCAACGCTGCGACTACGATGACTCGATGTCACTCGCCGAGTTCGCCATGCGGCACAACCGAGAAGATGCCAAGCGCTGGTTGGCGATCGCGACCCATATCGCGACCGATGATGCCTGGCGCAAGGTCAAGATCGCCGACATGTATATGGAACTCAACACGCCGGACACCAACAAGACGGCGCTTGATCTGTACGCCGAGGCTCGCAGCGGTGGCGAACCGGCGGCCTTCTACCGTCTGGTGAAATACTATGCCAACAATGCCGGTGACGCTTATGATCCGAAGGCGGCGAGCGACATCTTCGTTGACCTCGTTCAGCGCTCGGATCTCAACAGCATGCCCGAAAAACTCCTCATGCTGGCCAACATGAAGCCTGAAATCAGGCGTCAAGTAAGCCTGAGGATCAATGTCAGGGATCTCTATCAACGTTCTGCCGACACCGGCCAGCCAGTGGCCATGCGGGAACTGGGCAAGCTGCTGCGCAACGACCCGAAGCAAAGCCTGGCCATCGTCGATGCTTTTGCATGGCTGAAGAAGGCGGCTGAAGCTGGTGATGCTGAAGCCATGTATCTGCTTTCGCAGTCTTATGCCTACGGCACGGGAACAAAGCCCGCGCTTGATGCCGCCCAATACTGGATGGCGAAGTCGGCCGCGGCTGGCTATCCCGAAGCCACCCATGTCTTGATGTTGACCAAAGCTGGAACGGAGGGCTGAGCCTTTGACCGATTTGACCACTTCACGGATATGCGGCGCTGCCGCGGTATCACTGCTCGCATTGACGGCGCTGAGTGGCACAGCATCCATCGCGGAAGCTGCGGAAGAGACCTGCTTCGCAATCCCCGCCCCGGTGATCAGCCTCGGCTTTGGCAGCCGCTATGAAGCGGCCTCCAAAACTCGATCCGATCTGGACGATGATTCCGACGCTGCCGTGACCAAGGCCTTGAAGCCTATCGATCTGTTTATCCAGAACCTGGCCAAGCAGGTGACCAAGGCCGGCAAGGAAACCGACGCAGCCACCCGTGCGGAGTACCAGCGCTGCGTCATCAATGCCGTATACCAATGGGCCTCGGCCAATGCACTTAGCGACATGAAGACGGACAATGCCAAACTCTCCGTTCCTTCGCGTGTCGGCGGCATCGCCATCGCCTATGCAGAAAGCCGTAACCAGGTGAGCGGTGTGGCCGACAGACAGCGCGTCATCGAGAAATGGCTGCTGGAACGGGCTCGCGCAACGGTCGACTTCTTCGACAATGATGCAACGAAGGGGGCGGCCCGCAACAACCTGCGCGCCTGGGCGAGCCTCGCGGTTGGAGAGGTCGGCATCCTCAATGAAGACAAACCGCTGACCGACTGGGCCATTCTCAGCAACCGGACGATGATTGCCGATGCCTCTCCTGATGGCAGCCTGCCTCTTGAGATGAACCGGCAGCAATATGCTCTGCACTACCAGTTGCATGCGATGTCGCCGCTGGTCACATCAATCGCACGGCTTTGCTCTGCGGGCTATGGAAAGGGCGGGGCAGACCTGACGAAGCTGGCCACAATGGCGCGCTTCTCGATCAACGCCGTCAAGGATCCAACAATTGTTCAGAAAATCACCGGCGTCAAACAGACGGTCGAGCCTGGTTTGAAGGACAACACGTCGTCGCTCGGGTGGCTCGAACCCTATGTCGCGTTGAGCAATGACAAGAAGATGGAAACCGAGTTCGCCGACCTCCGGCCGCTGTCGAACTCCAAGCTCGGCGGCAATGTCACGGCGTTGTATGGAAACAAGCGAACGAGCTGCGTCATAACAGCCATTCGCTGAAGGAGAACGACTATTCGGAAACGAGACGGATCTTGTGGCTGATCAGCGGGGCAACCTGCTTGATCGGTTGCGGACCACGGTCGCTATTCCACTCTCCAACTTCCATGGAGACGAGTGAACGCACGGCATCGAGCGAGAAATCACGACCATGCGTTCCCACAAGCGCCTCCTGCAGACGGCCAATCAGATCTTCGGCATCAGTATGAATAGACTGCGTCACCTTCCCGGTTCCTCCGAAAATATCATGCGCCAAAGATGTGTGTTTTTCTAGCGTCCAGAAGCCAACAATGGCCCTGAACACTTAAAAAAGTCGCAATTCCTCGTGGATGGCGCGGGAACGGTGGCAACATGTTTGCCAAGATGGCAAACAAAATCCAAATGGCGGCGCGCAATCTCTGCGCACCGCGTCAACCTGGAACAGGTGAAAGTTCAAGGGGGTCGGCTTATGCCGCCATGCCCCAGCCGGAGGGGTCGTCTTCGCCGAACATGCGCTCAAGGCTGAGGAAGCAGATCATGCTCTTGTCATGGGCGATGATGCCGTCCGAGAACGCCGAACTCGGGCCCGTGGCGGCCGGAAGCGGCTGCAGGGTGCTACCGGCAACGGTGAGGATATCCGATACGCCATCGACCAGCAGCCCGACGGTCATACCGTTGACTTCGGTCACGACAACGGCACTCCGCTCGGTTGCCTGTGCTGCCGGCATGCCGAGCTTGACCGCCAGGTCGACGATCGGGATCACGGTGCCGCGCAGGTTCATGACACCAAGCACTTCATAGGGTGAATGCGGGATGGGTGTGACAGGAGCCCAGCCGCGGATTTCGCGGATGGAGGTCGTCTTCACGCAGAACTCCTGATCATGCAGACGAAATGCAATGATCTCGAGCGAGTCGGCGGCATTCGAGTTTGAAGTCAAATTCATTTGCATGTCCTCCCAAGCTGCTGCCGACGTGCAGCCGCGACCAAAATGCCAGCTCAATCGTGCACTCTCGAGACAACGCCGTCTCCGCCGTCCGTGACAGAGAGCCCTTGTTCGTTCGAAACCGCAAAACGAATCGGTCTATTAGGATTAGTAAATGATAAATCCATTGATAAGCCATTAATGCCCGCACCGAATAGCCCCGCCAAGGGCAATCCGGCACCTCTAAGCTGGCCGCAACTCCAGATCTAGCGCGGCATTGACAAGGTCACGCCAATCGCGATCTGCGGCCAGTCGCGGAGGAAACAAACCGGGGAGAGCAAAGAAGCTGGCGGACGGATCGGCAGGATCCACGGCCGCAGAGGCTTGGCGCAACTCCAAGGCCCGCGGATCCTCGATCTGCGGGTTCTGCATGACATAGGCAATCCAGAACGCCGTTGCTTCGGCAAAGACGGCCGCATTACGCCCTGCAGCCAGGTCATCGACTGCCGCTGCAAAAATACGCTGCGGCAGCTTCTGGCTTCCGTCCATTGCAATCTGTTTCGTGCGATGAGCGATTGTCGGGTTGCAAAAGCGCTCGATCAGTTGCTGCTGATACTGTCCGAGATCGATGCCCGGCACGGGGTCCAGCGTCAGAGCTGCAGCCGACATATGCCGGCGCACGCGATCGGCATATGTCGGCACTGCCATGACATCCTTGACATACTCAAGACCCTTGAGCTGGCCGAGATAGGCAATCATCGAATGCGGCCCGTTCAGCATCCGGAGCTTCATCTTCTCGTATGGCTCGACATCGGCAACGAACAGAGCGCCGGCACGGTCCCATTCCGGTCGACCGGAAACGAAGCGATCCTCGATCACCCATTGCATGAAGGGCTCGGTGTCCAGCGCCAGCTTGTCTTCAACACCGAGGAGATCGGCCGCACGGCGACGCGTCTCATTCGTTGCAGCAGGAACGATGCGGTCCACCATCGTGCATGGAAACGCACCTTCCGCCGCAATCCAGCTGGCAAGCGCCGGATCGCGCGCCTGCGCCATTTCCAATACGAGACGCTCGACCACCCGACCATTGGTCGGCAGGTTGTCGCAACACAACACAGTGAAGGGCGACACGCCCGCCCGCTTGCGCCGCGCAAGCCCTTCGACCAGCATGCCGATCACACCAATCGGCGCAGCGGGCGTCACAAGATCGGCAGCAACGGCTGGATGGCGACGATCAAGTCCTCCCGATGCGGGATCGAAACCATAAGCCTTTTCCGTGACCGTCAGCGAAACGATGCGGATTGCCGGATCGGCCAATAACACCAGCAGGCCGTCGCGGTCGTTCGCGGCCGAAATACCCCCCACGACTGAGCCGACGACACGAGGCTCTGCCCCCGATGCATCGCATGCAATCACGGAAAACAGATGATCCTGTGCTGTCAAATCACGGATCGGCTCAGACGAGCGCAGGCTCACGCCGACAATGCCCCAGTCGCCGAAGGACGCCGCAAGCGCGGTGTCCGTGTAGACCGCCTGGTGTGCGCGATGAAAGGCGCCAAAGCCGATATGAACGATGCCGGGCTTGAGCCTGGAGCGATCATAGCGCGGCATGAGTACCCCGTCATTCAATTGGGAGGAAGAAGACAGGAGCATGATCAGGACAGTCCGTAAGTGAGATGTGACAAAGTCCGCTCGATGCCGCGCAGTTCGGCGAGACCTTTGAGGCGCCCGATTGCCGGATAGCCGGGCTGGGCGCCACGCGTCAGGTCATCGAGGATTTCCTGTCCATGGTCGGGGCGCATCGGGATCTGGTGATCCGGGCGACCCTCGGCCTTCCGTCGCTTTTCTTCCGCAACAAGTTCGGCAATGACCGCGACCATATCGGTGTCGCCTTCGAGATGTTCATCCTCGTAGAACGAACATGGCGTGCGATCCTCCTCGCGTCGGACATTGCGCAGGTGGACGAAATGGATACGGGGTGCAAACTGGCGCACCATGGCTGGCAGGTCATTCGAACCAAGGGCTCCAAGAGACCCGGTGCAGAAAGTCATGCCATTGGCGGGGCGGTCGACCGCATTCAGCATATGGGCATAGTCGTCGGCATTCGACAAAACACGCGGCAGGCCAAGCAGCGCCCATGGCGGATCGTCCGGATGGGCGCAGATATTGATCCCAACCTCTTCGGCAACGGGCGTGACCTCAGAAAGAAAATCGACAAGGTGCCGCTTCAGCCTTTCACGATCAATGCCGGCATAGGTCTCAAGATGCGCACGCAGCTGCGGCAGACTGTAGCCGTCAGCAGAACCGGGAAGCCCCGCCCCGATATTGCGGGAAAGGCCGAGCTTGCGCTCGTCGGTCATCCCTCGGAAACGTTGCAAGGCCTGTTCCCGGGTTTCCGGGTCATACTCGGCCGGTGCCGCCGGCCGCTCCAGCAGATGGATATCGAAGGCGACGAAATCAATACGGTCGAAGCGCATAGCTCTGGCGCCGTGCCGAGCCTTCCATCTCAGGTCCGTGCGGGTCCAGTCCAGCACCGGCATGAAATTGTAGCAGACAGTCTTGATACCCGCGGCTGACACGCGCCGAAGGGTCTCCTGCCAATGGCCGATATGCTCGCGCCAAGGCCCGGTCTGGGTCTTGATGCTTTCGGACACAGGGATGCTTTCGACGACATCCCATTGAAGCCCGCCTGCCGCAATTTCACCCTTCCGCTTGGCGATCTCCTCGACCGGCCAGACCTCCCCTGTCGGAATGTGATGCAGAGCGCTGACGATACCAAGCGCACCAGCTTGGGCCGCATCCTGCACACTCACCCGGTCGACAGGACCGAACCAACGCCATGTATGTCGCATGAATAACCCCTTCAGCGAAGAAAACTGAGTTGCACCTTGCAGGCCGCCGATCGGTCGCCCGCCTGCTCGAAGGCCGCGACCGCTTGATCGATCGGAAAGCTGTGCGAAATGATCGGCCGAACGTCGATGCTCCGGTCGGCAATCAGGTGGACGGCCTTGCCGAATTCCGCATCGAAACGCTGCGAACCGACGAGACGCAATTCCTTGCCGACCAACGCATTGAGCGGAAGCGTGATATCGCCCGTCACGCCGACCTGCACGATCAGGCCGCGCGGCCGCACCGTCGCGATTGCTGTTCTGAGCGCCGCCTCCGAAGCAGAGCATTCGAAGACCACATCGAATTGCCCCTTATCCGCCTCGAACGGAGCAAGCGCGCCTGAATCGTGACGAACATTGATCGTTCTGGTGGCCCCCATTGCCCTTGCCCTTTCGAGCGCGGCATCGGCAAGATCGGTAACCACAACGTCGGCCGCGCCGGCATGACGCGCAGCGGCCACGACCAGCGCGCCGATCGGGCCGGCCCCGGTAACGAGGACCGTGCGACCCGAGAGATTGCCAGCCTGCGCCACCGCATGCAGACAAACTGCAAGCGGCTCGGCGCAGGCGGCTTCTCCGGCTGTGACCAGGGAGCCTGCCGGGAAGCACTGGAGCGACGGAACAATCATCCAGTCGCGAAACATGCCCTGCGCATGCGGCAGGCGCATCGCGCTGCCCATGAACTGCATGTTGAGGCAATGGATCGGTATCGCCTCGCGGCAAAACCGGCAGTGGCCGCAAGGCTGGCTGGGATTGACCGCGACCAGATCGCCGATTGCCAATCCTGAGACGCCGCGGCCCAGGGCGGCAACATGGCCCGACGCTTCATGGCCGGGAATGATCGGCTCACGGACACGCACCGGACCAAAGCCTCCATCTTGATAGTAATGGAGATCCGAGCCACAGATGCCGCCGGCCGACATCTTGATCAGGACGTCTCCCTCGCCCGGCTCGCCAACATCAGCCGTTTCAACCTTGAGATCACGTTGGCCATAAAGCCGGGCAAGGCGCGTTTGCATCATTCCATCTCCCTCAGCGGATCAAACCGAGCTCTGTCGGCAGCCAGAGCGTGACGGCCGGAACAAAGGTGATCAGGATGAGAGCAATGAACAGCGGCACGAGCCAGGGCAGGATTGCCATTGTGGTCCGCTCGACGGAAAGCTTGGCAACGCGCGACAACACGAAGAGCACCATGCCGAGCGGTGGATGCAACAGCCCGATCATCAGGTTGAGCGTCATGATCAGACCGAAATGCACCGGATCGATGTCGAACTGCAATACGATTGGCAGCAGTATCGGCACCAGGATTGTGATCGCCGCGATCGTATCCAGGAAGCAGCCGACGAACAGCATGAGCAGGTTGACCAGGATAAGAAACACCCACTTGTTGTCGGTGATCGACAACATTGCACCGGACAACATCTGTGCGGCCTGACTGACCGTCAAAAGCCAGGCGAAGATCGATGCGGCCGTGACGATGAACAGGACCGATGCGGTTGTCTCGATCGTGTCGAAGGTCGCACGCGACAGTGACTTAAGCGTCATTGTCCGGTAGCGCACCAGGCCAAGGAACAGCGACCACAGAACCGCCGCGACCGCCGCCTCCGTCGGCGTGAACCACCCCATGGTCATGCCACCGATCAGGATGACCGGCGTCATCAGCGCCATGACGGCCGAAAAATCGAAATACCAGTCTGCTGCCAGCAACAACACGAGTGCAACAGCCACCGCCATGTTGATCGACAGGCCAGCCAGCATAAGTGCGTAGATCGACAATGGCACCGCCAGCACTACCATCACCTCGATCGACGCCGACAACAGCCGCTTGATCTCGAAAGGCGTGTCAGCACCCCATCCGCGCCGATAGGCAAAGATTGCCACCGTGATCATCATCAGAAGCGTCATGACGACACCCGGAATGATGCCGGCCATGAACAAGGCGCCGATGGAGACATTCGCCATCATGCCGTAGATCACAAACGGCAGCGAGGGCGGAAAGATCGGCCCCAGGGTGGCGGACGCTGCCGTCACGCCGACGGCGACTTCGACCGGATAGCCATGGTCCTTCATCGCCTTGATCTCGATCGTGCCAATGCCCGCCGCATCGGCGAGAGCCGTACCCGACATGCCGGAAAAGATGACTGAACCGATGATGTTGACCTGCGCCAGCCCGCCCTTCATCCAGCCGACCAGCGCGACCGCGAAGGAATAGATACGGCCGGTGACGCCGGCGGAATTCATCAGGTTCCCGGCGAGAATGAAGAACGGAACAGCAAGCAGCGGAAAGCTCTCGACACCGGCAATCATCCGCTGCGCGGCGATGATATCGGGCGCGACATTGTAAAAGACGAGATAGAGGACGGATGCGACAGCCATGGAGATGGAAACGGGCACCCCGACGACCATCAGGACAAGAAAGGAACCGACGAGCAGAAGCATGGATCAATCCTCGATCTTCTGAAATTCTTCCGGCCGCTCGAGCACGGAATAGCCGCGCCGCTGATTGGCGATGAATACCTGAATGGAGCGGAACAGCATCAGCACAAAGCCGGCCATCACGCTGTAGAAGACGATGCTGCGTGGCAGATCGACGGTGACCATGCGCTCGTCGGCGACAATCGACACGTAGCGCCACATCAGCCAGCAGGCATAGGCAAGGAAGCCGACCCGCACGAGATCGACAAAGATCGCAAGGACACGCGCCACCTTTGCCGGAACATAGTGATAGAGCACATCCACCTGGATATGGCGCGACACGCGCACACACATCACCGCGCCGAGAAAGACCACGGCGATCAGGCAATTGATGGCGATCTCTTCTGTCCAGGCGTAGGAATTGTTGAGTATGTAGCGGGTGAAGAATTGCAGGAAGACACAACCCGCCATGAGCCAGAAAATTGCAAGCGTGACCCAGTCTTCGATCGCATAGTGCGAGATATCGATATCGGGTGCAGCTTCATCGAAGGAATGAGCAAGTTCCTCCGCTGTGATCGGCGTATGGATTTCTTTTGACATGGCAGACATCCGCGAAAGGGGAAGGGATGCCGGCTCTCCCGTCGGAGAGCCGGCACACGGATCACTTGACGGCGCGGATCGCCTCCCAGTCGGCCTTGACATAGCCGAAGTCTTCCATGGCCGCTTTTTCCATCACGGTCTTTTCGAAGTCGGTCTTGTCGACTTCGGCAACATCGATTCCGCGCTCCTTGAACGTCGCCACCAAAGCCTTTTCACGTTCGGCAATGATATTGGTGCTCCGCTCGGCCGCCTGCTGCATCACCTCTGTGAAGATCTGCTTGTCGGCATCCGACAGCTGCGCCCAGAGGCTCTTCGAAATCAGCGTATTGAGATGATCCACGATGTGGCCGGTGAGCACGATGTGCTTCTGAACTTCGTAGAACTTCTTCGCTTCGATCGTGGTCAGCGGGTTTTCCTGCGCTTCGACCGTGCCGTTCTGCAGGGCAAGATAGACCTCGGCAAACGCGATCGGCGTGGTGTTTGCTCCGCAGGAGCGCGGCATGGCGAGATAGGCCGGGACGTCCGGCACGCGGATCTTCAGTCCGGCCATATCTGCGCATTTGGCAATCGGCTTGTTCGAAGTGGTGTGCCGTGTTCCGTAATAGGTAACGGCGACAATGTGATTGCCGGATGCCTCCTCATAACCCTGGGCAAGACGCTTGAAAACGTCACTCTTGGTATAGGCGATCAGGTGAGCCGGATCGCGGAACGTGTAGGGGTAGTAGGTCACGCCGATCGGCGCATATTCGCGCGCCGCAAAGCTCGAACCGGAAATGATGATGTCGACCGTGCCGAGCTTGAGGCCCTGGTTCAGATCGGCTTCCTTGCCAAGCTGCGACGCGGGGAAGACATCGATTTTGTAGCGCCCTTCGGTGCGCTTGCCGATTTCCTCGGCCGCCCAGACGGATTCGCTGTGGAACGGTTCCGATGTCTCGTAGACATGCGCCCACTTCAGCACGGTTTCGGCATGCGCGGTGAATGCCGTGGCCAGAACGGCGGCGGTCGCGCCCAAAAGCATTTTCAGTCTGAACTTCATTTCATTCTCCTCCCAGGTTGAAAGTCAGTGGATCGGCTAGACGCCGCCGGCACGCCTCCATGCGGCCGGTATCGAACCGTCGGTCGTTTCCTCCTCGAAACTTTCCGACAGGCGAAGCTGTGATTGATCAAGATGGGCCCGCATTGCGGCCCGGGCTGCGGCCGGATCACCCGCTGCAATCGCGTCCCGGATCGCGCGATGCTCCTCCATCGCCGCCCTCCAGGTATCCTTGTTTTCGAAATAGCTGGCGAGCTTCTCGAAATACGGCGTCATGCGCATGTCGTGGATACTGCCGACGAAGCGGTTCAGCGTCTGGTTGGCGATGATGCCGGATACGATGACATGGAAGTCGCGATCGAGCGCCAGCGCCTGGCGACGATCATCAAGAGCCGCCGCCATCCGGGCAAGATTGTCGTCTAGAATCAGGATGTGCTCGGGCTTTGCGAGCCTTGCAGCTTCCTCAGCAACCGCACATTCGACGACCGCCCGCGCACGCAGCAATTCGAACGGGCCTTCGAAATCCTCAGGCGGCATGTCGCTGGCGGGCACCTTGCGTGCTGTCACGTAGATGCCCGAACCCATGCGGATATCGATGAAACCCTCGACCTCCAGGACGATCAGGGCTTCGCGCACCGTCGGACGCGAAACGCCCAGCATCTGTGCCAACTCTCGCTCCGCAGGCAGTCTCGAACCCGCCGCCAGCTCACCGCTCTCGATCAGGCCCCGCATCTGGTCCGCCACCTGCCGATACAGGCGGCGCGATTCCACGGCAGAAAAAATCATCGTTTGATGCGCCTTCTGGACAGGTGGCCAAGTGGTCATACCAATTCAGACAGTCGTATACCTTTGATCCGAGTTCTGTCAATCGCGTTCCAATTTATTCTCAGCGCAAATCAGCCAAGGCTTATTTGTCGGCCAGCATGGCGACCAGAACATCTGTCTGCGAGATTATGCCGACCAGCCGGTTCCCACCGTTGATCACCGGGAGATAGTGCAGTCCTTCCTCGGCGAACGTGACAATCGCCGCCGAAACCGGAGACTGGGGCAGTACCGTACGGACCGGTGTCGTCATGATATCGCGCACGGTGCCGTTCGGAGCAGAAGCACCGGAAAGCGCGAGCTGCAATCGCCGGCGAAAGCCGATGACCGGCCGACCTTTGTTCCACTCGGCCTTGTCCAGCAGATCCGTCTGCGTGACGATACCGATGACCCGGGCATTGTCGTCTGTCACCGGCAACGCCTTGATGTGATGACGTCGCAACAGCGTCAAGGCCTCCTGCAATGAAGCGTCTGGCGCAACGGCAACAACGTCGCGCGACATGATCTGGGCACAGACGGTATCGCCGCTGCGCCGCTGGTAGGAACGAAGTTCCGTGCGCCGCAGGATATTTTCGAGATCGTCCCGGTCGATATCGAGAAATTCGTCGTATTCCAGCAGCACCTCGTCGAGATCCGCGCGGGTAAAGCCGATGCGCTCGACCGGCGATGGATCGGACGTACCGTGTTCGGAAGCTGCCGGTTTCGGCATATGCGGATAGCGGCGGCCGGTCAGATTGTTGAAAGCGAGCGCCAATAGCAGCAGGAGCAACGAGTTTCCGGCGACCGGCCAGACGACGAAATCATAGCCCAAGCTTTGCACGAGCGGGCCACCGAGGACCGCCGTCAGGGCTATGGCACCGCTCGGCGGATGCAGGCAGCGCAGTGCCATCATCGCGGCAATCGCCACGCCGACAGCCAAGGCCGAGGCAAGAAAGGGATCCGCCACCAGCTTGGCGACCGTAACCCCGATGAGCGCGGACACGATATTGCCGCCCATGATCGACCAGGGCTGGGCCAAGGGACTGGAGGGTACAGCGAACAATAGCACCGCAGAGGCCCCCATCGGCGCGATCAAAGCGGGCAGACCTGGACTTTCCTTGGCGAAGAAATGGCCAACAAGACCAGTCGCCAGGATCCCGATCAAGGCACCCGCAACTGCCCGCCCCCGCTCCCGGTAGCTGACTGTCGCTGCTTCGGGAATCAATCGGAAAAACCAGGGATGCTGTTGCGTCATGACCTGTCCGGCACAAACGAGAGGAACCGCAGCGCGCTTAGCACATGCAAGGCTCCGCCGTCACCGCCAAAGGCATGACGATGTCAACAGCGCGCTTCAGATCGCCACTTGACGCGGCAAGCCTTATCTTCGTAACCTTGCCGCATTCACCAGGGGGGTCCCGCCAAGGGGCTGAGAGTCTGCTGGGCTTTTTCGAAAGCAGCGCAGTGACCCGTTGAACCTGATCCAGTTCATACTGGCGTAGGGACGGTGCGAGCGCTGCAATGCCACGAGTCCATCTAGGTGGGCCTATGGCAGGCGTCTATCCATCTTTCCGGCTGACATGACTGGGTCTCCAACATCAAACTTGGAGCCTCACGATGAACATTGCCCAAAATTTTGCCAAACCCGAAGTCACCACCGGACCACTTCCGGCCTCGACAAAAATCCATCTGCAAGGCCAACTGCACGCGGACATTCGCGTCCCGATGCGCCAGATCGCCCTTCATCCAACCTCCGGCGAGCCGCCCGTCAACCTCTATGACAGCTCCGGTCCCTACACCGATCAGGCGACGACGATCGCGATTGATGCAGGATTGACCCGCAATCGCGCAACCTGGATCACGGATCGCTCCGATGTCGAGGTCTATCCCGGTCGCCATATCAAGCCGGAAGACAACGGCTTCGTCTCCGGCGACCGGCTGACGCCCGAATTTCCCAGGCGTCACTCTCCACTGCGCGCTAAGGGCGGCAAGGCCGTCACACAACTCGCCTATGCAAGAGCCGGGATCGTCACGGCAGAAATGGAATTCATCGCAATTCGCGAAAATCTCGGCCGCAAGGCGGCCAGGGAGACGATGAAGCGCGACGGCGAGAGTTTCGGTGCGCATATCCCGGACTATGTCACGCCGGAATTTGTCCGCATGGAAGTCGCCGCCGGCCGCGCAATCATTCCAGCCAACATCAACCATCCTGAACTCGAGCCGATGATCATCGGCCGCAATTTCCTCGTCAAGATCAATGCCAATATCGGCAATTCCGCCGTCACCTCGTCGATGGCAGAGGAGGTTGAAAAGATGGTATGGGCGATCCGCTGGGGTGCCGACACCGTCATGGACCTGTCCACCGGCCGCAACATTCACCACATCCGCGACTGGATCATCCGCAATTCACCGGTGCCGATCGGCACGGTGCCGCTGTACCAGGCGCTGGAAAAGGTCGGCGGCATAGCAGAGGACCTGACCTGGGAGGTCTATCGCGACACGCTGATCGAACAGGCTGAACAGGGCGTCGACTATTTCACCATCCATGCCGGCGTCCGGCTCGCTTACATTCCGCTGACCGTCAATCGCGTCACCGGCATCGTCAGCCGCGGCGGCTCGATCATGGCCAAGTGGTGCCTGCATCATCACCGCGAGAGTTTCCTCTATGAGCATTTCGAGGAGATCTGCGACATCTGCCGGACCTACGACGTGTCGTTCTCGCTGGGCGACGGGCTTCGCCCCGGTTCGATCGCCGACGCCAATGACGCCGCCCAGTTTGCCGAACTGGAGACCCTGGGGGAACTGACCCAGATCGCTTGGGCCAAGGATTGCCAGGTCATGATCGAGGGTCCCGGTCATGTGCCGATGCATAAGATCAAGGAAAACATGGACAAGCAGTTGAAGGTCTGTGGCGAAGCCCCCTTCTATACCCTCGGGCCGCTGACCACCGATATCGCCCCCGGCTACGACCACATCACGTCGGGCATTGGTGCCGCCATGATCGGCTGGTTCGGAACCGCCATGCTCTGCTATGTCACGCCAAAGGAACATCTCGGCCTGCCCGACCGCAACGATGTGAAAGTCGGCGTCATCACCTACAAGATCGCCGCCCATGCCGCCGATCTGGCCAAGGGCCATCCGGCAGCGCAGGTTCGCGACGATGCATTGTCGCGCGCACGCTTCGAGTTCCGCTGGGAGGATCAGTTCAACCTGTCGCTCGATCCCGATACCGCCCGCGCCTTCCACGACGAGACGCTTCCGAAGGAGGCCCACAAGGTTGCGCATTTCTGCTCGATGTGCGGCCCGAAATTTTGCTCGATGCGGATCTCGCATGACATCCGCGCGGAAGCGCAGAAGGAAGGCCTGGCCGCGATGGCGGAGAAGTTTCGACAGGGTGGCCAGCTCTACATGCCGCTGGACGATACGGCACAGCCAGAGGCGGGAGAGTGAAATGACGGTTGTCATAAGAGGGGCCGGCATTGCCGGTCTCGTCACCGCCCATGAACTGGTGAACCGTGGCTTTTCGGTCGAAGTTCACGAACGCGCCACCAGTGTCGGCCATGGCGCATCCCGCTATGCAGGCGGCATGCTTGCGCCCTATTGCGAGCGCGAAGCAGCACCGGAACAGGTGTTGCAGTTGGGGCTTCAGGGGCTGGATTGGTGGCAAAAGACCATGCCCGCAGACGTGATCGGCAAGGGTACACTCGTCCTTGCCCAGTCAAGGGACAGCGCAGAACTCGGCCGCTTTGCAGCACGCACGCAGGGTTATGAATGGGTGGATGCGGAAGCCATCGCCGCTCTGGAGCCCGACCTGGCCGGACGATTTCACAAGGGATTGTTCTTTGCCGAAGAGGCTCATCTGGACCCGCGCCAGGTGATGCAGCGCCTGTATGAGAGCCTGGAAAAACGTGGCACCGTGTTCCGCCTCGCCTGTAATGAAGCGATGCCCCCGCCCGCCCGCGATCACAGCCGCGATGGCACCACCGGCCAAGCCGTCAACTGCATTGTCGACTGCACCGGCGCAGCGGCAATCGGAACCGTCCACGGCCTTCGCGGTGTGCGCGGCGAGATGCTCTATCTGCAAACGGGTGATATCACCTTGGCGAGGCCGGTGCGCCTGCTTCATCCGCGCCATCCTCTCTACGTCGTGCCACGCGGCGACGGCCTGTTCATGCTTGGCGCAACGATGATCGAGGCCGAAGACAACGGCCCGATAGCCGTCCGATCGCTGATGGAACTGCTCAACATGGCTTACGCCGTGCACCCCGCATTCGGTGAGGCGCGCGTCACCGAAACAGGCACCGGCATCCGTCCCGCCTTTGCCGACAACATCCCCCGTGTTGTCGAAACACCGGAGGGACTGGCCGTTGCCGGCATGTATCGTCACGGCTTTCTGCTGGCACCCGCCATGGCACAAGAGGTCGCGGATCGGCTTGAACGCCGCCACACCAGCGTGGAAAGGAAAATCGCATGAAGCTGACCATCAATGGCGAGCCGCAGGACTGCGCGGCGGCGACACTTGCCGAACTATTGACCGCACTTGAATACGAGGGTGACTGGCTGGCAACCGCAGTCAATGGTGACCTGGTCCATCGCGAGGATCGGCCACGATACCAGTTGAACCAGGGCGACCGGATCGAGATCCTCTCGCCGATGCAGGGAGGATGACATGGGCTTGTTGCTCTACGAGATCGAGGTTTCCTCGCGTCTGCTGCTCGGCACGGCGCGCTATCCGTCACCAGCCATTCTTGCCGAGGCAATCCGCCGCTCCAGCACAGAGATCGTCACGGTATCACTTCGTCGCGAAACCGCCGGCGGCAAGGCGGGCGGCGCATTTTTCCAACTCGTCAAGGATCTCGGAGTGCATGTCCTGCCGAACACCGCAGGCTGCCACAGTGTATCCGAAGCCGTGCTCACGGCCAGGATGGCGCGGGAAGTCTTTGCCACCAATTGGATAAAGCTCGAGGTCATCGGTCGTCAGGACACGCTGCAACCCGATGTCTTTGGCTTGGTTGAGGCCGCACGCATCCTGAACGAGGAAGGCTTCCATGTCTTTCCCTACACGACCGACGATCTGGTTGTCGGGGAAAAGCTGCTAGCGGCAGGCTGCAGGGTCCTGATGCCATGGTGCGCCCCGATCGGCAGCGCCATGGGGCCGCAGAACCTGGGCGGACTGCGGGCGATGCGGGAAGCGTTTCCCGAGATCCCGCTGATTGTCGACGCCGGAATCGGCAGGCCCTCGCATGCGACAGCCGTGATGGAACTGGGTTATGACGCCGTTCTTCTGAACACAGCGGTCGCCGGCGCCCTTGATCCGCCGATGATGGCACAGGCTTTTACTGACGCCATTCTTGCCGGACAACGGGCATATCAGGCAGGCATGCTGGAACCGCGCACCATGGCCGTTCCCTCCACGCCCACAATCGGGAAAGGCGTTTTCGCATGACACTTGACCCGTTCTACCTGATTGTCGACACCGCCGACTGGATCGAAAGGCTTGTGCCCTGCGGCGTGAAACTCGTGCAGTTGCGCATGAAAAATGTCGAGCCGTCGACAGTGCGCGCCCATGTCCGCCGCGCCAGGCAAATCTGCGCCCGGCACGACTGCCAACTGATCATCAATGATTTCTGGCAGACCGCCATAGAGGAAGGGGGCGACTTCATCCATCTCGGCCAGGAGGATCTGGCCGCGGCCGACATCCACGCGATCCGCACGGCCAATCTGAGAATCGGCATCTCTACCCACAACGAAGCGGAACTAGAAACAGCGCTTGCCGTTTCCCCGGACTATGTCGCTCTCGGGCCGATTTACCCGACAACACTGAAACAGATGAACTGGCAACCGCAAGGCCCAGAAAAACTCGGCCGGTGGAAAGCGAGGATCGGCAATCTACCGCTTGTCGCCATTGGTGGCTTGCGTGTCGATCGGCTTGAAGGCGTGTTTGCGAGCGGGGCAGACAGCGCGGCCGTCGTTTCCGACATCACGCGCCATCGGGATCCGGAAGGTCAAACGAGACGATGGATCGAGCAAACCTCCGCCATTCGCCACCGACCGGGACAGGTTCCTGACTGAAGCTGATCAGTCACATCCGATCGAGACAGACTGAAGTGTCAATGGTACCCGGACGCTAAACATTGCCTAAGCCGACGCTGTGGCATACGCTGGCGCCAAGCGCGGTCAGCGGGCCGCCGTCAATTTCCGGAGGCCGCCAGCCGTGAACGCAAGCGCGCATTCTCCGCCTCCAATTGGGTCAACCTTTCCCGGAGTGGCTCTACGGCCTGCTCGACCTCCTCCTGCGTATAGCGGGGCGTGATATGCTGCGGGCAGTTCCAGTCATAGGCCTCGAGACGAATTTTGAAGATCCGCTCGACTTTCGCCTTGTAGCCGGTGTCCAGGACGCGATCAGTCAGCGCCTGGTCTGCATCGACCGCAAGTCTTTCGACATGCCCATACATCTTGAGACGCGCCCGATGCGGATAGTCCATCAGGAACAGGCAGGCGCGATCATTGTCCTGAAAGTTGCCGGTGCTGATATATTGGCGGTTGCCGCGATAATCCGCAAAGGCCAGGGTCTGATCATCAATCACCTTGAGGAAGCCCCGCGCCCCGCCACGGTGTTGCACATAGGGCCAGCCCGTTTCGGAAACGGAAGCGATGTAGAAGCTGTCACGCTGCTCGATAAAAGCGACCTCGTTTTCCGTGAAGCGATCGGAAGGCCGATCGTGATTTCCCAGCCAGATGTGGTCAGCGCCCATTTCGGCCTGTGCTGCCCGAACGCTCGATGTTACGGCCAAGTCCAGAAAATGGTATGGCATGGATTATCTCCTTACACCGGTGAGGCAACTGTTCTGCCGACTGCAGGTTCATATCATGCTGCAAACTCCCGCGGCCATGCCGTAGTTACATCCGGCGGGAAACGGGTCAAGCTAGCCCTCTACGCCAGCAGTTAATTTTCACCCACAACCGCATAGGCGCGCCAATCAATGCTTGGAAGCAAGGGTGCGCCTCTAGACATTTCTGGGCGATTGGCGCTGCAGCGCAACCATGTGCGAAGAAGCGCCATGGCTATCTTGAGCGGCTTGGAGGTTAGGTTTTCCCCGGCTCGGGAACGCAAAAAACCGCCCCGGTTTTACGGAGGCGGTTATTGATTTGTTTGATTTTT